>NZ_JBFREA010000012.1:0-151766 GCF_052114065.1 Specibacter sp. RAF43 | reverse complement strand
CAAGAAACCCGAAGCCCTCATCGCCCTAGCCATGCTCAGCCTGGGAGGCCACAAACCCGCCCTCCCAGGCCGAAACTAACCCACGGATACGTCAGAAGAGCCGAAAAATCGCGAAAATCGCCTTGTTTTCGACATCTTTTGCGGGTCAGTTGCGTTAAGGGGCGAGCCAGTAGGTTGTTTCGCCGGGGATGAGGGACGCGGCGGGTTCCCCGGAGCTGAGCACCACCTTGGCCAGCACGACGTCGGACGGCAGCGCCGCCGGGGCCTTGCCAAAGTTGGTGATGACCTCCCAGCCGTTGGGGCGGCGGTAGCGGCTGACGGTCGCCGCCGGCTCGCTGACCCACGCCAGGGACTCCTCCGCCTGCAGCTTGCGCCGCCAGCTCAGCGCCGCCCGGTACATCTCCAGCGTGGACCCGGCCGCGCCGTCCTGGACGCTGGCGGCCTTGTGCGCGAACCAGTCCGGCTGCGGCAGCCAGGGCGGGCCGCCAAACCCGAAGTTCGCCGCCGTCGCATCCCACGGCAGCGGCACCCGGCAGCCGTCCCGGCCCTTGACACGGTGATTGCTGCGGAACCAGGTGGGGTCCGCCAGGGCGTCCTCGGGCAGGTCGGCGACCTCGAACAGGCCCAATTCCTCGCCCTGGAACAGGTAGGCCGACCCGGGCAGGCCGAGCATGAACAGTGTTGCCGCCCGGGCCCGGCGCAGGCCCCGTTCCAGGTCGGCGGGGGGCACGGTGCCCCCGGACATCAGCCACGCCTCCATCTCCTCCCGGGTGCTGACGCCGTCCACCGCATAGCGGGACGGGTGGCGGACGACGTCGTGGTTGGAGAACACCCACGTGGAGGACGCGCCGGATGCGTCCGCCTCCACGAGGCACTTTTCGGCAATCGCCCGGAACTCCACGGCGTCGAACGGGGCCTGGAGCAGGTCAAAGTTGAACGCCTGGCCCAATTCCGTCGGGCGGGCGTACTTCAGCCGGCGGTTGGTGAACGGCACCCAGGCCTCGGCGACGGCGGCCTTGGGCGGGTCGTATTCGTTGAGCACCCGCCGCCAGCCGGCAAAGATGTCGTGCACGGCGTCCCTGTCGAACAAGGGGTCCGTGCCGTCATCGACCTCGATGTCCAGGATCGTCTTGGAGCGCAGCGGCAGCGCCATGTCCTTCGCCAGGGCGTGGGCCACATCCACGCGGAACCCGTCCACGCCGCGGTCGGCCCAGAAGCGCAAGGTGGTGTGGAAGTCCTCGCGCACCTCCGGGTTGTCCCAATTGAAGTCGGGCTGTTCCTTGGCAAACAGGTGCAGGTACCACTGGCCCGGCCGGCCGGCGTTCGGCCCGCGCTGTTCAATCACCCGCGTCCAGGCGCCCCCGCCAAAGTGGGAAATCCAGTCCGACGGCGGCAGCTCGCCATCCGCGCCCAGCCCGTCCAGGAAGTGGTACCGGGCCCGTTCCGGGGATCCGGGCGCGGCCGCCAGCGCGGCCTGGAACCAGGCGTGCCGGTCGGAGCTGTGGTTGGGCACAATGTCCACGATGACGCGGATGCCGGCGTCGTGCGCGGCGGCCACGAGGGCGTCAAAGTCGGCCAGCGTGCCCAGGCGGGGGTCGACGTCACGGTAGTCGTCGACGTCGTACCCGCCGTCCGCCAGCGCCGAGGGGTAAAACGGGCTCAGCCAGATGGCGTCGATGCCCAGGGCGGAGAGGTAGTTCATGTGGGCCGTGACGCCGGGCAGGTCGCCCAGCCCGTCGCCGGTGGTGTCGGCGAAGCTGCGCGGATAGATCTGGTAGACCGCGGCCTGGCGCCACCAGGTGGGGTTGGGGTCCGAAACTGCGGGACGTGTCATGGGGAAAGGTCCTCTCGTCTTCAAGGTGACGGTATCAACGCTCGGCTGCGCCGCACCGCGGGCGCCTCAGCATCCCGGCGGGGCCACGTACTGGTAGGTCACGGACAGGTCGTAGCTGGCCATGGTCTGGGCGGCCGTGTCTTCCCAGCCGTAGGATTCGGCAAACACGGAGGCCGCCCGGCCCATGTCGATGCGGGTGTCCGGAAAGTCGTACAGTGAGGCGATGGCGTCGGCCCACACGCGGCCGGACCGGCCCTCCACCAGCAGGCCCGTGCGGCCGTCGCTGATGGCCCGGGGCAGCCCGCCGACGTTTGTGGCGATGACGGGGGTCCCGCACGCCTGGGCCTCCAGGGCCACCAGGCCGAACGATTCGCTCGCGGACGGCATGGCAACCACGTCCGCGCTGCGATACCAGTGGGCCAGTTCCAGCGACCCGACCGGCGGCATCACGGTGGCCACCCCGTCCAGGCCGGCGTCGGTGATCAGCTGGGCCAGATCGTATTTGTCGCGGCCGCTGCGGGCGCCCAGGAAGCTCAGGCGGAGCGGGATCTCCGGGCGGTGCCGGCGCAGGCAGGCGGCGGCCTTGACCAGGACGTGGGGACCCTTGAGCCGCTGGATCCGGCCGGCAAAGACCACATGGAAGTCCCCGGCCCCCACCCCCAGCTCGCGGCGGGAGCGGTCCCGGAAGGCGGGCTTGAAAACCTTCAAATCAACGCCGGGGGAGACGACGTCGATGCGTTGCTCGCAGCCGTCATAGTGGCGTTCCAGCTCGGCGGCCTCGGCCGTGGTGTTGGCGATCAGACGGGTGGCGGCGGCCACGATGTGCTGTTCGCCGTCCGCCCTGATGCCGGGCTCGGCACTCTGGCCGGGCAACAGGTGGTTGTTCTTCACCCGGGCCATGGTGTGCATGGTGTGGACGAGGGGCACCTCGAGCGTCTTGGCCACCAGGATCCCGGCCATGCCGGAGACCCAATAGTGCGAATGGATGACGTTGACCGGCACCGCGGTGCCGTCGGCGGCGAGGGCCGTGATGTGGGCGGAGACGGCGTCGGCCATTTCGTTGATGAGCTCCGGCAGGGCTTCCTTGGAGACCTTGGCAAACGGCCCGGCGGTGATGTGGTGCACCATGACCGCCGGGGCCAGCGCGACGGTGTCGGCCTGGTCGGCCGAGGTGCGCCGGGTGTAGATGTCCACCAGCATGCCGGCGGCCGCCAGCTCCAGGGCCAGCGCGCGGACATAGACGTTCATGCCCCCCGCATCGCCGCCGCCGGGCTGCTCCAGGGGGGAGGTGTGCAGGGACAGCATGGCCACGCGTCGAACCTGGTGCACGGTGACTCCTTCCGCATAAGCGCTGCGTGTAACTGTATATATCTTTCCACCGCCGGCACCAGCCACACCCACCCGCCTTCCCGCCCGGGCTGGCGCCTGCGCCGGACGGCTCCGCTCCGGGCCTAAAATGAAGGGGTGACTTCCACTGCAGCCACCGTTCCCAGCCGGGTTTCGACCCCTGAACGGCAAGCCATCATTGACCTCGCCGCCATCGGCAAGAACGTCGCCGCGCTGCGCGCCATCGCCGCACCCGCCCGGCTCATGGCCGTGGTGAAGGCCGACGCCTACGGGCACGGGGCGGTCCCGGTGGCCCGGGCGGCCGTGGCGGCCGGTGCCGAGTGGCTGGGCACCGCCCACATCAGCGAGGCCCTGGTGCTGCGCCGCGCCGGCATCGACACCCCGCTGCTGGCATGGCTGCACACCCCCTCCTCGGACTTCGCCGCGGCCGTTGCCCACGGCATCGACATCGGCTGCTCGGGCTGGGAGCTGGAATACATCGCCGCCGCCGCGCGCGCCGAGGAACGCCCCGCCCGCGTGCACCTGAAGATCGACACCGGGCTGGGCCGCAACGGCTGCGCCATGGACCGGTGGGACGCCCTCGTGGCAGACGCCATCGCCTATCAGGACCAGGGCCTGCTGCGCGTGGTGGGCGTCTTCAGCCACCTGGCCGTCGCCGACGAGCCCGACCGGCCGGAAACCGACCGCCAGCTCCAACTCTTCCGCGAGGCCGTGGCCGTCGCCGAGGACGCCGGGGCCGACCTGGAGGTGCGGCACATCGCCAACACCCCCGCCACGCTCTCGCGCCCGGATTCGCACTTTGACCTGGTGCGCGTCGGACTGGGCATCTACGGGCTCTCCCCCTTTGCCGACCAGACCTCCGCGGACCTCGGCCTGCACCCGGCCATGACCCTGCAAACACAGCTGGCCCTGTGCAAGGACGTCCCCGCCGGACAGGGCGTCTCCTACGGGCTGAACTTCATCACGGACCGCCCGACCACGCTGGGCCTGGTCCCGCTGGGCTATGCCGACGGCATCCCCCGCATCGCCACCGGCGGCCCCGTCCGGATCAACGGGGTCACCTATCCGGTCATGGGGCGCATCGCCATGGACCAGATGGTGGTTGACCTGGGGCCCGATGCCGGCAACCGCGGCGCGGACCCCGGCACCGCCGCCGTGCTCTTTGGCAACGGCGCCGACGGCGGCCCCACCGTCGATGATTGGGCCGCGGCCGCCGGAACCATCAACTACGAGGTGGTGACCCGGATCAGCCCGCGCGTTCCGCGCACCTATGTCAACGGCGGGTCCGGCAGCGAGCCGCGCCCCGAAGGCGCCGACGCATGATGTGGGAGTTCGCCACCACCACCGCCGAGCAGACCCGCCAGCTCGCCCGGAACCTGGCCGCCTACCTGCGGGCCGGGGACCTGATCGTCCTCACCGGCGAGCTGGGCGCCGGCAAGACCACCTTCACCCAGGGCCTGGGAGCGAGCCTGGGGGTGCGCCCGGGCATCATTTCCCCCACGTTTGTGCTGGTCCGCATCCACCCCAACCTGCCCGCTGGCCCCAACCCGGGCGGCCCCGACCTGGTCCATGTGGACGCCTACCGGCTGGGCTCGGCGGCGGAGATTGACGACATCGACCTGGAAAACACGATGGACTCCTCCGTGACCGTCGTCGAATGGGGTGCCGACCGGGTGGAGCACCTGGCCGCCAGCCGCCTGGAAATCGACCTGGTCCGCGCCACCGGCGGCCCGTCGCGGCCGGTGCAGGCGCCCGCGGGAGCGGCCGGCCCGGCCGCCGCCCCGGCGTCGAGCGGCGACGGCACCATCGATGGCACCGTGGACGGGACCTTTGACGGCGAGCCATTCGGCGACGGCGACGACGACGAACCGCGCCTCCTGCGCCTGCGCGCCATCGGTCCGCGCTGGGACGGCGTGGACTTTGCCGCGCTCGCAGCCGTCTCGGACCCGGTGGAATAGGCTAAAGACGTGCGCATCCTCACCATTGACACCTCCGCCGTGGCCAGCGCCGCGCTGCTGGAATTCGACCCCGGCGCCGGCCCCGACGGGCCGCTCACGGTGTACGCCGATTTTGCCACGGCGGACACCCGCAGCCACGCCGAGGTGCTGGCACCCGGCGTGCGTGCCCTGTTCGCCGACGCCGTGACGCAGGGCCCGGCCCTGGACGCCATTGTGGTGGGCGTGGGGCCCGGCCCGTTCACCGGCCTGCGCTCCGGGATCGCCCTGGCCCGCACCCTCAGCTTCGCCTGGCAGGTGCCGCTGCACGGGCTCATGAGCCTGGACGCGCTGGCCTGGGACGTGCTCTTCGCCGCGCCCGACGGCGCCCCCCGGGCCGCGCCCGACGGCGAGTTTGTGATCGCGACCGACGCGCGCCGCAAGGAAATTTACTCGGCCCGCTACGACGCCGACGGCGCCCTGCTGGCCGGACCAGCGGTGGGCCCGGCCGTCGCGCTCCGCAATGTGCCCGTGTACGGGGCCGGCGCCGGCCTGTATGCCCAGGAACTGGCCGCCGGCGGCTGTGTCGTGGATCCCGCCTTTGCCCATGCCCAGCCCACGGCGCTGTCCCTGGGCCGGATGGCCGCGCGCAAGCTCCGGGACGGGGCGGAACTGCTCGCCTCCACCCCGCTGTACCTGCGGGAATCGGACGCCAAGGTGCCGGGGCCGCGAAAGCGTGCCCTGTGACCCCCCGCGCCGGGGAGGAGCCGTCGGCGGCGCCCCCTGCTGAGGGTCCGGCGCCGGCCGTGCTCCGGGACATGGTGTCGGCGGACATCGATGCGATTGCCGCCATGGACGTGCGCCTCTTCGGCATCGACTGCTGGCCCCGCCACATGTTCGTCGATGAGCTCGCGCAGCCGAAGACCCGGCGGTACATCGTCGCGGAAGTGGGAGGATCCGCCGAAGTCAAGAGGATTGTCGGCTACGCCGGACTCATGTGCGTGCCGCCCATCGGGGRCATCCAAACCATTGGCGTGGAGCCCGAATTCGGGGGCCGCGGCATCGCCCGGGCCATGCTGGCCGAACTCCTGGCGGAGGCGCGGCGGCGCGGCGCCCGGGCCGTCATGCTGGAGGTCAGCGCCGTCAACCCGCGGGCGCAGGAGCTTTATGCGCGGTTCGGCTTTGAACACATCCACACGCGGCGCCGGTACTACCGGGACGGGGCCGACGGGCTGGTCATGCGCCTGACACTCTCCGACCCCCTCACGCACCACCACCGGAAGGACCACCCATGACGTCGGCGGAACCCCTGATCCTGGGCATCGAGTCCTCCTGCGACGAGACCGGCGTCGGCCTGGTCCGCGGCACGGAGCTGCTCACCAACACGGTGTCCTCCTCCATGGCCGAACACGTCCGCTTTGGCGGGGTGATCCCGGAGATCGCCTCCCGCGCCCACCTGGACGCGCTGGTGCCCACGCTGGAGAAGGCCCTCTCGGACGCCGGCGTGAGCCTGGCCGACGTCGACGCCATCGCGGTCACGAGCGGGCCCGGCCTGGCCGGCGCGCTCATGGTGGGGGTCAGCGCCGCCAAGGCACTGGCACTGGCCACGGGCAAGCCGCTGTACGCCATCAACCACCTGGTCGCCCACGTCGGGGTGGGGCTGCTCGATCCTTCCATCGCCGCCCGGTCCACCGCCGGGGCGCTGCCGGAAAACCTGGGCGCCCTGCTGGTCTCCGGCGGGCACACGGAGATCCTGAGGGTGCGCAGCATCGCCGAGGACGTGGTGCTGCTGGGCGCCACCATCGACGACGCCGCGGGGGAAGCCTTTGACAAGGTGGCCCGCCTGCTTGGGCTCAGCTACCCGGGCGGCCCGGCCATCGACGCCCTGGCCAGGGCGGGCAGCGCCAAGGCGATCCGTTTCCCGCGGGGACTGACGGCGCCCAAGTACATGGGCACCGCCGAGGCCCCCGGCCCCCACCGCTACGACTTCTCCTTCTCCGGGCTGAAAACGGCCGTGGCCCGCTGTGTCGAGGCGTTTGAGGCGGCCGGCGAGGAGGTCCCCGTGGCCGACGTGGCGGCGTCGTTCCAGGAAGCCGTGCTGGACGTCATCACGGCCAAGGCGGTGCTGGCCTGCCGCGAGCACGGCCTGACCACCCTGCTGCTTGGCGGGGGAGTCGCGGCGAACTCGCGGCTGCGCGAACTGGCCGCCCAGCGCACCGCGGCGGCCGGGATCACGCTGCTGGTGCCGGCGATGTCCCTGTGCACGGACAACGGTGCCATGGTGGCGGCCCTGGGCGCCCAGCTGGTCATGAATGGCGTGGCCCCGAGCGACCTGGCGTTCGCCCCGGACTCGTCCATGCCGGTGAGCAGCATCAGCCTCTAGATCCTCAACCGGGCGGGGCCGGGCGTCTAGTTGGCGGCCATTTCGGCGACCAGGCCCCGGACGACGGCGTGCAGATCGCCCTCGTGGGCGTCGGCCACGGCGCGCTGGCGCTGGTAGCCGGCCCCCTTGGCGATGATCTTTTCCACATCGGCGAGCTCATTCGCGCAGCCGAGCCGGGCGGCCACGGGCTCCATCTTGTTCAGCAGTTCCACGATGTCCACGGTGACCGGCCGTTCCCTGCCGGCGGCGTCCAGGATGATGATGGCGTCCAGTCCGTACCGGGCGGCACGCCACTTGTTTTCCTGGATGTGCCAGGGCGGCATGGTGGGGATGGCGCCGCCGTTGTCCAAGGTGGTGGAGAAATCATCCACCAGGCACTGGGTCAGTGCGGCGATGGCGCCGATTTCCTCCAGCGTGGACATGCCGTCGCAGATGCGCATCTCGATGGTGCCAAGTGGGGCCACCGGGCGCACGTCCCACCGGATCTCGCTGGTCGTGTCGATGACCCCGGTGGTGAACATGTCCTCCACATAGGCCTCGTACCCGGCCCAGTCGGCAAAGTGGAACGGCAGCCCGGCCGTGGGCAGCTGCTGGAACATGAGCGCCCGCTGGGACGCGTAGCCGGTGTCCTCCCCGTTCCAAAACGGCGAGGAGGCGGAGAGCGCCTGGAAGTGCGGGAAGTAGTTGACCAGCCCGTCCAGCACGGGCATGGCCTTGGCCACATGGTCCAGGCCGACGTGGACGTGCACGCCGTAAATGAGCATCTGGCTGCCCCACCACCGGGTGCGATCGATGAGCTTGGCGTACCGGGCCTTGTCCGTCACGGCCTGGTCGCCCGGGGGGCTGAACGGATGGGTTCCGGCGCTGAGCAGGTCCAGGCCCAGCGGGTGGGCGGCCTCGCGCAGGATGTTCAGGTTCCGGCGCAGATCCGCGGTGCCTTCCGAGACGGTGTGGCAGATGCCCGTGACCAACTCGACGGTGTTGAGCAGCAGCTCACCCTTGATGTGGGGGTGCTCACCGTTGTTCATGACCTCCGGATGGCTGCCGCTGACGTTGGTCAGCACGTCATTGGCCCGGGGGGCGAGTTCGCCGCCCTGCGCGTCAACCAGGGCGATTTCCCACTCCAACCCCAGGGTTGACTGCTCCGATGCGGCGAAGTCAATTTTCACTAAGGCGTTCCCTCTCAAGCATGAATACCGTGGCACTTGCGGGACGGGTGCCGGAAGCATTCTGATTCTAGTGCAGGACCCGGGCACAATGGGATGGTGCCTATTTTGAACAAAGATATGACGTTGTGCATTTCACTGGCGGCCCGGCCCAGCAACATCGGCACCCGCTTCCACAACTATCTTTATGACGCCCTGGGCCTGAACTATGTGTACAAGGCGTTTGCGCCCGTCGATTTGGGGCAGGCCGTGGCGGGCATTCGCGGGCTGGGGATTCGCGGGGCCGCCGTGTCCATGCCGTACAAGGAAGATGTCATCACCATGGTGGATGTGATGGACGCCTCCGCCGCCGCCATTGATTCGGTCAACACGATTGTCAACGACGCCGGTGTCCTGACCGCCTACAACACCGACTACCTGGCGGTCGCCCGGCTCCTGGCCGCGCACCGGATCCCCGCCGGGGCCACCGTGCTGCTGCGCGGCTCCGGCGGCATGGCGAAGGCGGTCGCCGCGGCCCTGCGGGATGCCGGACTGACCGGCGTTTGGATCGTGGCCCGCAATGAGGCCGCCGGGCGGGCCCTGGCCGGGCTGTACGGCTTTGCCTGGCGGCCGGCGGTGGCCGGCCTGGCCGCGGACCTGCTCATCAACGCCACCCCGCTGGGCATGGCCGGGGCCGATGAAGCGGCCCAGTCCTTCGCCGACGCAACGGTGCGGGCCGCCCATGTGGTGTTCGACGTCGTCGCACAGCCTGCCGAGACCCCGCTGATCCGGGCGGCGCGCGCGGCCGGAAAACAGGTCATCACCGGTGCCGAGGTCATTGCGCTTCAGGCCGAGGAACAGTTTGTGCTCTACACCGGCGTGCGGCCCAGCCCGGAGCTGGTGCGCGAGGCCTCCGAGTTTTCCAGGCGGTAGTCGCGGTGCCGGGACCGGCTAGAGCGCGCGCGGGCCGTCCAGGCGCCCGTGGGGTTCGACCACGACGGCGACCCTTTCGTCCCCGATCCGGGTCAGGACCAGCGTGGCCTTGTTCGGGCCCTTGCCGGAGCCGGTCAGCAGCTGCCGGCGCAGCTCCTCGGGAGTGACGGACACGCCGCGCTTTTTGATGTCCAGGACGCCGATGCGGTTTGCCTTCACCCAACTTTTCAGCGCCTTGACGTTGAACGGCCTGACCTCCAGGACCTTGTACGCCCGGGCGAACGGGGTCGGAACGGGCGTGTCGGCACAAATGTAGGCGATGTGTTCATCGAGCAGGTGCCCGCCGAGGCGCCGGGCCAGCTCGGCCACCAGGCCGGCCCGGATGACGGCGCCGTCGGGCTCGTACAGGTAGCCGGCGACGGCGCCGATCTCCACGTCCTGGCCGCCCGGGACGTAGTCGACGGCGCTGGTGAGCTCGGCCGCGCCGCGCCGGCCGGTGACCAGTGCCGCGCGGCGCACGCCGGGGCGGGCCAGGGCGTTGAAGTACAGGCCGGCCTCCACGACGTCCCCGTCCACCGAAACCCATTGCGCCTCGCAGTTCCCGGGCAAGGATTCGTGCGGGATGCCGGGGCCCATTTTCACGCCCACGGCCAGGCCGGTATCCGCCAGCCGCTGCGCGAAGGACAGCGGCGGGGAGAACGCCTCCGGATCAAACAACCGGGTGGTGCCGGAGGTGGTGGTGCTGCGCCGGGCCGGATCCAGCCACACGCCGCCAACGCCGCTCAGGTCCGTGTCCTCGGCGCGCCCGCACACAACGGTGGCGTGCGGGAACGGCATCAGGTTCATGGTGGCGCACGCCGCGGTGGTCTCGTCCATCTCCACGGCGGTGACGTGAATGTCCAGGCTGGCCATGGCCAGCGCATCGGCGCCCAGGCCGCAGCCGAGGTCGGCCACCGCGGTGATGCCGGCCGCCGTAAAGCGTTGGGCGTGCAGGGCGGCGATGTTCAGCCGGGTGGCCTGCTCCAGCCCGGCGGGAGTGAACAGCATCGACCGGGCGAACTCCCCGAACTTGGCCTCCGCCTTGGCCCGGAGCCGGGACTGGGTCAGCGCGGCCGCCACGAGCTCGGGGGAGTGCCCGGCCTTGCGCAGGGATTCATTGAGCTTGAGCGAATCGGCTTCCCGGTACGCGCCCAGGGAGGACAAAAGTTCCCATCCCTCAACGGTGAGCAGGGGAGAGATTGCGTCGTGGGCCATGGAACAAGCGTAACCGGCGGCCGGCCCACGCCCGGCGTCCCGCTGCCGCTCAGGTGTCCTTGCGGATCCAGCGGAACGTCATCCGGCACAGCAACAGGCCGACCACCAGCCACACGCCCATGATCAGCGCCACCAGGCCAAGGTTCCACGCGCCGCCGGGTTCCACGACCTCAAAGGACGCCGGCAGGAACACGGACCGCATCCCCTGCGCCATCCACTTCAGCGGGAAGATGCTGGCGAAGTTCTGCAGCCACCCCGGCAGCTGCGAGAAGTCAAGGTACACGCCGGAGATGAACTGGAGCAGCAGCACGATGGGAATGACGACGGCGGTGGCGCTCTTGCCGGTGCGCGGCAGCGCCGACAGCGCGATCCCCAGCACGCAGCTGGTGATGACCCCGAACAGGAACACCCAGGCGAACGTGCCCCAGCGGCCCGGCTCGGTGGGCAGCGCCACGTTGAACGCGAACCGGGCCACGAGCAGGAGCAGGGTCACCTGCAGGACCGCGCTGACCAGCACCATGCCGATCTTGCCGATGAAATAGGAAAACACAGGCAGGGGTGTCCCGCCGAGCCGCTTGAGCGTCCCATCGCCCTTTTCACCGGCAATGTCCACGCCCAGGTTTTGCACGCCGCTGAGGAGCATGCCCGCGGCCACCATGCCGGGGACGTAGAACGCGGCGAAGCTGATGCCCCCGCTGCCGTCCGGGGCGGCGCCGATGGGGCCGCTGGTGCTGAAGGCGACGGCAAACACGGAGAGCATCAGGATCGGAAACAGGAACGTGAAAAACACGGAGTCGCCCTGGCGGAAATACCCCTTCAGCTCGTAGCCGATCCGCGACCACCCCAGTTCGAGGGTTCTCATGCGTAGTCCTCCCCGGCGGGTGCGGAGGCGGCGTGCAGGCCCGCGCCCGGGTGGTTGCCGACCAGGTCAAGGTAAATATCCTCCAGGCTGGGCCGGGTGATCTCCAGCCCGTCCACCTCGCCGCCGGCCTCGGCATAGAGCCGGGCGGCCAAGGCGGCCGGCGCGCTGGTGCGTTCGGACCGGGCGACGCCGTCCTGGCGCCACCGCACGACGGGCACCCGGGCCGCGGCCCCGCCCAGCTCGTCAACGGTGCCGATGTCGACCAGTTTGCCGCCCACGATCACCCCAGCCCGGTCCGCCAGGGTGGCGGCCTCATCCAGGTAGTGCGTGGTCAGCAAGATGGTGGTGCCCTCGGCCTTGAGCTCCCCGATGAGGCCCCAGAACTGGCGCCGGGCCTCCGGGTCGAAGCCGGTGGTGGGTTCATCGAGGAACAACAGCCTGGGCCGGCCGATGATCCCCAGGGCCACATCGACCCGCCGGCGCTGCCCGCCGGAGAGCTTGCCGATCCGCATCCTGGCTTGGGCGGCCAGGCCGACGGCCTCTATCACCCCGGCCACGCTGCGCGGGTTCGGATAGTAGCCGGCAAAGTGGGTGAGCTGCTCAAGGACGCTGACATTGCCGCTTTCCCCGCTGGATTGGAGCACGATCCCCAGCTGCGACTTCCACGCCAGCCCGCCGTGCTGGGGGTCCACGCCCAGGACGCTGACCTCTCCGCCGGTCCGGTCCCGGTAGCCCTCAAGGATTTCAATCGTGGTGCTCTTGCCCGCGCCGTTGGGGCCCAGCAGGGCAAAGGTTTCACCCTCGTGGATGTCGAAGCTGATCCCGTCCACGGCGGGGGCGCCGCCGTAGTTCTTGCTCAGCTCGCGGACGCGCACGGACGCCGGGGAAGTTGCCATGCACACATCGTGGCACCCCGGCGGGCTCCGGCACAATCCCGCCGCGGCGGCGCGCCGGGCGCCCGCCCGGACCGCCGCCGTCGCCCCTTTTATGACCGTTGGCTGGCACTCGCCTTGACCGAGTGCTAACCAAGTCAATAGAGTCAGAGTTAGCACTCTCACCCCGAGGGTGCTAACACCAAGAACTTTTGGCCATGGGATCATCACCGGCACCGCGACGACGGTTGGTGTCCCAAACGTGGCCGCAAGGTTTTTGAGCCATCCAAAGAATTTACTCATGTGAAGGAGAGGTCCGAGTGTCGGTCTCTATTAAGCCTCTTGAGGATCGTATTGTTGTTCGTCAGCTCGAAGCAGAGCAGACCACCGCTTCCGGTCTTGTAATCCCGGACACGGCCAAGGAAAAGCCCCAGGAGGGCGAAGTTGTGGCAGTGGGCCCCGGCCGCGTTGATGACAACGGCAACCGCGTCCCGATCGACGTTGCCGTCGGCGACGTCGTCCTCTACTCCAAGTACGGTGGAACCGAAGTGAAGACCGGTGGCGAAGAGCTGCTGGTGCTTTCGGCCCGCGACGTACTGGCCATCGTCGTAAAGTAACCACTGTTGTGAAGCCCCGCGCCGGTAAAGAGTGATTCACGGGCGCGGGGTCTTTGCGTGAAAGGACAAACGCATGGCTAAGCAACTTGCATTTAATGACAGCGCACGGAAGGCCCTCGAGGCCGGCATCGACCGGCTGGCGGACACCGTCAAGGTGACCCTCGGCCCGCGCGGTCGCAACGTTGTGCTGGATAAGAAGTGGGGCGCTCCCACCATCACCAACGACGGCGTCACGATCGCCCGCGAGGTGGAGCTGGAAGACCCGTATGAGAACCTTGGCGCGCAGCTGGCCAAGGAAGTGGCCACGAAGACCAACGATGTTGCCGGCGACGGCACCACCACGGCCACCGTCCTGGCCCAGGCGCTCGTGAAGGAAGGCCTGCGCAACGTGGCCGCCGGCGCAGCCCCCGGCGAGCTCAAGCGCGGCATCCAGGTTTCCGTGGAAGCCATTGCCAAGCGCCTGCTCGAGAATGCCCGCCCCGTGGAGGGTGGACAGGTGGCCGAGGTTGCCGCCATCTCGGCGCAGAGCCAGGAAATCGGCGACCTGCTCGCCGAGGCCTTCAACAAGGTCGGCAAGGATGGGGTGATCACCATCGAGGAATCCTCCACCACCACCACCGAGCTGGTCCTCACCGAGGGCATGCAGTTCGACAAGGGCTACCTGTCCCCGTACTTCGTCACCGACGCGGAACGCCAGGAAGCGGTGATGGAGGACGCGCTGGTTCTGATCAACCAGGGCAAGATCTCCAACCTCCAGGAATTCCTGCCGCTGCTGGAGAAGGCGCTGGCCGCCAACAAGCCGCTGTTCATCATTGCCGAGGATGTCGACGGCGAGGCCCTGTCCACGCTGATCGTCAACCGCCTGCGCGGGACGTTGAACGTGGTTGCCGTCAAGGCTCCGGGCTTCGGCGACCGCCGCAAGGCCATGCTGCAGGACATCGCCATCCTCACCGGCGCCCAGGTGGTCTCCCCGGAGATCGGCCTGTCCCTGGACCAGGTCGGCCTGGAGGTGCTGGGCACCGCCCGGCGCATCACGGTCACCAAGGACACCACCACGATCGTTGACGGCGCCGGCACGGCCGAGGACATCTCCGACCGCGTGGCCCAGCTGCATGCCGAGCTCAAGCGCACGGACTCCGACTGGGACAAGGAAAAGCTGCAGGAACGCCTGGCCAAGCTGGCCGGGGGCATCGGCGTGATCAAGGTTGGCGCAGCCACCGAGGTCGAGCTGAAGGAAAAGAAGCACCGCATTGAGGACGCCGTGTCCGCAACGCGTGCCGCCCTGGAAGAGGGCATTGTGGCCGGTGGCGGTGCCGCACTGGTCCAGGCCGCCAAGGCCCTCGACGATGACGCCACCGTGACCGCCCTGACCGGCGACGCGGCCACCGCCATCGACCTGGTGCGCAAGGCCGTGGCCCAGCCGCTGCGCTGGATCGCCCAGAACGCCGGCCACGACGGCTACGTCGTGGTGCACAAGGTGGGCGAGCTTGAGGCCGGGTTCGGCTTCAACGCCGCCACCGGCGAGTACGAGAACCTGGTCAACGCCGGCGTCATCGACCCGGTCAAGGTCACCCGTTCCGCCCTGCGCAACGCGGCCTCCATCGCCGCGCTGGTCCTCACTACCGAGGTCCTCGTGACGGAGAAGCCCGCCGAAAGCGACGAGCCCGCCGGTCACCAGCACTGATCCCGACTCCCCCGGTGACGGCTCGCTCGCGAGCCGCCGCCGGGCGCCGGGTCAGGCGTTGCGGACGCCGCTTCCCGTTTTTGCCACTCTTGGACCGGTGGCAGGACCGGGGAGCGGCGTCTTTTTTTGCTTAATGCCGAGCCCCGGGGTGAGGCGGTCGGGGGGAATAGGGCAGGGTCCGGCGTCGTTTAGAATGGAAACAACGCACAGACCAGCCCCGTAATGACGGTGCCGGCCATCGGTTGCACACCCTGCCGGTTCTACCCTGTTTCAGGAGCCTTAGTGTCACAGCCCGAAATTCATGACCCCTTCGCCTTTGTTGGCCTTACCTACGATGACGTCCTGCTCCTGCCCGGGCACACGGACGTGATCCCGTCCGAGGCCGACACCAGCTCCCGCGTCTCCAAGCGCATCACCGTGCAGACGCCGTTGCTGTCCGCCGCGATGGACACGGTCACCGAGGCCCGCATGGCCATCGCCATGGCCCGCCAGGGCGGTTTGGGCGTGGTGCACAGGAACCTGTCCATCCCGGACCAGGCCGAGCAGGTTGACCTGGTCAAGCGCAGCGAATCCGGCATGATCACCAACCCGGTCACCGTGGGCCCGGACGCCACGCTTGCCGAGCTGGACGCGCTCTGCTCCCGCTACCGCGTCTCCGGGCTGCCGGTTGTCGACGCCGAGGGCCGCCTGGTGGGCATTGTGACCAACCGCGACACCGTGTTCATCCCGGAAAGCGACTACCCGTACCGCATTGTCCGCGACCTGATGACCCGCATGCCGTTGATCACCGGACGGGTGGGCATCAGCCGCGAGGAAGCGTCCTCCCTGCTGGCCAAGAACAAGATCGAAAAGCTCCCGCTGGTGGACGACGCCGGCTACCTGCGCGGGCTGATCACGGTCAAGGACTTCTCCAAGGCCGAGCAATACCCGCTGGCCACCAAGGACGGCGAGGGCCGCCTGATGGTCGGCGCCGCGATCGGCTTCTTCGGCGACGGCTTCGAGCGGGCCATGACCCTGGTCGACGCCGGCGTGGACGCACTGTTCGTGGACACCGCGAACGGCCACAGCCAGGGCGTGCTGGATTTGATCGCCAAGCTGAAGGCGGATCCGGCCGCCCAACACGTTGACATCATCGGCGGCCAGGCGGCCACCCGGGAAGGCGCCCAGGCCCTGATCGACGCCGGCGCCGACGGCATCAAGGTCGGCGTCGGACCCGGCTCCATCTGCACCACCCGCGTCGTTGCCGGCGTGGGCGTCCCCCAGATCACCGCCATCTACGAATCCGCCAAGGCCGCCATCCCGGCCGGCGTCCCGCTGATCGCCGACGGCGGCCTGCAGTACTCCGGGGACATCGGCAAGGCGCTGGTTGCCGGCGCCGACACCGTCATGCTCGGCTCCCTGCTGGCCGGCACCGAGGAATCCCCCGGGGAGCTGGTGTTCGTCAACGGCAAACAGTACAAAACCTACCGCGGCATGGGCTCACTCGGGGCCATGCAGTCGCGCGGCAAGAACACCTCCTACTCCAAGGACCGCTACTTCCAGGCCGACGTTTCCGGCGACGACAAGCTCATCCCGGAGGGCATCGAGGGCCGCGTCGCCTACCGCGGCCCGCTGGCGTCCGTGGCCTACCAGCTGGTCGGCGGCCTGCGCCAGACCATGTTCTATGTTGGCGCCCCCACCATCCCGGAGCTGAAGGCGCGCGGCAAGTTCGTCCGCATCACCGCCGCCGGCCTGAAGGAATCGCACCCGCATGACATCCAGATGACGGTCGAGGCACCGAACTACCTCTCCAAATAGCCGTTGTGGCACGACGCCGGGACGTCACCTTTCGCCGCGATTGGTGACGTCCCGGCGTCGTTGGGCCCGGCTACAATCAAGCCATGCCCGTCGCCTACGATCCACGCGTCGATTTCTCCCATTGGGACAGCGGGCTGTGGCGCCGCGTCCTGGCCGCGTCCACCATCCTGGACCCGTTCACCGGACGCCCCTTCACCGAGCCCATGCTCTTTGGCCTCGGCGGCGGCGCCGGCTTCATGATCTTCACCTTTGAATACAAGGACATCACCACCGCCTCCATCGTGACCCGGTTCCACCCCGGCCCCTTTGTGGACAATATGATCCGGCGCAGCGGCGCCGCCGTCGCGGTCCAGCAGACGGGCAGCGCCCAGCTCGCCCAGGCCCGACTGGACGCAGCCCTGGAGACCGGGGCGTCCGTCGTCGTCCGGCTCGTGCGCGGCAGGCTGCCGTGGGTGGCGGCCGATCCCCTCGCGGACATGGGCTCGGTGGACGTCGCCGTGGCGGGTCGGGACGGGGCCGCGTACTTGGTGGACGACGGCGCCGGGCGCCTGGAGCGCGTCGACGCGCCCACACTGGCCGCGGCCCGGGCCGGGCGGAAGGCGGACAAGCACTGGCAGGCCCAGGTGGAGTCCACCGACGGCTCCGCGCTGACGGGGGACGTGGTGCGCGACGCCGTCCTGCAAGGGGCCGACGCCTTGTTGGCGCAGACCGCCCCGCCGGGAATTCCGGCCGGGTACGCCAAGAATTTCGGCATTGCGGGGATGACGTCCTGGGCGCACCGGCTGGCGGACACGTCCACGAAGCGCGGCTGGGCCAGGCTGTTCGCCGATCCGGCCCGGGCCGAGGCGGGGCTGGGCATGCTGCACGGGCTCCTGGCCGGGCGGCGCTACAGCGGCCCCGGGGCCCTGCGCCCGCTGCAGGCCGGCTTCCTGCGGGAGGCGGCGCAGGCGGCCGGCGCGGGCGATGCCGCCGAACGGGCGCGGTGGATGGATGCGGCCGCACAGTATGGGCGCCTGGGCGCGCACTGGGACGATTTGGCCGGGCTCATCGGGGCCGCCGGGGCCGCCGTTGCGCCCGACTTTGCGGCCATGGCCAACGCGGTGGAGGTCATCGCGGAGCTGGAATCCGAGGCGGCCCGGACGGTGCGCGGGCGGTAGTGCCGGCGGCGGCGGAAAATGGCCGGCGCCCGCGGCTGGGATAGGCTAGGGGCGTGACTTATGAGATTGAGATTGGCCGTGGCAAGCGTGGGCGTCGTGCGTACTCCCTTGATGACATCGCGATCGTTCCCTCCCGCAGGACCCGCGACCCCAGGGACGTGTCCGTCAAGTGGCAGATTGACGCCTACCAGTTTGAGATGCCCGTCATTGGCGCCCCCATGGACTCGGTCATGTCCCCGGAAACCGTCATTGCCCTCGGCAAGCTCGGCGGACTGGGTGTCCTGGACCTGGAGGGGCTCTGGACCCGGTATGAGGACCCGCAGCCGGTGCTCGATGAGATCGCCCTGCTGGAAGGCTCCGTGATTGAACCGGAGACCACGCTGCGCCTCCAGCAGCTCTACAGTGCGCCGATCCAGCCCGAATTGATCACGCACCGCCTGGCCGAGGTCCGCGCCGCCGGCGTCACGGTGGCCGGGTCGCTGACCCCGCAGCGCACGCAGGAACACTACCGGACCGTGGTGGCCGCCGGTGTTGACATTTTTGTCATCCGGGGCACCACGGTTTCCGCCGAGCACGTCTCCAAGACCACCGAGCCGCTGAACCTCAAGCAGTTCATCTACGAACTTGACGTGCCCGTGATCGTCGGCGGCGCAGCCGGCTACACGCCCGCGCTGCACCTGATGCGCACCGGTGCCGCCGGCGTGCTGGTCGGCTTCGGCGGCGGCGCATCCACCACCACCCGCCGCGCCCTGGGCATCCGGGCCCCCATGGCCAGCGCCATCTCCGACGTTGCCGCCGCCCGCCGCGACTACATGGACGAGTCCGGCGGACGGTACGTGCACGTGATCGCCGACGGCGGCATGGGCTCCAGCGGCGACATCGTCAAGGCCATTGCCATGGGCGCCGACGCCGTCATGCTCGGTGCCGCGCTGTCCCGGGCGGCCGAGGCACCGGGGCGGGGCTGGCACTGGGGCGCCGAGGCGCACCACCCGGAGCTGCCGCGCGGCCACCGGGTGAAGATGGACACGGTCGGCACCCTCGAGGAGGTGCTGTTTGGCCCGGCCCACACCGCCGACGGCTCGTCCAACCTGATCGGGGCGCTGCGCCGCTCGATGGCCACCACCGGGTATTCGGACCTGAAGGAGTTCCAGCGCGTCGAGGTGCTGGTTTCCCCGTAGCCTCTGCGGGCGGGCCCTGATGCGATAGGCCTGAATCGAATGGAACGCCCGGGTTGGTTGCGGACCGGGGCGTTCCTCGTTCCGGCGGCCGCGGTCACCCTGGGGCGCGGGGTCTGCCGTTCGGTCAGCCAACCGCGTATGGTTTTTGATATCAGAAGATCGTGTCTCCAGGAGGTCCGAAATGTCTGTTTCAACCCACCCCAGCGGCAATTTGGGGCCGGCAGCGCGGGAAGCATCGCTCGCTGCGCTACGGGCCACCAGGGAACCGGGCAAGGAACTCGACATCCTGATCGTGGGCGGCGGCGTGGTCGGCGCCGGTGCGGCCCTGGACGCCGTCACGCGCGGCCTGACGGTGGGTTTGGTGGAGGCCAATGACTGGGCGGCCGGCACGTCGTCGCGCTCGTCAAAACTCATCCACGGCGGGCTGCGCTACCTGGAAATGCTGGACTTTGCCCTGGTCCAGGAGGCGCTGCAGGAACGCGGACTCCTCATCCAGCGCATCGCCCCGCACCTGGTTCGCCCCGTACCCTTCCTGTACCCGCTGACCCGGCGTTTTTTTGAGCGCCCCTATGTGGGTGCCGGCATCCTGCTGTACGACACCCTGGGGTTGACCAGCGGCAACAGTCGCGGCGTCCCCCTGCACAAGCACCTCAGCCGGCGGGGCACCCTCCGGGCGGCCCCCAGCCTCAAGGATGACGCCATGATCGGCTCCATCCGCTATTACGACGCCCAGGTCGACGACGCCCGCCTGGTCGCCACCCTCATCCGCACCGCCGCCAGCTATGGCGCCCACACGGTCAACCAGACCCAGGTCATCGACTTCCTGCGCGAGGGGGAGCGGGTGGTTGGGGCGAGGGTCCGCAACCGGGAGAGCGGGGAGGAATTTGAAATCCGCGCCAAGCAGGTCATCAACGCCACCGGGGTATGGACGGATGAAACCCAGGCCATGGTCACCGACCGCGGCCAGCTGAAGGTCCGGGCCTCCAAGGGCATCCACCTCGTCGTCCCGCGGGACCGGTTCCAGTCCACCGTGGGGCTGATCCTGCGCACGGAAAAGTCCGTGTTGTTCGTCATTCCGTGGGGCCGGCACTGGATCATCGGCACCACGGACACGGACTGGAAACTCGACAAGGCCCACCCCGCAGCATCCAGCCAGGACATCGACTATGTGCTCGAGCACGTGAACAAGGTGCTCAAGCGCCCGCTCACCCGGGAGGACGTGGAGGGCGTCTACGCCGGCCTGCGCCCCCTGCTGGCCGGTGAAAACGACTCCACCGCCAAGCTGTCCCGCGAACACGTGGTGGCCCACCCGGTGCCCGGGCTGGTGGTGGTGGCCGGAGGCAAGTTCACCACCTACCGCGTCATGGGCAAGGACGCCGTCGACGAGGCCACCCGCGCCCTCGATGAGAAGGTGCCCCCGAGCTGCACGGAGACCATTCCGCTCCTGGGCGCCAACGGGTACAAGGCGGCCTGGAACCGGCGCAACCGCATGGCCGAGGACTCCGGCATCCACGTGGCCCGGGTGGAGCACCTGCTCAACCGCTACGGCTCCCTGGCGCAGGAGGTCCTGGACCTGATGATTGCGACGCCGGCGCTCGCCGATCCGCTGCCCGGCGCCGACGACTACCTGGGCGCCGAGGTGGTGTACTCCGCGACGCACGAGGGCGCCCTGCACCTCAACGACGTCCTGACCCGCCGCACCCGCATCTCCATCGAGGCCTGGGACCGCGGCGTCTCCGCCGCACCGGTCGCCGCCGCCTTGATGGGAGACGTTTTGGGCTGGAGCGAAACACAAAAGGAAAACGAGGTGGCCAACTACCTGGCCCGGGTCGAAGCCGAACGGCTCAGCCAGCAGCAGCCCGACGACGAATCGGCGGACGCGGCCCGGCTCGGGGCGCCGGGAATCGTCCCGTTGATCTGAGCCGCCGCGAGCCGCCGGCAAACTGTTGGACCGACCCGAAAAAGGTGTTTATGACCACAGGCACACTGGCACGCTACGAAACCGAGCTGACCAACCCCGGCCTGGTCATCCTGGAAATGGTGGCC
Organism: Specibacter sp. RAF43; assembly: GCF_052114065.1. Lineage (NCBI taxonomy): Bacteria > Bacillati > Actinomycetota > Actinomycetes > Micrococcales > Micrococcaceae > Specibacter > Specibacter sp. RAF43. The sequence continues at coordinate 130,723 of NZ_JBFREA010000012.1, read as the reverse complement.
GATTCCAAGCAGGATGCCGCCGCCCAGCTGGCCGCGAGGCTCTTTGACCAGGGCCGGGTGTCCAACCTTGACGGGTTCCTGCGCCACGTCAACGCCCGCGAACACCAGATGGCCACCGGCCTGCCGGGCGGGATCGGCATGCCGCACGCGCGCAGCGACTACGTCACCCAGACCTCCATCGCGGTGGGCATCACGAAGTTCGGCCACAGCCTGGACTTTGGCGCCATGGACGGCCCCGCCACCGTCGTGCTGCTCATCGCCACCCCGGCCAGCTCGTTCTCGGAACACCTGGAGGTGCTGGCCACCTTGGCGCGCTCGCTCTTCAAGGAGAATTTCCGGGAATCCCTGCGCCGCGCCCACGACGCCGAGGTCATCGCCGAGCTGATCAACTCCTCTTTGGTGTTCTTTGACCATTGAGGTGCGGGGCCGCATTCGTTGTTCTACACGCACACGAAGTACCGTTAGAGGGTGCTGAAAACTGCCCTGAAGCCACGATGGATCGCCGCGCTGGTGTTTGCCCTGGCTGCCGCGGCCGTTTTCGTGCTGCTGAGCCAATGGCAATTTTCCCGTTCCCTGCACAAGGACGTCGCCCCGCCTGCCGTGACCGAGAAAGTCCAGCCGCTGCTGGCCACCCTGCAGCCGGGCCAGCCCCTGCTCGGCAACGCCGAAGGCCAGCTGGTCACCATGAGCGGCCATTTTGATGCGGGCAAGCAGGTCATCGTCCGGTCCCGGGTGGAGGCCGGAAACGTCGGCTATTGGGTTGTCACCGCGTTTGTGGTGGACGGCGCGCCCAAACTCTCCGGAGCGGCGGCCACCGACCGGGTTGTCATCCCCGTGGCGCGGGGCTGGATCGCCGACCCCGCCCACGCCACGGCGCCGCCCGCCGGGACACTGACGGTCCAGGGCCGCCTGCTCAATTCCGAGGGGCCGGTCCTGGTGAAGGATCCGCCCCCGGACCAGGTGGGCGCACTGTCATCGGCCGAGTTGACCAACCGGTGGAAAACCACCACCTACGCCGCCTTTGTCGTGTCCTCGCATGAGGTGGCCAACGGCGTCGAGCGCGGCGCCGGGACCGGAACGGGGGACCTTCTCCCCATCACCATCACGGCCACCGACCAAAACAGCAAGGTCAACTGGCTGAACATCTTCTACTCGATCGAATGGGTCGTGTTTGCCGGCTTCGCCGTCTTCCTGTGGGGGCGGCTGGTGGCCGACGACTACCGCCGCGACCAGGACGAACTGTTCGACCTGGCCCATTCCGGAGACGACCCCGATAACCCCGGCACGGGCCCGGACAACCCCGCCGGCCCCGATGACCCCGGCGCGGGCTCCGACAGCGCCTCGCCGAACACCACCGCCCCAACCCCGGATTTCAGTAAAGAGGTAGAAAAGTGACCGACCCCAAACCCGCCGCCGCCAATACCGGGGCCGGCAGGCCGGAAGCGGCCAAGGCCGGCGCCAAGCGCCGCTTTGGCGGCACCCCGGCGCAGATTCACAGCGCCCTGACGTTCTACAAGGTGCTCGCTTACGCCACCGGCACCATGCTCCTGCTGCTCACGGCGGAGCTGGTGGTGCGGTACGGCTTCCACAGCGTACTTATGGCCGGCGGGACCAATGCGGCCACCGGCGCCTCCCACGGCTTCGGCCTGGTCAACATCGACGGCGGCGTCATGGCGGTCACCGGCGGGCTGAACATCTCCACGCTGGTCTTGATCGTGCACGGCTGGATGTACGTGGTGTACCTGATCGCGGACTTCCGCCTCTGGTCCCTCATGCGCTGGCGGTTCGGCCGGCTCGTGCTCATTGCGCTCGGCGGCGTCGTGCCGTTCCTGTCCTTCATTGTCGAGGCGCGCATCCACAAGGAAGTGCTGGCCGAGGTCGAGGCCAACCCCAAAGCCGGGAAACGCTACTAGGCCTCGCGGCCCGGGCGCCGGGCGCCGGGCACCCGGACATCCGGTCGCCGGGCATCCGGGCGCCGGCGAAGGACGCGGGTGGGCGGCCGGTGAAGGTGGGTTAAGATTGAACGGTGACTAACCCCGCTACGGCCCAGACTTCCCAGAAGCCCGTCCTGGTTGTGGATTACGGTGCCCAGTACGCCCAGCTGATCGCACGCCGTGTGCGCGAGGCCAATGTGTACTCGGAAATCGTGCCGCACACCCTCACCACCGAGCAGCTGCTCGCCAAGGACCCGGCTGCCATCATCCTCTCCGGTGGACCCTCCAGCGTCTACGCCGAGGGTGCGCCCAACGTCGGCGCAGACCTCTTTGAAGCCGGGATCCCGGTCCTGGGGATTTGCTACGGCTTCCAAGCCATGGCGGCAGCCCTCGGCGGCACCGTCGCCAAAACCGGCCAGCGCGAATACGGGGCCACCAAGGTGACCCTGGTGGGGGAGGGGCGCTCCATCCTCGCCGCCGTCCCCGGCGTGCAGAACGCCTGGATGAGCCACGGCGACAGCGTCCAGGCGGCCCCGGCCGGATTCGAGGTGCTCGCCTCCTCGGCCGGCGCCCCCGTCGCCGCGTTCGCCCATGAGGAAAAATGCCTCTTCGGCGTGCAGTGGCACCCCGAGGTCAAGCATTCCGAATTCGGCCAGCAGGTGCTGGAGAACTTCCTGTTCCAGGGCGCCAAGCTGGAACGCAACTGGACCACCGGGAACATCCTCGAGGAGCAGGTGGAGCGCATCCGCGCCCAGGTCGGCGACGCCAAGGTGCTGTGCGGCCTCTCCGGCGGCGTGGACTCCGCCGTGGCCGCGGCCCTGGTGCAGCGGGCCGTCGGCGACCAGCTCACCTGCGTGTTCGTCAACCACGGACTGCTGCGCCAGGACGAGGCGGAGCAGGTCGAACGCGACTTTGTGGCCGCCACCGGCGCCAAACTGTACGTTGCCAATGAGCAGGACCGCTTCCTGAACGCCCTGGCCGGCGTCTCGGATCCGGAGACCAAGCGCAAGATCATCGGGCGCGAATTCATCCGCGCCTTCGAGGAGGCCGAGCGCGCCATCATGACCGCGGCCGCCGCCGAAGGCGAGGAGATCAAGTTCCTGGTCCAGGGCACCCTGTACCCGGACGTGGTGGAATCCGGCGGCGGCGAGGGCGCGGCCAACATCAAGAGCCACCACAACGTGGGCGGGCTCCCCGAAGACCTGCGCTTCGAGCTCGTGGAACCGCTTCGCGCCCTGTTCAAGGACGAGGTCCGCGCCGTGGGCGCCCAGCTGGGCCTGCCGGCCGAGATCGTCGGCCGCCAGCCCTTCCCCGGCCCGGGCCTTGGCATCCGCATCGTCGGGGAGATCACCCGCGACCGCCTGGAGCTGCTGCGCAAGGCCGACGCCATTGCCCGCGCCGAGCTGACGGCCGCCGGCCTGGACAACGAGGTGTGGCAGATGCCGGTGGTCCTGCTCGCCGACGTCCGCAGCGTGGGCGTCATGGGCGACGGGCGCACCTACGGTCATCCAATCGTGCTGCGCCCGGTCTCCAGCGAGGACGCCATGACGGCCGACTGGTCACGGCTGCCCTACGATCTGCTGGCCCGCATCTCCAACCGAATCACCAACGAGGTGGAGGGCGTCAACCGGGTTGTCCTGGACGTCACGTCCAAGCCGCCGGGAACGATTGAGTGGGAGTAACCCCCCACCAGGTCGCTGGAGGGGCGCCAAAGTGCCCGGTTCCGGGCTTAATTTGCCGCCCTCCAGTGTGCCGAACAGGCATAGGCAACTTAGGCGGGATAGCCTTAACGCCATGCCAGTATGGTCAAGACCGTTCCGCTCCAGTGCAGAGAAGAAGGCTCCCGTGTCCGAAGTTGCAAGTCTCGATGAGAACTCCGCGGAGTTCCAAACATGGCTTGCGGGATTGGACTCCTACGCGGGACCGGACACCTCCATGGCCTTCGTCAAGACCGCGACCGGGAGCATCGACCTCACCCACGCCCATCCCTCGGGGCTGGCGCAGCTGCTGGCGGGGCGCAAGACGCGCCTGTCCACCCTCATCCGCGAACCGGACGACTATGCCGCGGCCAAGCGTGCCGCCGCCGCCTTGCGGGCAAAGATTTTTGAACTGAGCACCGATCGCGGGATCGACGTCGGCTACCTCGCCGCCGGGACGGCCCACTGGTCCGCCGTGGGCGGGCCCAACAGCGGCGACGTCTGCGCGCCGGTGCTGCTGGCCGCCGTCGCCCTCACCGTGCGCGCCGGGCAGGACGACTACGAACTCCAGCTCATGGAGCAGGCCCGGATCAACCCGGCCCTGGTGCGGCACCTGCACAGCCACGCCGGCATTGCCATCGACGCCGGGGCGCTGGCCCGGCTGGCCTACAGCACCGCCCGCTTCGACCCCGTGCCGGTGCTGGACAAGCTGCGAACGCTGCTGGCCCCCATCGACGGCGCGGTGGTCGAGCACGGCCTGCTGGTCTCCACCTTCGCCTTCCTGGCCGACAACCTGCGCGACCCCGCCCTGCTGGCCGGCACCGAACTGCTGGGCAGGCTCCAGCGCCACAGCGCCGACGACGTCCTGCCGGTGGAACTGGAACCGGACTTTTCCCGCTTCACGCCCCTGGACGAGCGGCTGCCCGAGGAAGAGATCCTGGTGGCCGACGCCGATCCGCAGCAGCAGTTCGTGCTGGACTTGATCCGGGCCGGGGAGTCCGTGCTGGTCTCCACGCCCCCCGGCACCGGCCAGACGCAGACCGCCATCAACGCGATCGCCCAGCTGGTCCATGACGGCAAGAGCGTGCTGGTGGTGGGGGAGCGGCGCAGCACCTTGAACGAGCTGGCCCAGATCTTCGGGGACATGGACCTGGACTCGCTGCTGCTGCAACTGAGCGCCCAGACGGGACCGCAGCAGCTCAAGTCCCAGCTGATCCGCTCCATCACGCGCAATGAAAAGGCCGTCCAGCCGCAGCTGGCCAGCCTGCACAAGACCCTGGTGGGCCACCGCCACCAGCTGGTGGACCATGTGGCCAGCTTGCACAACGTGCGCGAACGGTGGGGCTGCTCGCCGTATCAGGCCATGCAGTCGCTGGCCGAATTGACCTCCATCCATCCGGCCCCGGCCACCACCGTCCGGCTCAAGCGCAGCGTCCTGGACAGCATCAAGGACCGGGGGGAACTGGCCGGGCGGCTGCAGCGCGCGGCCGAATTGGGTGCATTCCGCCAGGCCGAGGTCAGCAGCGCCTGGCACGGCGCCCGCCTGGTGACCCGCAAGGAAACCGAATCCGCATATGCCCTGGCGGAGGTGCTGCTGGAGCAGGTTCCGGCCTTCGCGCACAAGATGCGCGAGGTGGCCGAGTTCGGCCAGATCCGGCACGGCAACTCCTTCGCCGAGTGGGGTGGCCAGCTGCAGCTGCTGGTGGCGATCCGGGAAAGCCTGGACAAGTTCAATTCCGATGTTTTTGACTGGCCCATCGACGAGATGATCGCCGCCACGGCCACGTCCGCGTGGCGCCGGGATCGGGGCATCGACATGCCGGCGCTGCAACGGGCACGGTACCGGCGCAACGCCAAGGACTTTGTGCGCCCCGGCGTGCACATCGCGGACCTGCACGCCTCCCTGGTGCTGGTCAATGAGCAAAGTTCGCAGTGGGCCGCGGCCGCGACCAGCAAGCGCCACCCCACCGTGCCGTCCGGCCTGGCCGAGCTCAACCGCAGCTACCGGGACCTGGCCGCGAAGCTGGAAACCCTGGGCGTCGCCCTGGAGCGCACGGTGGACGGCGGCGACCTGGCCAATTTCAACGCCGGCGAACTGGTGGGGCGCCTGGAAGCACTGGTGCAGGACAAGGCCACGCTGGAAACCCTGCCGGAACGGACCCTGCTGCTCGAAAGCATGCGCGAACACGGGCTGGGCGAGCTGCTCGATGACCTGGCTCGGCGCGAGGTGGGCCCGGCGGAGACCCGGGCCGAGCTGGAGCTGGCCTGGTGGCAGTCCGCCCTGGAGGCCATGATCAGCGGCGATGACTATCTGGCCATGTCCGACGGCGAGAACCTCCGCCGCCTGGAGGCCGAGTTTCGCCTGGCCGACCAGGCGCACGTGGCCTCCGGCCCGGCCCGGATCCGCTGGAAGCTTGCCGAGCAGTGGCGGGAAACCGTGGCCGGGCGCAACCGCCAGGGGGAGATGCTGCGCAACCTCCTCAAGGACGGCCGCGTGTCCCTGGACGCCCTGGGTGCCCAGGCCCCGGACCTGCTGAAAAACCTGGCCCCCGTCTTCACCGCGAGCCCGCTGGTGGTACCGTCGGTGGTGCCGGAGAACTTCCGCTTCGACGCGGTGGTCATCCTCGACGCCGAGTCGACCTCCCTGCAGTCGGCGCTTCCCGCCCTGGCTCGGGCCGAGCAGGTCATTGCCTTCGGCGACGAGCAAACGGCCTGCCCGCGCAGCTTCACCGTGGCCGTCAGCGCCGCCGCGGACCGCGCCGCCGACCAGCATCCGCTCGAAAGCGTCTTGGGCGCCCTGTCCCGGGTGCTCCCGCGCCAGCGACTGACCGTCTGCTACCGGGCCGTCGATGAAGACCTGGTGCTGCAGCTGAGCCGCGGATTCTACGATTCCCAGTTGGAACGCCTCCCGGACGGGCGTGCGGTCACCGGGCTGGATAAGGCCCTGACCATCGACTACCTGCCCGAGGGCAAGGGTCTCCCCGGCGCCGGCAGCGGCGGCGTGGAATCCGTGGTGGCCGAGGTCAACCGCGTGGTGGACATGGTCTTCGAGCATGCCCGGGTCCGCCCGCGCGAGTCGCTGGCCGTCATCACCGCCAGCGACCGGCACGCGGTGCGGGTTGCCCAGGGCATCCGTCTGCAAATGCCCAACCACCCGCTGTTGGCACGGTTTTTCGAGTCCGGGCCCGAATCCTTCCGGGTGGTGACCGTGGACCGTGCCGCCGGGCTGGTCCGGGACCGGGTGATCTTCTCCCTCGGTTACGGCCGGACGCCGCACGGGCGCGCCCTGCACGGGCTGGGCCCGCTGTCCGAGCCGGACGGCCGCGCCAAATTCGCCCTGGCCATGACCCGCGCCCGGCACCACATCCACATCATCACCTGCTTCCGGCCGGACGACCTTGACGAAAAGCGGCTCAGCTACGGCGCCGTCGACTTCTTTGAGCTGCTGGACCGCGAGATGGCCGGGCACTCCCTGCTGGGGACTGCGGCATCACGGGCCAAGGACAGCCGGCAGCAGGCCGGCGAGGACCCCCTCGTCGCCGATCTGGCCGACCGGCTGCGGGCCCGCGGCGCCCGGGTGTGGCACTACTACGACGGGGCGCTGGACATTGTGGCCGCCCCCGACCCCGTGACCTGGCTGGGGCGCGAGGACCACGAAATCCCCGTCCCCGTGGCGGTCGAATCCGACGGCACCGCCAAGTACCAGGCGATGAGCGTGCGCGAACGCAGCCGGCTCCGCCCGCAGATGCTCGAGCGGCTGGGCTGGCGCTACGTCCCGTTGTGGACCATCGAGGTCTTCACCGACCCCTCCAGCTGCGCCGACCAGATCGGCCGGTATCTCGGCCTTCCCTCCTCGGCGGGCGACCCCGAGCTGCCGTCCCTGATGGGCACGCCCCTGGATACCTCGGAGACCGTGGTGGATCCCCACCACCCCCGGCACAACTCCACCCAGCAGGGTCCGGACGGGCCGGACGGGGCTGCGGAGCCCGTGAGAACAAGATCAAGCAATGAAGAAAGTGTGACGACGGTGAGCAAGCCGGAAGACGACAACGCGCAGGAGACCCGCAGCGGCCGGCCGGCCGGGGCGGACAAGCCCGCAACGGCATTGGAGGACGCGGCCGTGCTGCCCAAGGTGGCACCGCACGACGACGCCCACACCTGGGGCGACAACCGCAACGACCGCGGCCACGACGCCTGGCTGCGCGAGAACAAGCCGCCGCACTGGGGCTAAACGGCGCGGCTGGGGCGGCCCCTTCCTGGCCCGCTCGCCTTCAGCCGACCAGGATCAGGAAGACCTTGCCGCGCACCGAGGCGCCGGCAAGCAGCACGGCCGCCGCCGGCGCGGCGGCCACGACCACCAGGCCATCCGTTTCCTGGCTGGGAAGCAACCCGGCCGAGGCCCCGGCCAGCGCCGGCGTCCACAGGACCGGGACGGCCGTGGCCAGCACTTGGCTGGCGGTGGGCCCGTCCAGGCCGTCACCGGTGCCCAACACCACCGTGACCAGCTGTCCCTGATGCAGCAGGCGGACGGTGGTGGGGTCCGCCAGCCGCAGCGGAACGGCCTGGCTGCCGGGCGGCGCGCCCACCAGCAGGCCGTCGCCCAGCAGGGACGCGTCCGTCACGACCTCCCCGCGCCGCACGGGGCCCGAGACCTGCCGGCCACGCCACGACGATGCGGTGCCGGGGTAGGCCGCTGATTCGTCAGCCGCTGATTCGGGGGCCAGGGCGCCGTCCGGGACCATGGTGGGGCTGACGGCTGCGGGGACAAGATCCGCGGCGGAGAGGGCGGCCCCGGCCGGGAGGTCGCGCGCGGCCACCAGCACCGTCCGGGTGACAGGGCTGGCGGGTGTGAGCTGTTGGACGGCCAGTGCGGCAGCCGCGCAGAGCAGCAATGAGGCAACGAGCCGGCGACGACGCAGCAGCCAGCGCCGGGTCCTGCCCGCCGAGGTGTCCCGCGCCGGGCGGCCGGACCAGTTCGGGGCACGCCACGGCGCTGCCGGGGGCGGGGTGCGGGAGGCTCTCATGCTGCCAGCGTACGGCGGCGGCCCGGGCCCCTAGCGGGGGTGGCAGCGGATTGGGGACGGTGTCATGCCGGGGGAGCCCTGTGCAGGGGCGAATGCCGCCCGCGGAGTGCTTAGCCGGCGACGCTGGCCGGGGACTTGCTGGGGCTGGCGGTGCCGGCCGGCTTCTTGGCCGTCTCGGTCGCGGAACTCGTGGAGTTGGTCGAGCCTGTGGCGTCCTTGCCGGACCCCGACGGGACCGCAGGCACGGAGCTGCTCGCCGACCGGGAATCGGTGCGGTAGAAACCGGAACCCTTGAACACCACGCCCACGGAGTTGAACTTCTTGCGCAATGCGCCCCGGCACTCGGGACAGGTCGTCAGGGAATCGTCACTGAACGACTGCTGGATGTCGAAAGCGTGGCCGCAGTCCTTGCAGGCATAAGCGTAAGTGGGCACTGAATCTCCTCCTGGATACATGCGTCAGGACCGCGACTGCCCCCCAAATGCTTAGCAGTCCAGGGTCCCGAGTGCTAATTCTATCACCGGTGCGCATAACGCCCCCGGTACGGAACTTATTCCGCCGCCGGCCGGTATCCGCCGGGGGTGAGGATGTACTGGACGCGCCGATCCAGTACATCGTGCGGCAGCTCGCCGGCGGGCACGGCCTCGGCCTCATAGACGACGCCGGCCGTCGGGACGGCGCCTTCACCCACCGCCGCGAGGAAGCGGTCGTAGTACCCGCCACCCTGCCCCAGCCGGACACCCGCAGCATCAATCGCCAGGGCGGGCAAGATCAGTCCGTGGACGGCGCCCAGCTCGGCGAACCGGTACCGGGGCCCCACCGGTTCCTGCACGGGAGCCAGCGCGCTGCGCGCCATGGCCACCCCCGGGGTCCAGGGAGTCCAGCTGAGCTGGTGGCCGGGTTCGCAGACGGGGACAAGGACGGTGTGCCCGGCCCCTGCCAGGGCGCCCAAAAGCGGCGCGGTGGGCGGTTCGGCGCGGCCGGAAACGTAGGCGCAGATGGTGGTTGCCGGCATTCCGCCGCTCATTTCCCGCAGCCAGGCGAGGCCCGCGGAGGCGAGCCCCGCGGCCGCCAGGTGACGGCCGGCGTCGTCAATCAACAGGCGGGCGGCACGCAGCCGGGCCCGCCACTCCGCCTTGGTGCACTCACTCATCGACTACCCGTTCCTTGACCTTTGGTGGCCCCAATTTAGCAACTGTGTCCGGTTAACCCTTGCGTTCTCCGTTAGCCTAGGACCATGACTGAAGTTTCACGCGTACGTAAAGCCGTAATTCCCGCGGCCGGCTTGGGGACCCGTTTCCTGCCGGCCACCAAGGCCATGCCCAAGGAGATGCTGCCCGTAGTTGACAAGCCTGCCATCCAGTATGTGGTGCAGGAAGCGGTCAGCGCCGGGTTGACGGACGTGCTGATGATTACCGGGCGCAACAAGCGCGCCCTGGAGGACCACTTTGACCGCGTCCCGGTCACCGAGCAGCTGCTCGAGGCCAAGGGCGACCTTGACCGGCTGGCGGCCATCCAGCACGCCACCGACCTCGGCGAGATCCACTACGTCCGCCAGGGCGACCCCAAGGGGCTGGGACACGCGGTGCTGCGCGCCAAGACCCATGTGGGCAATGAGCCCTTTGCCGTGCTGCTCGGTGATGACCTCATTGACGAACGCGATGAACTGCTGACCACCATGATCGACGTCCAGGCCCGCACCGGGGGTTCCGTGGTGGCGCTGATCGAGGTTGAGCCGTCCAAGATTTCCGCCTACGGCTGCGCCGACATGACGGTCGTGGAGGGCGAGGACTACGTCCGGGTCAATCACCTGGTGGAAAAGCCGGACGCGGCGGACGCGCCGTCCAACCTTGCGGTCATTGGCCGCTACGTGCTGCACCCGGCCGTATTTGAGGTCCTGGAAAACACGCCGCCGGGCCGCGGCGATGAAATCCAGCTCACGGATGCCCTGCAGACGCTGGCCACCCGGGAAGGGGAAGGCGGCGGCGTGTACGGGGTGGTGTTCCGCGGCCGCCGTTATGACACCGGGGACAAACTCAGCTATCTGAAGGCCGTGGTGACCCTCGCGTGCGAAAGCGAGGACCTCGGTCCGGACCTGCGCGAATGGCTTGCTGGCTTCGCCGCCACATTGTCGAAATAGCCCCGTGTGGGGCCAGGCCATCTGGCCGGTGACATTGGAGTGCGGCGATCTGATCCTGCGTCCCATCCGGCTGCGGGACAAGACCGAATGGACGCGCGTACGCGCCCGCAATGCCGCCTGGCTGCAGCCGTGGGAGGCGAGCAACCCGGTCGGGCAGGGTGAGCTGCCCAGCTTCGGGGGCATGGTCCGCGGACTGACGGAACAGGCGCGGGCCGCCGCGGCGCTGCCGTTTGTCATCACCGAGCGCGTGCCCGCACAGTCCCGGCCCGTCATCGTGGGGCAACTGACCGTTTCCTCCATCATGTGGGGTTCGGCCATGATGGCCACGCTGGGCTATTGGGTGGACCAGGACCGGGCCGGGCGCGGCATCGCCCCGACGGCGGTGGCCATGGCCACCGACCACTGCTTCCGCACCCTGGGGTTGCACCGGATGGAGATCAACATCCGCCCGGAAAACGCGCCCAGCCTGCGCGTGGTGGAAAAGCTGAAGTTCCGGGACGAGGGCCTGCGCCCGCGTTACCTGCACATCAACGGCGCGTGGGCCGACCACCGCAGTTTCGCACTGACGGCCGAGGAAGTGCCGGGCGGGCTGTTGAACCGATGGCTGGCCGGACGGTAGCAATTCCGTCATCACCTTGCGACACACCGGCAGTAATGCCGGAAGGGACATATTTCCCCTTTAGGGTTGAATCGTGGAAGCGCCCAGCAGCGCCGACGCACAACCGGTGGTTGTCACGACTGCCACGCCGCAGCCGGCACGCCAGATCCAGCAGTTGCAGGAGTCGTCAATGGAAAGCATCACTTCCGACGCCCACACCCATGTGGAGCCGGGACCGCCGTCCGTCATGCCCGTGACCCGCCCTGCACCGCTGCATGTCCACTGGGGTCGCACCTTTTTCGCGGTCGTGGGCCTGCTGGCCTTGCTCACGGCGGCCATATCCGGCGCGCTGACCGTATTCCATATGGGCTCCACCGCATTGTCCTGGGCCGGGCTGGTTCTCTTCGCCGCGGTCCTGGCGGGGCTGCGGTCGCTGGCCGTGCGCGACCAAAACCTGCGCCTTACCGCTGCCCGTCGAGCGGCGGCTGCCGCCGCGACGGCGGCGGCGAACGCCGCGGCCGCCGCACAATCCGCCGGGGCGCGCCGGGAGACGACATTGTTTGACGGTGCCGTGGGGGCCGAGCCCGCGCCGGTGCCCAAGCCGCTGACGGCCGAGGAGCTGCGCAACGCCGCCTTGCGGGTGGCCGCGAAGGGCACCGCGGATGCCAAGCTGGCACACACGCAGACGTTGGCCGAAGGCGAGCTTGACGGCGAGACCTGGGAGCCCGTGGAGGTGCCCCGGCCCGGGTACGTGACGGCCGCGAAGGCCGCCGCGGCCGCGGCCGCGCCCCTGGCGATCCCGGCGGTGCCCAAATCCGCCGGCACCTCCATTCGGGCCGACCAGGCCGGCATCGGCGCGGCCCCGGCCGGCGCGGCCCCGGTGGAGGATTCCGAGACCTCCGCAGCGTCCCCGTCGGCCGCGGCGGCCGCCGGGCCCGGCCCGGACCGGGCGGGCGGTGTCGCCAGGGGCGCGGGGAAGGCCCCGCATGCGCTGAGCAACCTGGACGACGTGTTGCAGCGTCGTCGCGCGTAGGTTTGTTGATGGCCGGGTCCTCCGGGAGCCGGCCATTGCCATGCCCGTCCGTAGTAGTGTCCATTGTTTTCATGTCCGGCAGAGCCGAGTAGGGTCTAGGGATGGTCGTGATTGCCGTTGCCGGCGGAACCGGTATCGCAGGCAGAGCCGTCGTGGCGGACGCCGTGCAGCGGGGGTACTCCGTGCGCTCCATCAGCCGGAAGGTGCCGCCCGCCGAGGATCCCCGGCGGGTGGACGGCGCCGACTATCGTGAAGCTGATTTCCGCACGGGCCACGGGGTGGCGGCCGCGTTGGCCGGCGTGGACGCCGTCATCGAGACGCTGGACGCCCGGACCGGGGCGGCGCTGAAGTCGCTGCCCAGCACGTCCGTTGCGTTGCTGGCCGCGGCCGGGCGGGCGGACGTTGCACGCTGCGTGTTGCTGACCATTGTGAATGCCGCGGAGTGCTCCATGGGGTACTACCAGGTGCAGGCGGCGCGGGCGCGCAGTTATGAAAGTTCGGCGATGCCGACCACCGTCGTCTATGCCACGCAATTTCACAATTTGGTGGCCGGAGTGTTTTCCGCCGGGGCCAGGGTGGGCCTGATTCCGGCCTTTACGGGCGTTTCCTTCCAGCCGATTGCCGCCGTTGACGTGGCGCGCGTGTTGGTGTCCGAGGCCGCGGCCGGGCTGGCCCCGGATGCGCCCCGGCATGTGGCCGTGCGGGCCGGCGGGCCGTCCGTGTGGTCCATGAAGGCGTTGGCGGAGCAGTGGAAGTCGGCGACGGGCCGGCACGGGGTGGTGACGCCCATGCCGCTGCCGGGGTCCTTTGGCACGTTCCTGCGCGCCGGGAAGAACCTGGTCCCTGATGACGTGGCCGGGTCGATCGAGTTCAGCGACTGGCTGGCCAGCCGGTAGGAGCGGGGATCGCCCCTGTCGAGCCCTGCCCTAGCGGGCTTTGGGTGCGAACAGCTCCAGGGCGATGTTGTCCGGGTCGCGGAACTCGACGATGAAGCCGTTCCCAATGTCCTTCAGGCCCCCGTGGGCGATGCCGCGGTCATCCAGGAGCGTCACGGCGGCGTCGAGGTCCGCCCGCGATGCCAGCGTCAGGGAGAGGTGGTCCAGGCCGGTTCGGTTTTCATCAAAGGTGTCCGTGGCGACGGGGCGCAGGCCCAGGAGCGAGTGGCCCATGTTGTAGATGATGCCACCGTAGAGGAAGGCATAGTGCGCCCGGGTTGCCGGGTCGGCGTCGGCGGGTGTTTCAAGGGCGACGGGCCAGCCGAAGAGATCGTCGTAGAAGGCCCGGGAGCGGTCGATGTCGGTCACGGTGAGTCGGATGTGGTTGATGGCGCTGGTATTGATGGGCATGTTTGCATCGTCCCACGTTGCGGTGCTCGCCGCCAGAAAGAGGCCCACGGTCCGGCGGGTGGCGCGTTGGCCGTCCACCCGTTCCGTGTCCGTTTGGACACGGGGCGCCAATGGGGTTAACCTAGAAAAGCTGATCATCTCACCATGATCACGGGGCTATGGCGCAGTTGGTAGCGCGCTTCGTTCGCATCGAAGAGGTCAGGAGTTCGAATCTCCTTAGCTCCACCATGAAAGCCCTCCAGGCTGCGGTTTCCCGCAGCTTGGAGGGCTTTTTGTTTGCCCCGGGATGGATCAACACACCATTGGGCGAGGTCACCTCCGCGGACACTCAGTTTCGCGCGAAGGAGGACGCGGCCCGAAGCAGGGCCGGCACACCCTCCTCGAGGGTCGGCCCAAAGTCATCGCCTGGGCGTTCGCCGTTGTGCCAACGCGTGTACATGGCTTCGCAGAAGATCGCTGCCTTCCACAGGGCGAGTGCCTGATACCAGTGCAACTGGCTCAGGTCCAGCGGCAGCTGGCGCGCGTATCGGGCGAGGAGTTCCTCGCGCGAGGGATATCCCGGTTCCCGGGTGACCGGCGTCAGATCCATCGGAGTAGGTTCCGTGCCGGGCTCCGCATAGGTTGCGGCGAAGTAGCCCAGATCCGCGAGAGGGTCGCCGATGGTGGCCATCTCCCAGTCGAGGATCGCGGCAACTGTTACGGGAGGGCTGCTGTTGAACATCAGGTTGCCCAAGCGGAAATCGCCGTGGACGACTGAAACCATCTGACTCTCTGGTCTGTTTGCGGCGAGCCAAGCCCCGATCACGGCCACTTCCGGCAGTTCCCGCCGGGTGTTCCCGTCCCACAAAGACGAAAAAAGCCTGACCTGCCGCTCCAAGTAACCATCTGGTCGGCCAAGGGTTGCCAGCTCCCCAGACCGCACGTCGACCCGGTGCAGGGCGACCATCGCATCTATCGCGGCGAACGCGGTGGCGCGCCGCTGATCTGCGCCGTCGAACTGTGGCGGAATTCGGTTGGTGATCACCTCGCCGCCGACGAACTCCATAACGTAGAACGGCACGTCGAGCGTCGAATCGTCCTCGCAGACGGCGACAATGCGTGGCACGGGGACACCGGCGGCGCGCACCAGGCGCTGTATCCGGGCTTCCCGCACCATGTTGTGGGCGGACTTGGGATGCGGCGGGCGGGGTCCGCGTCGCAGGACGAAAGTTTTGTCGCCGCGAGTGATGCGGTAGGTAACATTCGACTGGCCATCCCCGATGCGCTCGACCTCCAGTGGCCCCCGGCCGAGCCTGTGCGCGTCAAAGAACTCGCGGACTGCGTCGAGGACGAGAAGTGGCGGCAAGGCAAGTCCGGCGGCGTCCTTGCGTGACTCCACAACCTCGACGCCGTCGGCGACGGTGCTCATCGAATCACCGCTTGATCGAGACGAGGGGTGCCGTCGGCCACGGCCTTGGCCCTGCCTTTTGACGCGCGACGGGAGATGGCCCACTTGTGGGCCTCGTTCGAGCCGTCGTAGATCCGGAACGGCCGCACCTCGTTAAGATACTGGGCGAGCGGAAGGCCGTCGGACACGCCGTCGCCGCCGCAGATTTGGATTGCGCGGTCAATCACTCGGTAGATCGCATCGGAGCAGTGCACCTTCGCGATGGAGGACATGGCCGATCCGGCTCTCGGATCCGTGGCGAGGAGGTTGGCGGTTTTTGTGATGATCGCGTCGGATGTTTCGAGGTCGATGACGGACTGCGCGATCAGTTCCTGCACGAGTCCCAGGTCCTTCATGGCCGAGCCGAAAAGTTCCCGGGTATTGGCGCGGTCCAGAGCGATGTCCAGTGCCCTGCGGGCGAGCCCCAGCCACCGCATGCAATGGGTCAAGCGTGCCGGTGCGAGGCGAACCTGCGCGTAGCGGAAGCCTTCGCCCGGCTGGCCGAGGACGGCCGCGTCTTCCACCAGGCAGTCCTCGAAGTAGACATGCGGGTGTCCGCCGTCGATGGCCCGGTCCATGGTATGAATGTGCTCCCCCATGCGCACGCCGGGGTTGGCGGAATCGACGAGGAACATGGTCGCTCCTTCAGGAACGCCGGCCGATGCCGCATTGCGTGCCATCACAATCGTGAACGCCGCACCGTCCGCGCCGCTGATGAAACGCTTGTGACCTGAGATCCGCCATCCGCCGTCAACCCGCCGGGCTTCCGTCATGAGGGCGGAAGGGTCCGATCCGGCGCCGGGGTGTGGCTCGGTCATCGCGAAGCACGAACGGATGTCGCCCGCGGCGAGCGGCACGAGGTATCTCTCCTGCTGTTCCGGCGTGGCGATGAGCTCGAGCATGTGCATGTTGCCTTCATCCGGTGCCATGCAATTGAGGGCGCTCGGTCCGATCGGCGAGTAGCCGGCCTCCTGGAAGATCGGGGACCACTGGTCGATAGGCAGCCCCTGCCCGCCAAACCTGCGGTCGACGTGGGGTGCGAAGACGCCGGCGGTCTTGGCTGCCGCTTGAAGTCGCGCGCGGACGGCCGGATCCAGCCGTTCGCCGGGAGCCGGTTCGGCGGGGATGACGACGTCGCGGATGAAGGCACGGGTGCGCAGTCGAAGCTCGTCAATTTCGGTCATTGTCATGCCGTCCCTCCTGCGTTGAGCAGCCCGCCGTCGAGATTAAGAACCTGCCCCGTGATCCATGATGCGTCCGGGGAGGCGAGGAAGGCGACCGCCGCGGCGACGTCCTCCGGGGTTCCCAGCCGCGCGAGCGGGTAGTCCGCGGCGACCTCGTCTTCCTTACCCTCATAGAGCGCTCTGGCGAATTTGGTTTTGACCACTGCGGGAGCCACTGCATTTACCCTGATGTCTGGTCCGAGTTCCACGCTGAGCGTTCGCGTCAAGTGGGCGATCGCCGCCTTGCTCACCCCGTACCAGCCTATGCCTTCGGACGGCACCTGTCCGGTGACGGAGGAGAGGTTGACAACCGAACCGTGGCGGTTTGCAAACCGGAGTTCTGGGTGGTGGAATGCGCCCTGCACCCAGGCGAGGGTGCCCAGCAGATTGACCTCGAGAATCTTGCGTGCGCTGCCCAGCTCGAGGTCCATCAGGCGTCCGTACGTCGGGTTGATGCCGGCATTGTTGACCAGGATGTCAAGCCCGCCAAACTCGCGGGCGACGGTCTCGAACACGTCTGCACGGTGTTGCGGATCGTCGGCCTTGCCTGATACTGCGACCACGGTTCCCTCGGGGAAGGACGCTGCCACCTGTGCGAGAGCGTCCGGCTCACGGGCGGTGATCACAACCCTGGCCCCCTCCGCCACCAGGCGCTCGGTGACCGCGAGCCCAATTCCGCGGCTGGCACCGGTCACGATTGCATTTTTGCCCGACAGTCGCTGCGCGGTTAGTTCTCCGAGCATCATCGCCCTTCCTCATTGAGGCTAGCCGAGCGAGCGCTCGGTAATGTAAGCTTGGTTCGAACCGGGGCGGATGTCAAGACAGCATCTGAACCGGCCCTGGGCAATGAACGAATGGAAGTAGCGCGCAATGGTGATGGATAAGGCCGGCAACGAAGTGGGGACCATGGCCCACTGGAAGGAATACGGCGACTCACTTGTGCCGCCCATCCTGCAGACGGCCCTGACCTGCTTTGTGGAAAACGGGTACCACGGGACCACAACGCGTCAGCTTGCCGCCGCGGCGGGGCTGTCGGTACCCGGCCTGTATCACCACTTCGCGTCGAAGCAAGCAATGCTTGTGAGCCTCATGGAGATCGCGATGGCGGATCTGTATCGCCGGAGCATGGCCGCGCTCGAGGAGGCAGGCGAATCGGTGGAGGCCAGATTCAGGTCGATCATCGAGTGCTTTGTGCTGTTCCACGCGTATCGCGGAGAACTTGCGTTCATTTCGGCGAGCGAGATACGCGCGCTGGAGCCGGAAGCCCGCGCGCGACACATTGCCTCCCGTGACCGTCAGCAAAGGGTTCTCGAGGAGATCGTCGAGGAAGGTGTTCGCGTTGGATACTTTCGTACGGAGAGCCCACGTGATGCCAGCCGCGCCGTCATCACCATGTGCACGGGTGTGTCCCAGTGGTACCGCCCTGGGGGCCAGCTGTCACCCGCCGTTCTCGCCGAAGAGTATGTGCTTCTGACGCAGCGGGCCCTCGGCCGGGAGGGCTCCCAATCGGCGTAGCCATTCGTCGCAGACATCCCCGGCCGGTCACGCCGCGCCTTCCGGCAGTCTGCACACATTTGACCAAGAACAAACTAGTCCAGGAGTCCGTCCGGCTCCGCGTCGATACATTGCGACAGGGGTCGCGAAGAAGAAGGGGCGAGAAGAGATGTCAATGAAGATCATCGTGCTGGTGAAGGAGGTCCCCGACACCTATGGGGACCGCGCGCTCGACCTCGAGACCGGGCTCGCAGATCGCGCGGCGGGTGAGGTCGTTTTCGACGAGATCGGGGAACGCTCGCTCGAAGTGGCGCTCTCGTTCGCAGATGGGAACGCCGACACCGAGGTCATAGTGCTTTCGATGGCACCGGAAAGCGCAGTAGCGACGTTACGCAAGGGCCTTGCCATGGGAGCGGCGTCGGCTGTGCAGGTTGCCGACGAGGCACTCCGGGGAGCCGACCTTGGGCTGACCGCAGAGGTACTTGCCGCGGCGATCCAGCGCACCGGGTTCGACCTTGTGATCGCGGGAAACTTGTCTACGGACGGCACCGGCGGCGTACTTGCGGCGATGGTCGCCGAATTCCTCGGTGTGCCGCACGCGACGTCGCTGTCATCCATCGAGATCGCCCCGGACGCCGTAACCGGCGTCCGGGCAACTGAGAACGGCACGATGCAGGTAAGGGCTTCCCTGCCTGCCGTGGTGTCGGTCACTGAGGCGCTGCCGGAGGCGCGGTTCCCGAACTTCAAGGGAATCATGGCGGCGAAGAAGAAGCCGATTGAGATTCTGTCCCTGGCAGAACTCGCCGTCGATCCCGATGCCCCGGAGGCTGGGCGCTCGATCGTCATTGGGATCGCAAAGAAGCAGGCCCGCGACGCGGGCGTGAAGATCGTTGACGAGGGCGATGCAGGCGAGAAGCTCGCCGACTTCCTCTTGCAGAACCGACTGGTGTAAGGAGCACAATCATGGCCGAATATGAAGCGGATTCCATCCTTGTCCTTGTCGAGCTCACGCCTTCCGGCGGACTCGCGGGCAGCGCGGCAGGCCTGCTCGGCGCCGCCGCCCAGGTCGGCACTCCCGTCGCACTGGTGGTGACCACGCCCGGCGCTGGGGCCGCTGCGGCGGACGCCGCGGGCGCCCTGGGCGCCGCCCACGTGGTCGTTGCCGAGACGGCTGACCCGGGCATCCTCACAATGCCTGTGGTCGATGCGCTGGTCGCCGCCGCAAGCACCGTGCGTCCCGACGCAGTGCTGATCTCGAACTCGATCGCGGGCCGGGATGCCGCGGGCGTGTTTGCTGCCCGTACCCGATCCGGCCTTGCGGTCGACGCGATCGGCGTCTCGCGGGATGCAGAAGGCATCGTAGCCCACCACTCGGTCTACGGCGGCGCCTACAACGTTGACTCCGCAGTGACCCAGGGTGCACCCGTGATCACGGTGCGACAGGGTTCCATCGACGCGCGCGCGGGGGCGCGCGTGCCCACGGTCACGACACTGCCGGTGACGGCATCGGGCAAGCCCGCGGCATCCATCCTGTCGTTTGACGAGGTAGTCCAGGCATCGAGCCGTCCCGAGCTGCGCGGAGCGGCGAAGGTCGTCTCCGGCGGGCGCGGCCTCGGTTCCGAGGAGAAGTTCGTGCTCGTCGAGCAGCTCGCGGACGTCCTCGGTGCGGCCGTCGGCGCGTCACGCGCTGCGGTTGACGCGGGTTATATCCCCCAGTCACATCAGGTTGGGCAGACCGGGGTTTCCGTGGCACCGCAGCTCTACGTCGCGCTGGGAATTTCGGGGGCGATCCAACACCGTGCCGGCATGCAGACGGCGAAGACAATCGTGGCGATCAACAAGGACGCGGATGCCCCGATCTTCGAGATCGCGGACTTCGGTGTCGTCGGCGACCTGTTTACTGTTGTGCCGCAGTTGATGGCTGCCCTCGACGCGAAGAAAGTGTAGGGACGATGGCGACGTATGCGAGGTCGACACGCCAGGGCCTCCCGCGCCGGCCCGGCGGTGAACCCTGGCCGCCCATTCGGGATGCGCGGGTGGCCATGGGTGCGTCCGGCACCGACGCGGGCCCACCTGAGCAATCGTCCAGGGCGGAGCCGGTTGCGACCGCCGCACCCGGCCAGGGGGCTCGATCGATTCGTCGCGGGTTGCCGCGGGTTCCAGGTGGTGAGCCGTGGCCGCCGGCCGGCGCCGTGGACGTACCCGTCACTGCATCGGTCCCCGCCGCGCCGCCGCACGCGGCCACCTCAACTCCGGGCGCCAGGGCGAATACGGCCGGTCAGAGTCCCACCGCGGATATGCCGGTCGTTCCCGGGGGCCCGGCCGAATCGACGTCGGCTGCGGCGGCCGAGCCCGCAGGCATGGTTCCCGAAGCAGGGGGTGCGGCGCCGGCGGCGGGTGACGAAACGGCACAGGCCGTGACGGCAACCGCCCCCACGGCCATCGATGGCGCGGCACAAGCGGTTCTCACCAAGCCGGCAAGCCCCAGCACGTCCGCCCGCCCGACCACGTCGGCGGCCCCTCCGGCGCAGGCCCGCCCCGCGCCGACACCTGTCCCAGCCAAGGGACCCGGGCGTTTCGGCGCCTACACCCGCAAGCAGTTGCTGGGCTTCGCCGTCATCGGCGGGTTCGCCGTGCTGGGGGCCGCTACGGTCGTGGTGGTCGCCGCAACATGGTTCCGGAACCTGCCGTTCATGCAGGACTTCCTCGCCACCTACCCCGGCGAATACCCCCTGCCCGCGGGGGCGATCGCTGGGTTCCCTGCCTGGGTACAGTGGCAGCACTTCTTCAACGTGTTCCTGATGGTGCTGATCATCCGCTCGGGGCTGCAGGTGCGCAACGAGAAACGGCCGGGCGCGTTCTGGACACCGAAGTGGTCAAAGGACGGTAAGGGCAAGATCAGCCTGACGCTCTGGTTCCATCAGGGGCTGGACATCCTGTGGCTGGCCAATGGCGTCATCTTCGTTGTGTTGCTGTTCATGACGGGGCATTGGATGCGAATCGTGCCGACAAGCTGGGACGTTTTTCCCAACGCCTTCTCGGCAGTGGTGCAGTACATGTCGCTGGACTGGCCCACCGAAAACGGTTGGGTAAATTACAACAGCCTACAGCAGCTCATGTACTTCCTCACGGTCTTCGTCGCTGCGCCGCTCGCTGCCATCACGGGGGTGCGGATGTCGGAGCTGTGGCCAAAGGGGGCGAAGACACTGAACAAGGTTTACCCCGTCGAGTTGGCGAGGGCGCTCCACTTCCCGGTGATGCTGTATTTCACGGCGTTCATTGTGGTGCATGTGTCATTGGTGTTCGCAACCGGTGCGCTGCGGAACCTGAACCACATATACGCCGGCACGGACGTCGTCAACTGGGCCGGGTTCTTGATCTTCGTCGTCTCGCTGCTCGTCATCGTCGGCGGCTGGATCGCAGCCCGCCCCTTGGTGCTCGCCCCGATCGCAAGACTCTCCGGCAAGGTTACGGGACGTTGATCGTCCCTCTCAGGCCATGAGTGGCCTCCAGGATTTAAGTTGACGCCAGCGTCTTCGAACTATGAGTTTAAAGAACTTCCGGACCGGTTCCTAAATGAAAGAGAGTGAATGTGACACGTATTGGCATTGTGGCCGAGTTGGGTCGCGAGACGCGGGTGGCGGCGACGCCTGCCACCGTGGGGCAGCTGTTGGGCCTGGGTTATGAGGTTGTGGTGGAGAAGGGGGCGGGGGAGTCCGCGTCGTTCCGCGATGAGGCCTATGCCGAGGCCGGTGCACTGATTGTGGGTGCCGATGAGGCGTGGGGTTCTGAGGTGGTGCTGCGGGTGAATCCGCCCACGGAGGATGAGATCGGCCGCTTGGCCGAGGGGGCGACGCTGATCGGGTCGCTTAGCCCTGGCCTGCGGCCGGATTTGGTGGAGGCGTTGGCCGCCCGTCCGATCACCGCTCTCGCCTTGGACGCCGTGCCCAGGATTTCCCGTGCACAGTCCATGGACGTGCTCAGTTCGATGGCGAACATCGCCGGGTATCGGGCGGTCATTGAGGCCGCGCATGAATTCGGCCGGTTTTTCACCGGTCAGGTGACCGCGGCGGGCAAGGTCCCGCCGGCGAAGGTCTTGGTTGCGGGTGCGGGCGTTGCCGGGTTGGCGGCCATTGGTGCGGCCTCCAGCCTGGGCGCGATCGTGCGGGCGACGGATCCGCGGCCGGAGGTGGCTGATCAGGTGAAGTCCATCGGCGGGACCTACCTCAAGGTTGAGGTGGCCGAAGAGATGACGTCCACGGACGGGTATGCCAAGGCCACCTCCGAGGCCTATGACGCCCGGGCGGCGGAGATTTATTCGGAGCAGGCCCGGGATGTGGACATCATCATCACCACGGCCCTGATCCCGGGGCGCCCGGCGCCGAAGCTGCTCACCGCCAAGGACGTCGCGGGCATGAAGGCCGGCAGCGTGATCGTGGACATGGCCGCCGGCCAGGGCGGAAACGTGGAGGGCTCGGTCGCCGGGGAACGGGTGGTCACAAGCAACGGGGTGGTGATCCTGGGTTACACGGATCTCCCGGCCCGGTTGCCGGCCCAGGCCTCCCAGCTGTACGGGACGAACATGCTCAACCTGCTCAAACTCCTCACCAAGGACAAGGACGGGGTGCTGCGGATCGATTTTGATGATGTGGTGCAGCGCTCGGTGACGGTGGTGCGTGAGGGTGAGAAGACGTGGCCGCCGCCACCGGTGCAGGTTTCCGCCGCCCCGGTTGTGACGACCGACGCCGCCACGGCCGCCGAAAGCACGGTTGCGAAGAAGAAGCAGGGCCTCAGCACGGCCGGCAAGGCTGGGCTCTTCGCCGCCGGCATCGCGGTGTTGTTTGCGATCAACGCCGTTGCTCCGGCGCCGCTGCCGCAGCACTTCACGGTGCTGATGCTCTCCGTGGTGGTCGGCTTCTACGTCATCGGGAAGGTCCACCACGCCCTGCACACCCCGCTGATGTCGGTCACGAACGCGATCTCCGGGATCATCGTCGTCGGCGCGCTTTTGCAGGTCACCTCCGAGAACCCCGTCATGCAGATTCTCGCCGCGGTCGCGGTCCTGCTGGCCAGCATCAACATTTTTGGCGGCTTCGCCGTCACCCGGCGCATGCTCGCGATGTTCTCCCGTGGTGAGAAGGCACGTTCATGAGCGCCGTCACCGAAGCAGCAGCAGGAATCGTCTCGAGGAGTTTTACCGTGTCTGATGCCGTCACCGGTCCGTTGACCGCCGAGTCCATCGCGGGAGCGGCCTACGTCGTCGCGGCCCTGTTGTTCATCCTCAGCCTTGCCGGGCTGAGCAAGCACGAGAAAGCCAGGGCCGGGGTGATCTACGGCATCACCGGGATGGTCCTGGCCCTCGCGGCGACCATCTGGCTGACCCTCCAGGACGCCTGGGGAACCGGTGCCGGCCTGACCGGCCTGGTGCTGCTCGTGGCCGCGGTGCTGGTTGGCGGGGCCATCGGGCTCTGGCGCGCCCGGGTCGTGGAAATGACCGGCATGCCGGAACTGATCGCGCTGCTGCACAGCTTCGTTGGCCTCGCCGCCGTCCTCGTCGGCTGGAACGGCCACCTGCAGGCACCGGAGCTGCCCTCGGACCTGATGGCGATCCACCATGCCGAGGTGTTCATCGGCGTGTTCATCGGCGCGGTGACCTTCACCGGCTCCATCGTGGCGTTCCTGAAACTCTCGGCCCGCATGAAATCCTCACCTCTGATGCTGCCGGGGAAGAACGCCATCAATCTCGGCGCCCTCGCCGGGTTCCTCGCCCTGACCGTCTGGTACGTCAATGACTCCCAGCTGTGGCTCCTGGTTGTTGTCACCCTCCTCGCCCTCGGGCTGGGTTGGCACCTGGTGGCCTCCATCGGCGGCGGCGACATGCCCGTGGTCGTCTCCATGCTCAACAGCTACTCCGGTTGGGCCGCCGCCGCGGCCGGGTTCCTGCTGAACAACGACCTCCTGATCATCACCGGCGCCCTAGTGGGCTCCTCGGGTGCCTACCTGTCCTACATCATGTGCAAGGCCATGAACCGGTCCTTCCTCTCCGTGATCGCCGGCGGGTTCGGCATCGCCGCGCCCACCACGGCAGCCGCCGGAGACCAAGGCGAGTACCGGGAGATCACCGCCGAGGCCACCGCGGAAATGCTGACCAACGCCTCGTCCGTGGTCATCACCCCCGGCTACGGCATGGCAGTGGCCCAGGCCCAATACCCCGTCGCGGAACTCGCCCACCAGCTCCGCGAACGCGGCGTGAACGTGCGGTTCGGCATCCACCCCGTCGCCGGGCGCCTGCCCGGACACATGAACGTGCTCCTCGCCGAAGCCAAGGTCCCCTACGACATCGTCCTGGAAATGGACGAAATCAACGACGACCTCGGCGACACCTCCGTGGTGCTCGTCATCGGCGCCAACGACACCGTCAACCCCTCCGCGGCCGAAGACCCGGGCAGCCCCATCGCCGGCATGCCCGTCCTGCGGGTCTGGGAAGCCGAAAACGTCGTCGTGTTCAAACGCTCCATGGCCGCCGGCTACGCGGGCGTCCAGAACCCACTGTTCTACCGCGACAACTCACAAATGCTCTTCGGCGACGCCAAGCAACGCGTCGAAGACATCCTCCGTGCCTTCTAACACGCAAACCGCTCATAACGCCCGCCGTTCATGCGCGGCACTCAACCCGGCTTTCACCGGCGGCCTAGTGCCAGCAGCCTGACATCTGAAGAAAGACGAGTGTGCACCATGCCCCTGCCCCGAGTCCCTCCAAATAGTGCCGCTGAAGAACCGTCGCAATCTGGTGCGGCAGTCGGGAATCCCTGCCCGGAAAAGGTGCCGCCTCCCCGACAAATGCTCAATATCGACGAACTAGCCGCCTCACCCTGGGTGGGCCTTCACCACAGGCACGAGTTCCTGCTCCACCACAGGCACGAGCTGTTGGAGCAACACCCCAGACAGCTGCCGAAGATCCCACGGAACTAGATGTCAACAAACGACGGACCGGCGCGACGATTAGCCGTCAGCGTCGCATGGTTCGCTGCGGGGCAATCCGCGGCATCGACATAGCCGCCGTGGGGCACCCGATGGTCCCCGGGCCTGTTTTATCTCCTTATATTCCATAGATTTCCCGAAAGGCAACCCATGAATACAGATAGCAGAACACCCGTCATTCTTGGTGGGGCACGCACCCCGTTTGGACGCTTCCGTGGTGGCCTCACCCCGTTGTCCGCCAGCGACCTCGGTTCCCATGCCATCCGCGCGGCGCTCGAACGGGCAGGGGTGGCCGCCGAACAGATCGAGGCCGTGATTGTGGGGCAGGTCTATCAGGCCGGCGCGGGACAGGGCCCGGCCCGGCAGTCCAGCCTGGGCGCGGGCATCGGCTGGGACGTGCCGACCGTCACGGTGAATAAGTTGTGCCTCTCCGGCCTGACTGCCGTCATCGATGCCGCCCGGATGATCCGCGCGGGTGAGGCTGACTTTGTGATTGCGGCCGGCCAGGAATCCATGACCAATGCCCCGCACCTGGTCGAGGGCTTGCGTGCCGGCGTCGTCATGGGGGACACCCCCCTGGTCGACTCCCTGAACCACGACGGTCTGCAGGATCCGTTCAGCGGAGACCTCATGGGCGCCGCCACTGACGCCGGGAACGCCATCCGCGGTATCAGCCGGCAGGAGCAGGACCACGTCGCCGCCCGATCCCACCAGCGTGCCGAGGCAGCGCGTGCCGCCGGCATCTTTGAGGCGGAAATCGTGCCCCTGATCATCCCCCAGCGCAGGGGCGCGGCATTGACGGTCAGCGTTGACGAGGGCATCCGTGCCGATACGACGGCGGAGTCACTGTCAGGACTCAGGCCCGCGTTCTCGACGGCGGAGGACGCCACCATCACCGCCGGTTCGGCCTCGCCGCTCTCGGACGGTGCGGCAGCTCTCGTGATCGCCAGCAAGGCCGCGGCCGAAGCTGCCGGGCTGAGCTGGATCGCTGAGATCGGGGCGCACGGCCAGACCGCCGGGCCCGACGGCTCCCTGCATTCCCAGCCGTCCCGGGCCATCGAGGCGGCCCTTAAACGCGAGGGTTTGGGCATGGATGATCTGGACCTGATCGAAATCAATGAGGCCTTCGCCTCCGTGGTGATCCAGTCCGCCCAGGACCTGGGCATCGACGCGGACCGGGTCAACGCCGACGGCGGTGCCATCGCCCTGGGACATCCGGTTGGCGCGTCCGGCGCCCGGCTCGTCCTGCACCAGGCACTGGCGCTCCAGCGTGCGGGCGGCGGGACGGGCGTCGTGGCCCTCTGCGGCGGCGGCGGACAGGGCGATGCCCTGATCCTCAAGGCGGCCCAGTGACTACGGCAGCTTCCAGTGCTTCGGCCTACCCCGTCAGCACCACATATTCATCCCTTGAAGAAATAGAATTGCCGGGATTGGGCACGTTCGCCCTGATCACGCTCACGGGCGGCCGTGACCGCAAGCCGGCCATCTTCAGCCCCGAATCACTGAACGAACTCGGCACACTCCTTCGCGACGTTAGGGACCGTACTGCGGCCGGTGAATTTGTCGGTGTCGGTATCACGGGGCAGGGCAGAAGCTTTGTGGTCGGCGCGGACCTGACGGCCATGCGGGACCTCACGGATGCGGGCGCGGCACGGGAGCTGGCCGTCCTCGGCCACGAGGTCTTCGGCTTACTCGCGGCCATGACCGTACCCACCTTCGCCTTCATCAACGGCGCAGCCATCGGCGGGGGTCTGGAAATAGCCCTCGCCGCCGACTACCGCACCATCTCCAGCGGAGCCAAGGGGATCGCCCTGCCCGAGGCCTATCTGGGCCTGGTGCCCGGATGGGGCGGCGTTTACCGGCTGCCGCGACTGATCGGCCCGCGCAACGCCGTCAAGGTGATGGTGGAAAACGCCCTGAGCGGCAACAGGACCCTCACCGGAACGGCGGCACATGAGGTGGGGATTGCCGACGCCATTTATGAATCCGCCAACTTCCTGGCGGATTCCCTCGCCTGGGCGGGCTCGATCCTCGCCAACGACCGCCAGATTGTCGAGGCGATGACGGACCGGCGGAGGGAAAAAGCCCGCGGCGCCGACACCGAATGGGACGCTGCCCTCGCCGCTGGGCACGCCTTTCTTGCGGCGAGGAACGCTACCGGCACCCCCGCACCGTCCCGCGTGCTGGAGCTGCTGGAACGCGGCCGGACCCTCAGCCAAGCCGAATCCGCGGAACTGGAGGTCGAAGCGATCACCGAACTGGTCCTGACGCCGGAGTTCAAGGCCTCGGTGTACGCACTCCTGGACCTGCTCCAGCGCCGCGCCAAGAATCCCTCCGGCGCGCCGGATCCGGCCCTCGCACAGCCAGTCCGGAAGATCGGCGTCGTCGGAGCGGGCCTGATGGCCGGCCAGCTGGCGCTGCTCTTCGCCCGGCAACTCCACATACCGGTGGCCATGACCGACATCGACCAGGCCCGGGTGGACAAAGGCGTGGGCTACGTCCATGCCGAAGCGGACAAGCTCCTCGGGCGGAAACAGATTTCCGCGGAAGAGACCGGGCGCATCAAGGCGCTGGTCACCGGGTCGGTCACGAAGGATGTCTTCGCCGACGCGGACTTTGTCATCGAGGCCGTTTTCGAGGAACTTGCCGTCAAGAAACAGGTCCTCGCCGAGCTCGAAGCGGTGGTCCCGAGTCGGTGCATCCTCGCGACCAACACTTCTTCGCTGTCCGTCACGGACATGGCTGCGGACCTGCAGCATCCCGAACGGGTGATCGGGTTCCACTTCTTCAACCCCGTGGCCGTGATGCCGCTGCTGGAAATCGTCCCGACCCCCATGACCAGCGATGCAGCCCTGGCCACGGCGTTTGTCGTGGGCAAGGCCCTGAAGAAGACCACGGTACTGACACGGGACGCCACTGCCTTTGTGGTCAACCGCATCCTGCTGCGGCTGATGGGTGAGGTCATCCGGGCCTTCGACGAAGGCACTCCCGCGGACGTTGCGGACAACGCGGTCAAACCCATGGGCCTGCCCATGACCGTGTTCGAGCTCCTGGCGATGGTCGGCCTCCCGGTGGCCCAGCATGTCGCCGAGTCCCTGCATGCCGCCTTCGGTGAGCGGTTCCCGGTCTCCGCGAACCAGCAAACACTGATCGAGCGGGGAATCAAGGGGATCTGGGCCACGGACGACGACGGCGTCCGCTCCGTGCCGCAGTCCACTCTGGACGCACTGGAGTTTGGCACCTCACCTGCCACGTCCGAGGAGCTTCTGGAACGCGTTCACCTCGCGTTGGCCGAGGAGATCGGGCTCTTGCTCGATGAAGGTCTCGTGGCCGCTGCCGAAGACGTGGACCTGTGCATGATCACCGGGGCCGGCTGGCCCCTGCACCTGGGCGGCATCACGCCCTACCTCGACCGGACGGGCGCCTCCGCAAGAGTCAATGGCAGGACATTCCACCAGAATCTGTAAGTGGCCGGCCCTAGCCACTTTTGACCCGATGTCCGCGTCGCCCCCTATGGAAGCCCTCCAGGCTGCGGTCTCCCGCAGCCTGGAGGTCTTCGTGTTTCCGTCCTTGAGCCCGGGGACGACATCGGATAGCTTGGCTGGATGGCGCAGCACTCAACGGTAGCGGCCCGCCGGAGCTGTTGGAGCGCGCACTTCGCCCGCTGGCCGCGAGGAGGACCACGTGAAACTGACAGTCACTGAGTTTGTGAGCCTGGACGGCGTTTCCCAAGGACCGGGTTCGCCCGAGGAGGACACCAGCGGCGGATTTACCCGGGGCGGCTGGTTCGTTCCCCACCTCGACGAAGTGTTCATCCGCCAGGCAGTGGAATGGCTGCACCAGGCCGATGCCCTGCTCCTGGGTCGGCGCACCTACGAGGCCTTTGCCAGGGACTGGCCCCAGATCACCGACCCCGACGATCCCTTCACGGCGCTCATGAACGGCCTGCCGAAATACGTGGCTTCGAATACGCTCACCACCGGCAGCTGGAATCCGACCACGATCCTCTCCGGCGACATCGCGTCGCAGATCGTGGAACTGAAGCAGCGGCCCGGCCGTGAGCTTCAGATCCATGGAAGCGCGCGGCTCGCGGAGTCATTGCTTGAATCCGGTCTCGTCGACGAAATTCGACTCGTGGTGGCCCCCGTCATCGTCGGGCGCGGACGTCGGCTCTTACCCGATGGGGGCGCCCAGGCGGGACTTCGCCTCGTCAGCAGCGCAACCACCCCGGCCGGACTGGCCATCTTGGTCTACGAATCTGCTGGACCCGCCACCTACGCCACATATACGGGAGTTTCCGACCTGGCCTGAAACGGCCAGGCCCCAGGGTGCGTGACTTGGAGCCTCCGTTTCTAGCCGGACTGAGGGGGCATGTAGCGGGGTGGCAGCGAGGTCCCGGATGCGGCGGAACGTCTTCCGCCGCATCCGGCAGGGCTAGATTCCCAGGCCCTCCTCCGGTGTGCCCATGCCGGCCGGTCCGGGCGGATGGCCGCCGGTCAAGTCCTCCGGTTGCACGTCCAGTCGGGCGAGCAGCTCGGCGTCGACGTCCGTATCGACGATCACCGGAAGCTCCGACTCCGCCTGGATGGCCTTCTCGGGGTCACCTCGGTTATTCAGGTAGTTAATGATTTGCGCTTTGTCGAACTGCATGATTGCATCCTTTCCCGGTCCGAAGCTGTCCCATTCAGATGTCTACGTCGTATTCCCCGGCGCTGCGCTGGACGCGCTCCTGCCCGGATTGCGCCCTATCCTTGACATCTTCTGCGGCGGCGACGCCCTCTGCCTTGACGTTTTCCACCGAACCCTGCGCCGTGTCTTTCATTTGTTCGACGGCGTCCTGAGCGGGCTGCTTCATGTCCTCGGCAATAGTCTTGACCATCTCGCCCGCGTCCTGCATCAACGGCTGCGCTTCTTCCTTGACCCGCTCCGCTGCCCGCTTCYCCGTTTCGCTGGCGGGAATCAAGGTGGACAACAGCCAACCGGTCCCGAAGGCGATCAGGCCCGCTGCCAACGGATTTCCCTGGGTCCGTCGTGCCACGGTGTGGGGCAGGTCCCGGACAGCCTCCCCGGCTTCGCGGGTGGTGTCTTGGATAGTGTCCCCAGCGTCATCCGCGACCCCCATCACCCGCTCGCGGACCCGCCCCACGGAGCCGCGGATCTTCTCCGTTTGGCGGTGAGCGATGCTCGTGGGACTCACCTTGTCGGCGAGGGCGTCGACGTCGCTGCTCAACCGTCCGCGCGTGGCGTCGATCTGGTACTGAATCTCTTCTGGTGACTGGCTCATGGCGTGTCCTTTCCGGGCTTGAGAGCCCCGGGGATCTCTTGAACTGTTTCGGCCGTTTTTGTCAGGCCGCGAAGCGACGACAATTCGTTCTTGCCGAGGAAGTAGAGAATG
Source organism: Specibacter sp. RAF43 (assembly GCF_052114065.1). Classification (NCBI taxonomy): domain Bacteria; kingdom Bacillati; phylum Actinomycetota; class Actinomycetes; order Micrococcales; family Micrococcaceae; genus Specibacter; species Specibacter sp. RAF43. Next base: position 100,432 of record NZ_JBFREA010000012.1, on the reverse strand, counting down.
GCGCCAACGGCGGCCCAGACGACGGCGACAATGACTGCCGACCATCCCTGGCCCACCAAGTACGCCAACCCTGCCCAGAGGGCAATCGAGAGGAAGAGCAAGGTGAAGCGTGCGGCCTCACCGGCACCGGCGAACATGCCCGCCGCCTTGCCCGCACGGGTCGCGGACTGCCGCAACTCGGCCTTGGCCAGCTCCATCTCCTGGCGCATCAGCGTGGAAATGTCCTGGCTGACCTCTGCGAGCAAGTCACCCAGTGAGGTGTCGGCCGCCTTTTCTTCCGGCGTCTCCCTGACCCAGGCATCGGCCAGGGGGCCTTCCCCGACCATCCCGCCAGCCTCGGCACGGGTGGTCGCCCGCGTCCGTGGGGGCAGGGCCTCGTCCGGACGCTGTCCTGATACCGTCATGGCAGCCGCCCCCCGGCTCCCGATGTGCCGCTGCCTGTCTCGGGCGGGAACCCGGGCGGCGGCTCAAGGCCAACGGGGACGTCCGACATCGGGTAGATATCACCTGTCCCGTCCCCGGCGAGCGGCGATGCATCCTCCGTCATGGGGATGTCCGCGCCGACGTCGGACGTCAGCAGGTAGTCAGGCGTCGGGGGGACCTTGCGAGGCACCGTCGAATCTGGGCGTGCCTTGGTTGGTGCGCCCTCCGCCGCTGCTTCGCCAAGCCCCCTGGTCAGCCGGCCGGCCAGCAGGCCCGCCCCCACGGCAATTCCGAGGAAAGCGCCGGGTCGACGCCGGCCAAAGCGCTTCACCTCCTCGAGGAGGGAACCGGGTTCCCGCTGGTCGAGCCAGCCGGCGGCGTCCTCCGCCTTCCGTGCGGCCTCGCGCACCCAGCGAGTGGCCGTGCCGGACGTCTCCGAATTCGACTCCGCCATGGTCTTGAGCTCGCCGCCAATGGACCGCAGGCCATCAGCCACCCGTTGCTGCTGGGCGCCTGCCTGGACCCTGACGCTGTCGGTGAATTCCGCGATGAGGTCCTGGGCCTGCGCGCCGGCTTCCTGGGCGACGTTGCGGACCTCGTCCTTCGCCACGGACGCCACATGCTGCCCCGCCTCGAGGCTTGTGTTTCCGACTTCCTGTGCTTCCAAGTGGGCAGTTTTCGCTGGTGAAGAGGGTACTTCCGGGAGATTTGGAGTGTCCATCGTGATACCTCCGCTGCAGTTCGACTGTGCCGTCGGGGCCATGGCTGCCGGTCGTGAACCAGCCAGTGCCCACCAGGCCTTCAAGTGTGCCGCGATCCGTGACCGCGGTGCTTGGCCCCGCTGCTTGGGGCCTCCGAAGAACAGTAGATTCCCCGATTAGACTCCCGGATCGTGCGGGCCGCCTGACCGGCGACTACTGTTCATCCAGCATCATAATCGCTGCACTGTCCATCCACGCAAGGGCCCTGGCCAAAGATTTTTAGATTGCCCCAGCTTGCGTCGTGCGGCGGTCGAAATCCGGCGGCCGGGATTTGAGGAGGAGTTGTCGATGGTTTCCAAGAACACTTCGAACGTGCCCGGTCTGTCCCTGCAGGTCCCGCAGGTACCGCGCTCCGCGACCCTGAGCAAAGGCGCCCGTTACGGCGAAGTGGCGGCGAATGTTCGCGGGCTCACCGCCGAACATCACATTAATGGACTGCACGTCCACGTCGGCATCCCCAACCGGGCAGCCGGTGTGTGGCCCTCAACCACGTTCGCCGCTGGCTCCCGGTGATGCTGGCCGCCGCAGCCAACTCGCCCTTTGGCGTGGCGCGGACGCCGGTTACGCGAGCTGGCGGGCGATCCACAGCCGGCACTGGACAATGGCGGATTGTCCATCAGTGTTTCGACCCGGAGCTACTCGATGCGGCAGTGGCATGCGGCCCGCGACGGGCTCACCGGCACCCGGGGCGGAGCGCTTCCTCAGGACAGTGCGACGATCAAGCTCAGCCCGGCGAGGACAAGTGCCACGGGCGTCATGGCATACCGCTCGGGCCGGCTGCGGGAGATCGCATTCATCAGGATGCCCACCAGGAAATAGGCGGCCAACACCCAGGTGCCGGCATATGCCCAAGACTCCGGGATCGGGGAGCTGGCCCCGGCCCGCGCCAGCAGGATCGTGGCGAAGACGCCGTACAGCACGATCGAGACGGCACTGCCAATGCGCAGCCGCGGCGGCAGGATCCGGTGCGCTCCGCCCCAGGCAAACCGCCCGAGGGGAGCCTTGGCGATCAGCAGCGCCTGGAAGATCGCCAGGGCCGCGAGTATGACGCATGCGGCGGCGGCCGCGTTCATGGGTGAGACGCTTCGGAAGCGGCGGACAGGGCGCCCAGGGCCTCCTCGGCCCAGGCGATGGTGGCGCGGGCGCCATGTTCGCCGGCGGAGATCGTGAGCAGCCAGTAGGGGCTGTCCTTTTGATGATCGTGGTCATCGTGGAGCTCGCGGCGCACGGCCGCCAAGTGAGCCAGCTGGTCCTGCGCCTGGATGCGGGCCTGTTCCACGAGCTCCCGGCAGGCCTCCGGTCCGAGTTGGCGGCCGAAGAAGAGGCGAAGCATCATCCCGTTGCGTGGTCGGGCGGGCTGGGCCGGCTCGGCGAGCCGTTTGCGGAGCCGGGCCGTGCCGGCGGGGGTGATCACGAACGTCGAGGAGCGGGTGTCGGCGGCGCCGCCGCGCTCCACCAGCCCCTGCCGCTCAAGCGCGGCGAGCGCCGGGTAGATCTGCCCGAAGCTCTCGCTCCAGAAATGCCCCAGCGTGGTGCGGATTTCCTCCCGCAGGGCATACCCGGTCATCGGCATGACGCTCAGGGCGCCCAGCACCGCCGTCTGTGTTTGGTCCGCGCGCGCCATTCAATTCCCCCCGTGCCAGCTGGTAGTTGTATCTGGTAGATATATCTACCAGATACAGCCCGAGGAAGCAATCCCGGTGCCGTCCGCGTAGCGGGCCCGCAGGGGTCAATCGGCCGTGAGGGTGCCCAGGTCGGTGGCGTGGGAGGCCTGCAGGGACATGCCGCGCGGCCCGGTGCGGCGGGTGGTCCCTTCAATCAAGAGCAGTCGTGTATTAAAAAGGATGGGCGGGGCCACGGTTTCCTGGGCGTCGGCGAAGAACGTGGCGTCCACGCAGCCGGTGCCGTCGTCGATGCTGATGAACACGACCCTTTTCCCGCCGCGCATCGGCGGGGTCTGGGTGGCAACCCGGACCCCGGCCACGCGCACAAAGGTGCCGTTGCGCAGGCCGAGCAGGTCCTTGGCCAAGGTGACACCCAGCCGGTCAAGAACGGGCCGGTGCGAGTCCATCAGGTGGTGGGTGACGTCCAGGGACAAGATGTCCAGCTCGGCCCGGGTGACGTCAATGGCGCTCATCTCCGGTTCGACGGCGGGAATGGCGGCGGCGTCGATGGCCGGCAAGGGCAGCGCCAGCTGGCCGGGAAGGACGTGGTGGCGCCTGGCCCGGTGGGTGGCCTGGTTCCAGGCGGCGAGGTCGCGCCGGCTGCGCCGGCTGCCCCCGGTGTATAGCGAGTCCAGCGCCCCCACCAGCGCCAGGCTTTCAAGGGTGGAGATCCGCAGCCGGGCACGCTGCTTGAGGTCGATCAGGGAATCGAAGGGGCGCTGGCTGAGGATGCGCTCCACCTCCCGGGACTGGATGCCCTTCACATCGGCCAGGGACATGCGGATGCCCAGCCGGCCGTCCCCGGCCGGTTCCACGACGTATTCATCCCCGGAGGCATTGACGTCCAGGGGGAGGATCGGGATGCCCAACCGGCGGGCCTCGGCCACCAGCAGCCGTTTGGGATACATGCCGGGGTCGTGGGTCCACAGCCCGGCCAAAAACTGCACCGGGTGGTGGGCTTTCAGCCAGGCGGACTGGTAGGTGGGCACGGCAAATGCGGCCCCGTGGGCCCGGCAGAAGCCAAAGCTCCCGAAGCCCTTGATGACGGCCCACACCTTCTCGATCGCCTCCGCAGAGTAGTTGCGGGCGGTGGATTTCTCCCGAAAGTACTGCTCCACCACCGGCAGCTGGCCATCGTCGCTCAGGAAGCGTCGCAGCACGTCCGCGTAGGCCAGCCCGCAGCCGGTGAAGACATCCAGGATCCGCATCAGCTGCTCGTGGAAGATCACGATCCCGTAGGTGCCGCGCAGCACGGGCTCCAGCTCGGGGTGCAGCTGCTCGACGGTTTCCCAGCCGCCGCGCCGGTTCAGGAAGGGCTTGACCATTTCGGCCTGCATGGGGCCGGGCCGGAACAAGGAGATGTCGGTGATCAGGTCGTCAAAGACGGCCGGCTGGAGCTTACCGACCAATTCCCGCTGCCCCGGCGACTCGATCTGGAAACATCCCAGCGTGTGGGTGGAGCGGATGAGCTCAAAGGTGGGTTCGTCATCCAGCGGCACGGCGTCCAGGTCAATGTCCTCCCCGGTGGTGCGCCGGACCTCGGCGACGGCGTAGGCCATCGCGGACTGCATGCGCACGCCCAGGACGTCGAGCTTGATCAGGCCCATCGGATCCATGTCGTGTTTGTCGAACTGGCTCATGGGCAATCCCATGCCCGAGGGCTGCACCGGGGTGCGCTCCAGCAGGGACGCGGAGCTGAGAATGACGCCGCAGGGGTGCATGGAGATGTGCCGGGGGAGCCGGTCCAGGCGCTCGGTGATATCGACCAACAGGTCCAGCTGGCGGTTGCCTTCGACCCGCTCCGCGAGGTCGCGCAGCTCGGGCTTGTCCGCCAGGGCCTCACGAAACGCGCCGGCGGAAAACCGCCACAGGCCCTTGGCGATGCCGTCGATGTCCTCCGGCGCCATGCCCAGGGCCAGCCCGGCGTCCCGGGCGGCGCCGCGGGCCCGGTAGCCGGACTGCATGGACATGAGCGTGACGCGGTCGGCCCCGAAGCGCTCGAAGATGCGGTGGTAGACATCGTGCCGCCTGGCCGACTCCACGTCGATGTCGATGTCCGGCAGGCTCTGGCGCTCGGTGCTTAGGAACCGCTCGAACAATAGATCGTGCTGGATGGGGTCCACCTGGGAGATGCCCAGGGCATAGTTGACCAGCGAGCCGGCGCCGGAGCCGCGGGCGGCCGAGCGGATGCCCAGGTCCCGGATGAGTCGGGCCACCTCGGCGACGGTGAGGAAGTACGGGGCAAAACCCAGCTCCTCGATGACGGCCATCTCCCGCCGCAGCCGATCTCCCACCTCCGGGTCCCGGTCCGCCGTTCCCGGATAGCGGGCGGCCACGCCGTCCAGGACCCTGGCCCGGAGCGCCTCCAGCGGGTCCCCGGTGATGCCAAGAATGCTTGCTTCCGGCATGACCGGCACGCCCCAGCCGGTGTCGGCGACCGGGTCAATCCGGCACCGGTCCGCCACCTGCCGGGTCTCTTCCAGCAAGGTTCTTCCCGCCGCGGCCCCGGTTTGGCCCAGCGCGGTGATCTCCGCGGCCAGGGCCTTCATCACCGGTACCGGCTTGAGCCAGCCCTGGGCGGTGGGCTGCACCCCGGTCTCGTCCAGGCGGGAGAGGGCGCGGGCCGCGTCCAGCACATCGGCGGTCACGGCCCCGTCGGGCGCCACATAGCGAACGGCGTTGCTGAGCACCGGGGAAACCCCCGCCTGGGTGGACAGGCGCAGCATGCGAATGGCGTGCGTATGGCTCAGCGGCCGCCCGGGCTCCGACAGGTGGGAGACCACCTCCACGCGCAGGACCTCGCGCGGGACCACCGCCAGCCACGCGCGCAGCAGCGGCAGGCCGTCACGGCGCAGCCCCACCCGCAGGCCCACGTCCGAGAACGGCCCCAGCAGCACGGTCCCGAGCGGCCCGGATTCGGCCACCAGGTGTGCGGCGATCTCCTCCGGCGTCACCCCCACGGTCTTGTGGGTGTGGGCGGCGGAGACCAGCCGGCACAGGGCGGCATAGCCCGCCCCGCCGTTGTGCCCGTGGGCCAGGACGACGACGCGGCCACTCACCTCGCCGTCGTGGTTCAAGGTGGCCAGGTCCACGCCCAGGATCGGGTCGATTCCCGCCTTCTTGCAGGCGGCAATATGTTTGGGGACCCCGTACAGGCCGTCGCGGTCGGTGATGGCCAGCGCGTCGGAGCCCCCGTCCCGGGCGGCGGCGGCCAGGGTGTCGGGCCAATCCACCCCGTAGTGGGCGGAGAAGGCGGAGGCGACATGCAGGTGGGTGAACATGGGTCCTAGCCCAGGATCCTGGCCAGCCGCCAATCGGCCGCCTCGCGGGTGAGCTCGTACACCCGCTCGGCGGAGCGGCCCCGGCCCACCGCGGTCAGCCGCCACACCTCGGTCTCCAGGACCTGGGCCCCGATTCCCTTGTGCACGCGGTCCTGTTCCGTCCACCAGGGGCGGCGGGTAAAGAAACGCACCGGGTGTTGGGTGGCTCTGTAGTTCCGCTCCCGCCATTGAAAGTGCAGGGGCAGGCCCGTCACCGTTGTGGTCACCTGGACACGCTCGTCAACATCATGCATCGAACACACCTCTAGAAATCGACTTGTTAATAGAATACGTGTTCGACACTAGGGAGCGCCACTGACAATTTGGCGCCGGCCCCTACCGCATTCCCGGTCGCTGGGCTAGCGTGTGGCGCATGGACTGGAAACTTGAACTCATATTTGTCCCGGTGTCCGACGTCGACCGGGCCAAGGACTTCTACGTCAACAAGGTCGGCTTCAACGCCGACTACGACGAGCGGCCCAGCGACTCCGTCCGCTTTGTCCAGCTGACCCCGCCCGGCTCCGCCTGTTCCATCTGCATCGGCGAGGGCCTCAACGACGCCCCGGCCGGCACGGCCCCCAGCCTGCAGATGGTGGTCAGCGACATCCAGGCCGCCCATGACCAGCTCAAGGGCAACGGCGTGGACGTCAGCGACATCGACGTCCAGGACTGGGGCCAATTCGTGTACTTTGCCGACCCCGACGGCAACAAGTGGGCGGTGCAGTACATCCCCAGCCGCCCCAACGGTTAGCCCTGCCGGGCACATCCATGCGGGGCGAATCTTAGGAAGTTCTCAGAACCCCTCCGGCATAGTGGGGAGCGGGCCGCCCGGCCCGCGCAGCACCCCCACCGACCGGAGATTCCCTTGACCCATGCCATGCACAGGCCCGACGGCGAGACTCGCCACAGCCCCGGCGCCCGCCCCGGCGAACGTACCCGGCTGGCCCGCCTGCCGCAGCCGCGCCGGTGGATCCTGTGGGTCCTGGCCCTGTCGGCCGCCGTGGTGGCCCTGGGCTTCTTCGCCATGGACACGCCCGGCTTCAGCACCAACGAGTTCGGCCTCGATACGGCCTTGAGCCACAGCCACAGCGCCGTGCCCACCGCGATCGCCCTGGCGATCAACGTACTCTTCGCCCCCGCCGCCGGGCTGGCCGCCGTGGTGCTGATCGGCGCCGTCTTGCTGTTCGTGCGGCGCGAACCGGTCAACGCCCTCGCGTTCTGCGGGGTGGCCATTGCCGGCTGGGGTTCCAGCCAGGTCTTTAAGCTCATCGTCGGGCGCCAGCGCCCCAACCCCGCGCTCCTGTTCGACCCGCTGGCCCCGGAAACCGGCTCCAACAGCTTCCCGAGCGGGCACGTCGCCCTGACCGTCGCCCTGGCCTGGGCGGTGTATTTCCTGGCCCGCAACACCCGCTGGGCCAAGGCCGCGGCCGTCGCCGGCCCCGCCGCGGCGATTGTTGTGGCCTGGTCCCGCCTCTACATCGGCGTGCACTACCCCAGCGACGTGGCGGCGTCGTTCCTGGCGGCAACGGCGTTTGTCATCCTCTTCGCCGGCCTGTGGAACACCTACCAGGGGCGGCTCCTGCCGCGCATCCCCTTGCTGGGCCGCTTCGGTCCGCTGACCGCCACAACGTCCGCCACACACTAAGGTTGCCATGCACGCGCACACTCTTGCCGCCGTCCTGCCGCCGCTCTTTGACCCGTCCACGCTCCTGCAGGGGCTCGGGCCCGCCACCTTGGCCGTCGTCGCCCTCATGGTCTTCATCGAGTCCGGGGTCCTGTTCCCCTTCCTGCCCGGGGACTCCCTGCTGTTCACCGCCGGGCTGCTGCACCAGCAGCTGCACCTCTCGCTGCCGGTGCTGATCGGCGTCGTCGCCCTGGCCGCCGTCGCCGGCGACCAGGTCGGGTACCTGCTGGGCCGGCGGTTTGGCCGCCGCTGGTTCACGGACGACGCCCGGATCCTCAAGACCGCCCACCTGGTCCGGACCGAGGACTTTTTCGCCCGGCGCGGCGGGGCGGCCATCATCCTGGCCCGCTTCGTCCCCGTCGTGCGGACCTTCGCGCCGCTGGCCGCCGGGATCGCCGGCTACGACCGGCGGACCTTCACCCTGTGGAACGTCACCGGCGCCGTCGGCTGGTCCGGCGCCGTGATCCTGCTCGGCACCTGGCTCGGACACTTCAGCTTCGTCGCCAACAACGTGGACGCGATCGCCGTCATCATGGTCCTGGTCTCCGTGATTCCCTGGGGCGTGGAGTTTTTGCGCTCGCGTCATTCGGCAGCGGCGGACACGCGGGACAATGGGGTGCATGGACACAGATAAGCTGCCGGCCCTGCTGCTGGTGGAGGACGATCCCGCCCTGGGGCCGTTGATCGCCGAGCTGCTGGCCGGGGACTACGACGTCGAGATCGCCACGGACGGGCAGCGCGGCCTGCATCGGGGCCTGACCGGCGACTGGGATGTGCTGGTGGTGGACCGCGGGCTGCCGGTGATGGACGGCGTCGACCTCATCAGGGCGCTGCGCCGCCAGGGAATTTCGACGCCGGCGCTGATCCTCACCGCCCTGGGCGCGACGTCGGAGTTGATCACCGGGCTCGACGCCGGCGCCAACGACTACATGAGCAAGCCGTTCGACGCCGGCGAGCTGCGCGCCCGCCTGCGCGCCATCACCCGCCGCTTCGAGCCGGCACCGGCGAGCGTTTACATCGGCGACTGGGTGCTGCACCCGGCCAGCCGTTCCCTCCGCTCCGCCTACGGCGACCAGGTGCGGCTCACCGCCAAGGAGACCGAGCTGCTGGCCCTGCTGGCCGGGGCGCCGGAGCGGGTCTTTAGCCGCACCGAACTGCTTGCCGCGCTCTTCCACCCCACCGACGGGCCCGGGGTGATCGACACCTACGTCCACTACCTGCGGCGAAAGATCGCCAAGACGGTGATCCGGACCGTCCACGGCGTCGGCTACCAGATCGGGGACGCCTCGTGAGCGCCGGGGCCGACGGCGACGAGCTGCGCCGGGCGGCGGTGAAGGTCGGTGTCCGCATCGCCGCGGCCTGCGCCCTGATGGTGGTTGCCGTCATCATTGCCGCCGCCGTCTACATGCTCTACCGTTCCGGGCATCCGCAGGTGCGGGCCGACGACGCCGCCTCCGCCCGCGTCTATGTCGAGTCCAACGACATGCTCAAGGCCATGGCGGTGGCCGGCCTGGCCGGCATCGTGGCGGCCGGGGCCATCGGCTGGCTCAGCGCGCGCAACGCGATCCGGCCCCTGGGACGTGCCCTGGCGCTGCAGCGCAGCTTCATCCAGGACGCCAGCCACGAGCTGCGCACGCCGCTGACCATCCTGGACGCCCGGGTCCAGGTGGCCGAACAAAAGGTTGCGCCCGGCACGGACGCGGCGCGGGTGCTGGCCCAGGTCCGCCGGGACACGGCGGCCCTGACCGCCACGGTGCAGGAACTGCTGCTCGCCGCGACCGGTTCGCGGGATGCCGCCGGCCTCGAACCGGTGGAGGTGAACGCCGTGGTCGACGCCGTGGCCGCGGACATGGCGGACCTGGCCGGCTCCCACGGCGTCACCCTCTCCGTGGCCCATGCCGGGGCGCCACGGGTGGCGATGGCGCCCAACAGCCTGCGCCGGGCCGTGCTTGGGCTCGTGGATAACGCCGTCAACCACACGCCGGCCGGGGGCGCCATCACCCTCACCACGGCGGTCCGCGGCCGGGAGGCCGTCATCACCGTGGCGGACACCGGGACCGGCATCTCCGGCATCGAGGCGGAGCGCATCTTCGACCGTTTTGCCCGGAGCGCCGAGCCGGCCCCCGGCCGGCCGCGCAGCTACGGGCTGGGACTGGCGCTCGTGCGGGAAATAGCCGTCGCGGCCGGCGGTCGGATCGCCGTGTCCGCCACCGGCCCGGGCGGCACCGTCATGGAGCTGACGCTGCCCGTGCCCGGCAAAGGTCGCAGGTAGGCTGGAATTCATGAGCAATCCGGGTCTCGAGCGGCGGCTGGGGACCGTCGACGCCGTCGTCATCGGCCTGGGCTCCATGATCGGCGCCGGCGTGTTTGCCGCGTTCACCCCCGCCGCGCAGGCTGCCGGGGCCGGCCTGCTGCTGGGGCTGGTGATTGCCGCCGGCGTCGCGTACTGCAACGCGACGTCCTCCGCCCAGCTGGCCGCCGCCTATCCGACGTCGGGGGGCGCGTACGTGTACGGCCGCGCGCGGCTGGGCCCGTGGCCGGGGTTCATCGCCGGCTGGGGCTTCGTGGTGGGCAAGACGGCCAGCAGCGCCGCCATGGCCATGACCTTTGCCGCCTACGCGGCGCCGCCGGGCGCAGATCGGCCGGTCGCCGTCGGTGCGGTGGCGCTGCTGGTGGCCGTGAACTATCGGGGCGTGAGCCGGACGGCGGCCCTGACCAAGGTCATTGTGGCCGCCGTCCTCGCGGCGCTCGCCGTGGCGCTCGCGGCGTCGTGGGCAACGGGGGCCGCGGCGGCGCCACGGATCCTCGACGGCGGGCTCCTGGCGCACGGCTGGTACGGGATCCTGCAGTCGGCCGGGCTGCTGTTCTTTGCCTTTGCCGGCTACGCCCGGATCGCGACCATGGGCGAGGAGGTCATCCGGCCCGGGACAACCATCCCCAAGGCCATCCTCATCGCCCTGGGCATCGCCGTGGCCGTGTACCTGGCCGTCGGCGCCACGGTCCTGGCCGCCCTGGGGGCCGACGGCGTGGCCGCCACCGCCGCGCCGCTGACGGCCGCCGCCGGGGGCTGGGGGTGGGCCGGTCCCGTGGTGCGGATCGGCGCCGCGCTGGCATCCCTGGGCGCGTTGCTCGCGCTGGTGGCCGGCCTGGGGCGGACGTCCCTGGCCATGGCCCGGGAGGCGGACCTGCCCGCCTGGTTTGCCGCCGTCCACCCGAAATACCGGGTCCCGCACCGGGCCGAGCTGGCGCTGGGCGCGGCCGTGTGCGTCATCATTGCGGTGGCGGATTTGCGCGGGGCCATCGGCTTCTCCTCCTTTGGCGTGCTGATCTACTACCTGGTGGCCAATGTGTCCGCGTTCACCCAGCCGGGGGCGCAGCGCCGGTATCCCAGGGCCCTGCAGGTCGTGGGGGCCGTGGCCTGCGCCGGCCTGGTCGCCACCTTGCCCGTCGCATCCGTGCTTGCGGGGTTGGGGATGTTCGCCGTCGGGATCGGCTACCGGTGGCTGCGGCTGCGCCGGGCGCGGTAGCCGGCGCGGCGCAGCAGGTGGGGGCGCCTAGAGCAGTTCCGCGCGCAGTTCCGCGGCCGATTGTGGCGACAACAGCCCCGGCGGCACGTCAAGGACCGTTTTGGCGCCGAACTGGCCCGCCCGGCTCATCCGGTGCACGGCGCGCGCATAGGCCACCAGCACGCTGGAGGTGAATTCCGGGTTGCTGCCCAGCGCCAGGGAGTACTCGATGACCTGGGCGTGGTCGCCGGTGGTGTTGCCGCTGCGGATGACGAAGCCGCCGTGCGGCATGGCGGCGTGGTCGCGCGCCAGCTCCTCGGCGGTGATGAAGGTCACCGTGGTCTCGTACTGGTCAAAGTAGTGCGGCATGCCCACAATTTCCCGGCGCACGGCCTCCGCGGAGGCACCCTCCGCCAGCACCACGAAGCATTCACGTGTGTGCTTTTGGCGGGTGGTCAGCGTGGGACGGGCCCCGGCGCGGACCGCGGCGATCGCGGTTTCCGACGGCAGCGTGTACTGCACGCCGCCGGCCACTCCGGGCACGCGGCGGATCGCCTCCGAATGCCCCTGGCTCAGCCCGCGACCCCAAAACGTGTAGGTGTCGCCGTCGGGCAGCAGCGCCTCGCCGTACACGCGGTTGATGGAAAACATGCCCGGGTCCCAGCCGGCGGAGATCAACGCGGTCTTGGAATGGGCCCGCGCCGGCGCGTCCACGGAGGCAAAATACTCCGGAATCCGCGCATGTGTATCAAAGCTGTCCACGGTGTTGAACAGGGCCGCGAGCGCCGGCCCCTGCCCGGGCAGGTCCGACTTCGAGCCGCCGCACAGGATCAGCACGTCAATGTCATCGGCATGGCCGGCGAGCGCATCCATCCCGAACACGGGAGCATCGCCGTGCAGCGGCGCCACATCGGCCGGCTCACGCCGGGTGAAGATGCCCGCCAGCGTCATGTCCGGGTTCTTCGCGACGGCGGCCTCCACGCCGCGGCCCAGGTTTCCGTAACCGGCGATCCCAATGCGAATCGGTGCCCTCATCTACTTGTCCATCCATTCGTCGGGCGGCCCGAAGTACCGGGCCGCAGGGTTTAGAGACCACCGTACCGTCTGCGCGCCGGTAAACTGGGGGCGGGTGTTTATCTTGGGCCCGCCAACTTCCGTGAGGACCACACCCATGAGCTTGATCCGGCTAAACGACGTCAGCGTCCGCTTTGAGAAGGTGGCGGTGCTGCGGGAGGCCTTCTTCAAGCTGGAGGCCGGGGACCGGGTGGGGCTCATTGGCAAGAACGGCTCGGGCAAGTCCACGCTCTTGAAGCTGGTGCTCGATCAGGTGGCGCCGGACACCGGGACGGTCAGCGTGGAGCTGGGCACCAGGATCGGCTACTTTTCGCAATTTTCCGAGCTCAACGGCGCCGCCACCATCCAGGAGGTGCTGGCGGAACTGTTCGTCCACGTCCAGGCCATCGAGGCGGAGCTGGCGGACATTGACGGCGCCATCGCCGCGGGCCCGCCGGTGGATGAGCTGGACCGGCTGATCCACCGCCAGTCCGAGCTGTTTGCCGACATGGACCGGCTGGACGGCTGGGACTACCAGCGCAGCATCGACACGGTGCTCACCACGCTCGGCTTCAACGACGCCCACCGCATCTGCGCCATCGACGAGCTCTCCGGCGGCTGGCGCAACCGGGCCGCGCTGGCCAAGATCCTGCTGGAAGCCCCGGACGTGCTGCTCCTGGATGAGCCCACCAACTACCTGGACGTGGCCGGCGTCGAGTGGCTGGAGGGCTGGTTCAAGAACTTCCGGGGCGCGGCGGTCATCGTCTCGCACGACCGCACGTTCCTTGACGCCGTGGTCACCGCATCGTGGAGGTGGAGAACTTCCACCTGCACGAATACCCGGGCAACTTCGCCGACTACGTGACGGCCAAGGCGTTCCGGCTCAAGACGCTGCAGAGCCAGTTCGTGCACGAATCCGAGCTGCTGGCCTTTGAGGCCGAGGGCATTGCCGACCGCCGCGCGGCGGCAAAGGCCGCCAGCCGCGGCCTGGATTCGAAGCTGTCCAGGATCAAGAAGGCCCGGGCCCCGCGGCCGGTGGATCAGATCATCACCGAAATTTACGGCGGACTGCACGTGAAGGACGTGCTGTGCCGGGTGGAGTCGCTGAGCAAGTCCTACGGCGAGCGGACCCTGTTCCGGGACCTGAGCTTTGAGATCCGCCGCGGCAACCGCATTGTGGTGCTCGGGGCCAACGGCAGCGGCAAGTCCACGCTGCTGCGGGCGCTGACGGGGGAGGAGCCGGCGGATTCCGGCCAGGTCACGTGGGCGAAGGGCGGCGGGCGGGTCTCCTACAACCGGGTCCTGGCGGACCTGGACCCGGAGGACACCGTGACCCATGCCGTGAACGCCCTGCCGGACAGCCTGGCGTTGACGGCGACGAAGAAGTCCGTCAACCGCTTCCTGGCCATGTTCCAGTTCTCCGAGGCTGACCTCAAGCAACGCATCGGCAACCTCTCCGGCGGCCAGCGGGCGCGCGTGGCCATGGCCCAGTGCCTGCTCTCCGGCGCCTCCGTGCTGGTGCTCGACGAGCCCACCAACCACCTGGACATGTCCAGCACCCAGGTCATGGAACGGGCGCTGCTGCATTTCCCGGGCGCGGTGCTGGTGGTCAGCCACGACCGCTTCTTTACGGACAAGGTGGCCAACCGCTGGCTCGTATTCGACGCCGAAGCCCCCGGAAGGATTGACGTCCGGCACGGCTAGGGAAAAGCCCGGCGCCCTACTTCAGCAGTCGCGACAGCCGCCGATCCGCCAGCGGCTTGCCCTGGGTTTGGCAGGTGGGGCAGTACTGCAGGCTTGAGTCCGCGAAGGCAACCTGGCGCACCGTGTCGCCGCAGACCGGACACGGTTCCCCGCTTCGACCGTGCACCCGCAGGCCGGCTTTCTTTTCCCCCTTGAGGTCCGCGGCGGCCAGGCCCCGCGTTCGTTCGACGGCGTCCCGGAGCGTCCCCTGGAGTGCGGCGAACAGCCGCCCGCCCTCCTCGGCGCCCATGGCCGCGGGATGGAAGGGCGACATCTTGGCCGCGTGCAGGATCTCATCGGAATAGGCGTTGCCGATGCCGGCAATAATCGACTGTTGCCGCAGTACGCCCTTGATGTGGGCCCGGCCGGCCGCCGCAAGGATGCCCAGGAACACGTCCCTGGTGAAGTCCGTGCCGAGGGGATCGGGCCCCAGGCCGGCGATGCCCGGCACGTTGGCAACGTCCGCGACCACATGGATGGCCAGGCTTTTCCTGGTCCCCGCCTCCGTGATGTCCAGGGCCGATCCACCCGCCAGCACCAGTCTCGCCGCCAGGGGCCCCTTGCCGAGGCGGCCGGAACGGGCGGGCACCTCCTCGCGCCAGTGCACCCAGCCTGCCCGGGCCAGGTGCAGGACCAGGTGCAGGTCGCCGATGGCCAGGTCGAGGAACTTCCCGTGCCGGGTCACGGACTGGACGGCTCCCCCGGCCAACGTGGAGGCCGGCGGGTCAAAGGTCTTCAGGGCGGCGACGGCGAAGATGTCGAGGCGTTCGACGGTCCTGCCCCGCAGGCGGGCATCGAGATCCGCGGCAAGGGCGTGAATCTCCGGCAGCTCGGGCACCTTCCCAGTTTCCCCCTGCCCGCCGCGCCCGTCCAGCGGGTTCGGTAGGCTGAAGCCACAATCAATTTTGGGGGTTTTATGCTTCGCCATGCTGCTGCTTTGTTCCTCGCCCTTGCCCTCGCAGTGACGGGCGCGGCCTGTTCGCCCCGGGACGACGGCACCGGCGCCGCCGCCGCGCTCGCCAAGGCGCTCACCACGCACACCGTCGGGGACGTGGCCTTTGATACGCCGGGCGCGGACGTCCAAAAGGAACTCAGCGAGCAGGCCAAGGGCATCGACCCGGTCTGGCCCACGGTGACCGTGGCCGGCGTCACGGTGGACGGCGACGCCGCCCGCGTCTCCCTGAACTTCAGCTGGGCCATCCCCAAGCTCGCCAAGCCGTGGACCTACCAGAGTGCCGCGAGCATGGTGCGCGCCGGCAGCGGTTGGAGGGTCGCCTGGACCCCGGAGATTCTGGAGCCCAGCCTGGCGGCCGGTGAGCGGCTGAAAATCACCACCACGTACGGCCAGCGCGCCGGCATCCTGGCCGCCGACGGCGAGGCAATCGTGAAGGACCGCCCCGTCCGGGTGGTCGGCATCAACAAGGACGGCCTCAGCGCCGCCCAGGCCGCGGCGTCCGCCAAGGCGCTCGCCGCCGTCGTCGGCATTGACCCGGCAGGCTACCTGGCCAAGGTCAAGGCGTACGGACCGGTGGCGTTTGTGGACGCCATCACCCTGCGCCAGGACGCGTACGAGGCCCTGGATGCGGCCACGCTCAAGGGCATTGTGGGATTCCTGGCCACGGCCGGGACCCTGCCGCTGGCCCCCTCGCGCACCTTCGCCTCCGCACTCCTGGGTTCCGTGCGCGAGGCCACGGCCGAGGACATTGAAAAGTCCAAAGGGGCCGTGACCGCCGGGCAGGCGGTCGGCGTCGGCGGGCTGCAGGCCTCCTTCAACGACCAGCTGTCCGGGACCCCCGGCGTGAGCGTCCTGGCCGTCGCCGCGACCGCGCCCGACGCCGGAGCCTCACCCGCCGCCGACGCCGCACCGGACGCCGTGCCCCCGCGGGTACTGTTCAGCGTGGACGCAAAGGACGGCCTGGACCTTGTGACCACGCTGGTGCCGAAGCTGCAGACCGCGGCCGAGGACGCGCTGGCGGCCGTGAAGACGCCCAGCTCGATCGTGGTGATGCGCCCGTCCACCGGCGCCATCCTGGCCGCCGCCAACGGCCCGGACAGCAACGGCTACAACACCGCGTTCCTGGGCCGCTACGCGCCGGGGTCCACGTTTAAGATCGCCACCTCGCTGGGCCTGTTCCGGAACGGGCTCAACCCGTCCTCCACCGTGGACTGCACGCCGGACTACGTGGCCGACGGCAAGAAGTTCCTCAACGCCCCCGGCTATGCGGCGGACGCACTCGGGCCGATCCCGCTCACCACCGCCATTGCGCACTCGTGCAACACGGCGTTCGTGTCCCAATTCAAGAACCTGGCCCAGGACAAGCTGGCCGATGCCGCCGGCGCACTGGGCATCGGCATGAGCAACGACCTCGGCCTGGCCGCGTTCATGGGCGACGTGCCGCGCGATTCCGCCGGCACCGAACATGCTGCCTCAATGATCGGGCAGGGCAAGGTGGCGGTGTCGCCGCTGGCGATGGCCACCCTGATGTCCGCCGCGGTCAAGGGCTCGGCCGTGGTCCCGGTTCTCGTCGACGGCCACGCCGGCAAGGCCGCGCCCGCCGCCGGGGCGGCCCTGACGGCCAAGGAGGCCGGGGACCTGCGCACCATGATGCGCGCCGTGGTCACCGACGGATATCTGTCCGTCTTGGGGGACCTGCCCGGGGCCGCGGCGATCGGCAAGACGGGGACCGCCGAGTACGGCACGGACAACCCCCCGCGCACGCACTCGTGGGTGATTGCCGCCCAGGGCGACATCGCCGTCGCGGTGTTTGTGGAGGACGGCGACCTCGGCGCCATCACCGGCGGCCCGCTCGCCCGGGCCATCCTGGCCGCCGCGGCCGGCAGCTGAGCCCGCCGCTCAGTCGAGGTGTTGGCCCAGGAACTCCAGCGTCTGCGCCCACGCAATGGCCGCCGGCTCCGGGCGGTAGGCCAAGGGGCTGGTGTCGTTGAAAAACGCGTGCCCGGCGTCGGCGAAGACGGTGTACGTGAAGTCGACGCCGGCCTCGCCCATGGTGGTGATCAACGTCGGCAGGGCCTCCACGAGGGCCTTGTCCTCTTCGCCGTAGAAGGCCAGGACGGGGCAGGCAATGCCGGCGAGTTCGGCCGCGTCGTAGGTGGCGTGGCCGTAAAACGGGACGGCCGCCGCCAGCCGGGATTCGCCGACCGCCAGGGCAAACGAGTAGGTGCCGCCAAAACAAAAACCCACGACGGCGGTCCGGCCCGAGCCTTCCGGCGTCTCCTGGAGGTAGTTGAAGACTTCGGAGACGCCGGCCTGGACACGGGCCGCCGTCTCCGGGGATCGCAGCGGCACGGTGGCCGCACGGATCCGGGGCTGGATTTCGTTGCGCGCGGCGGGGTCGGCCAGGCCGGCACCCAGATCCGCCAGCAACACGGCGTCGAGCCCGGCCAGGCCCATGAGATCGGGCGCCGCCGCCACGTAGCCGGCCTCCGCGAAGCGGTCGGCGACGTCCTTGATGTGGTCCACGAGCCCCCATATTTCATGGATGACCACCACGGCACCCTTGATGGGACCCTGCGGGTCCGCGCGATATGCCTGAAAGTTTTCCCCCGCGGCCGTGAAGTCAATCATGGTTCCCATGGGTCAACTCTCACACCCGTCGATGGTGCTGTCGAGACCCGGGCCGGCGCCGGCGCCCCGGAGGACCGCCTACCGCGACGCTGCGCTGCACACCCAGCCGTCCGGCGTCGTGCCGGTCGTCAGGAAATCGGAGAGTTCCGTTTCGGCCGCGGCGGAGAGGATCTGGTCGGCCTGCGTGTACAAGATGGGCTCCTCCTTGGAGTTGTGCCGGTCCAGCTGGGCCAAAAGTTCCGTGGCGGATGCGCGGAGCGCGGATGCGTCGGCGCCGCCCGCCTGCAGCGACTCGACCGCGTCCATGGCATCCCACAGGCCGCCGTGTTCGCGCAGCATGACGAAGATCGGGCCCATCAGCCCGGCGGCCTTCAGCGGCGGGAACAGGAATTGTTCCTCCAGGTAGATGTGGCGGCGCAGGCCCTCGAGGGCCGTCGCGAGCGGCTTGGGACTGCCGCCGGCGTCGAGCCCGGCCAGGTAGGCCTCGATCCCGCCGTCGATCAAGCGGTGCTCACGCTCCAGCGCGCCGCCCAGGGTTTCCTGCTCCATGGTTCCTCCTTGAATGATTCCAACCCTTTCAGAATATGCCCGGTCTCCCGGGACGCGCCCGCGCGTTGCCGGTTGGGAGGGGCTGGGTGGGCGTTGCCGGTTGGGAGGGGCCGCCCGCGCGTTGCCGGTTGGGAGGGGCTGGGTGGGCCCACGGCGCCGAGGGGCCCAACTTGCGACGCGCCCGCGCGTTGCCGGTTGGGAGGGGCTGGGGACTAGGGTTGGCGCATGGGTATTGATGAACCGTTGGCGCCGTTGGAGGATGCCTGCACCGTGGTCCTGCTGCGGGACGGGCCGGGCGGACTGGAGGTCCTTTTGCTGGAGCGCCCCGGAGCCAGCAGCGCTTTTGGCGGGGCCTGGGTGTTTCCCGGCGGCAAGGTCGACCCCGTTGATCGCCTCGACCCCGACGGCCACCAGCTCTCCGAGGTCGCGGCGGCACGGATCGCCGGCCTGCGCGAGGTGGCGGAGGAAACCGGCCAGCAGCTGGAGCCCGAAACGCTGGTCCCGCTCTCGCAGTGGACGCCCATGCAACGGATTCCGCGCCGCTTCCGCACCTGGTTTTTCATCGCCGCCGCCACCACGGCCGAGGTGATACTGAACCCTGGAGAACACGAGAACTACGCCTGGTTGGCCCCGGCGGAGGCCCTGCGGCGGCATGCGGTGGGCGCCATGGCGCTGGTTCCGCCCACGTGGGTCACCCTCCATCACCTGCGCGAGTTCGGCACTGCGGCGCGGGCGCTCGGGCAGGCCGCCGCGTGCCCTCCCTTCGTCTACGACAGCTATCTTTTGATGCCCGACGCCGGCACACCGGCGTCCGGGGCACCGGCCGGAGTCGTGTGGGCCGGGGACGAGGCATACCCGGGTGGTGGCGGAGCCGCGGGCGAGCGGGCCGGGGCGCGGCATCGGCTGGACATGGCGGGGCTGCCCTGGGTTTTTGAGCGCACCGATCCGCCCTCCGGCCCAATGAAGGATTCCCGGATGTGCCGCGGCGCAATAGACTAGCCGCGTACGCAGCACAGGGTCGATGAGGAGGCGCCATGGCAGCCAAGAAGCGGTGGAGTGAAATGAGCTCGCGCGCCAAGGTTCGCATTGTGGTGGCCGGCGTGGTCCAGCTTGCGTTGCAGGCGGCGGCGCTGCGGGACCTCTCCCGACGGACACCGCAGGAAGTCAACGGGCCCAAGCGTGCCTGGGTGGCGGCGTCGTTCCTCAATTTTGGCGGACCCATCGCCTACTTTGTGTGGGGTCGCAAGAGGGCAGGCAATGAGCCGCGACCCCGGTGAAAGCATGGTGGCCGGCCCCAACACCCTAACCATCGTGCGCGTGTTCAACGCCCCCCGCGAGCTAGTCTTTGCGGCCTGGACGGACCCCGACCGGCTGGCGGCGTGGTGGGGGCCGGCGGAGCTGCACACCCCCCGCGAATCCGTCAGCATCGATCCGCGGGTCGGCGGCGAGTGGTCGGCCACCATGGTCATGGACGACGGCAGCGCCGAGTTCCCCTCCGCCGGCACGTTCTCCCGGTTCGAGCCGCCGAGCGGCTTTGAAATGCGGGAGGAGGCCACCGACATGTTCCCGTTCGCCAACACGATGACGGTCAGCCTTGACGAGGTGGAGAACGGGACCAGGATGACGATCGTCCAGCACTTCGCCACCGAAAGCTTCGACTTCGGCGACTCGATCGTGGGCTGGGGCAGCTCGCTGGAAAAGCTCCGGGCGCTGATGACCGGCTAGCCGTACTTGGCCCCGCGGGCCGCTAAATCAGGCCAAGCCCCTTCACGGCGGCGCGCTCCTGGGCGAGTTCGGCCACCGAGGCGTCGATGCGGGCGCGCGCAAAGTCACTGATGGAGAGCCCCGGCACAATGTGGTATTCGCCGCCGGCGGCCGTGACGGGGAACGAACTGATTAAGCCCTCCGGCACCCCGTAAGAGCCGTCGGAGGAGACGGCCATGCTGGTCCAGTCGCCGTTGGGCGTGCCGGACACCCACAGGCGCACGTGTTCCACGGCGGCGTTGGCCGCGGAGGCGGCCGACGACCCGCCCCGCACGGCAATGATCTCGGCCCCGCGCCCGGCCACCCGGGGGATGAACTCATCCTCGATCCACTGCTGCGTCACGAGCTCCGTGGCGGGCCGGCCGTCCACGGCGGCATGGCTGATGTCCGGATACTGGGACGCCGAATGGTTGCCCCAAATGGCCACGTTGCGGATGGCACTGACGGGGGAGCCGGTCCTGGCCGCCAGCTGCGCCACGGCGCGGTCGTGGTCCAGCCGGGTCATCGCCGTGAACCGGGACGCCGGGATGTCCGGGGCATGGGAGGCGGCGATTAAGGCGTTGCTGTTGGCGGGGTTGCCCACCACGACCACCTTGACATTGTCCGCGGCGTGGCCGTTGAGCGCCTGCCCCTGGACGGAGAAGATTCCGCCGTTGGCGCGCAGCAGATCGGCGCGCTCCATCCCCGGCCCGCGCGGCCTGGCCCCGACCAGCAGGGCGATGTTGGCGCCGTCGAACGCCCGCGCCGGATCGTCATAAACGTCCATGGAGGCCACCAGCGGAAACGCGCAGTCCATCAGTTCCAACACCGTGCCCTCGGCCGCCTTGACGGCCTGCGGAACCTCCAGCAGCCTCAGCCGCACCGGCACGCGGGGGCCGAGCATGGCCCCGGAGGCGATGCGGAAAAGCAGTGCATAACCAATTTGTCCGGCGGCTCCGGTGACCGTGATGGTGACGGGAGCGGTCATGGCTTGTGCGTCCATGCCGCCAGTCTAGCCGCGGCCGCCGCGCCCCGCCCGGCGCGCGCACGGCGCCAAGCTCCGCTTCGCGCGAGGCGGGGGTCTGGAACGCTATGATTGTCCAATTGGGGTCGAAAACAAATACTGTTCCATGAGGAGATATTCGGATGCCACTTTGGCTGCTTATCACCATCATTGTGGTGGTTTGGCTCCTGGCCATGGTGGGGATCATCATGTTCATGATGGGTGCTTCCCGCGGCCGTGAACGCGAGCGACTCGCCGAACAACGGCGCAACCTGGAACCCGCGCACCAAAAACACCGGCACGAGGAACCCTAGCCCCGCACCGCGGCCGTCAGGCAACGGGCAGGTGCAGCCATCTTGGGGCGGCGCAGCGAAAGGCGGCCGGGTCCAGGCGCGATGCCCCGGCGGGCAGGCTGCCAAGGAATGACGTTCCCGACGCCCGGAAATACTCGCGGTTGGTGAGCTCAATGGCCGACGGCGCCGCCGGCCAGGAGCCGATCGCCAGCCCGGTGACGGGCAGGCCCCGGCGTCCAAGTGCCTCGAGCGTCAGCATGGTGTGGTTCAGGGTTCCCAACGCGCTGCGGCACACGACCACCATCGCCGTGGCGGCCGCCGGGGCCGCGGCCGCCAGGTCGGCCAGGGTGTGGGCCTCGCCGTCCAGTTCCACCAGCAGGCCGCCGGCGCCCTCCACCAGCACATGATCAAACGTTGCGGTCAACGTCGCCAGCCGGTCCACGTGGTGCTGCAGGGAGGGCAGGGCACGGTTTTCCCGGGCGGCCGCGACGACGGGGGCCATGGGGTCACGCAGGCGCACGCCCTCAAAGACGGTCCCGAGGCCGGTGAGCCGGGTGACCTCGTCCATGTCCCCGTGCCCGTCGGGGGTCACCCCGGTCTGGGTGGGCTTGTACACGGCCACGGTGGCGCCGGCGGCCGACAATGTGGCCGCCAGGGCCGCCGTCGTCAGCGTCTTGCCGACGTCGGTGTCGGTGCCAGTGATGAACGTGATGGCGGGCAGGCTCATGGAGTTCCCCTGACTGCGTTAGTGGCGGTTACGGTGAGCGGGGTTTGGAAGGACAGCAGCCGCAGCCACTTGGGCGGGGCGCCGGACAGCTCCAGTTTCGGCAGCGCGCGGGCGGCCTCCTCCACCACCAGTGCCGTTTCCAGCTCGGCCAGCCGGGCGCCCAGGCACCGGTGCAGGCCGTGGCCAAAAGCCAGTGAATAGGCCGTGGGGGCGGCGTCGGCGGGGTGGTTGCCGCTGAGCTCGAGCAAGATCTCGGCCCCGGCAGGCAGCGTGCGACCGCCCACCTCGGTGTCGCGGAGGGCGGCCCGCCGCCACGTCGGGACGGAAGACTCCGTGGACAGCACGCGGCGAACATGGGCGGCGGCCGCCTCCGGCTCGGCCAGCCCCGCCCATGCGCCGGCGTCCTCAAGGCCGCGGTACAGGGCGGTATTGATCAGCTGGGAGGTGGTTTCCTGCCCGGCGATCACCAGGAAATATCCCAGCGAGCACACCTCGGCCGGGGTGAGCCCGGCCGCGTCCAGCACCCCGAAGAGGGACGTGGTGCCGCGGGCGGCCGCGGCCTCGCCCCGAAGCCAGACGTAGAAGTCGGCGGCGCTGCGGGCCAGGACCAGCTGCCGGTCCGGATCCGGCCAGCCCCAAAACAGCTCCAGCGAGTCCCGGCTCCAGCGTTTCAGCAGGCCCAGCTCCGGCGTGGGCTGCCCGGTGAGCTCGGCCATGATGACGGGCGGGATGTGCCGGGCCACGGACTCCGCCAGGTCCACGGGGCCGCGGCCCAGGGCGGCACGGGTGACGGCCAGCCGTTGCGCCGTCAACTCCCGCACGCGCGGCGCGACGGCGGCGACCTTGGCGGGCGTGAAGAACTTCCCCACCATGGTGCGCACCGACCGGTGCTGCGCGCCCGTGGCGGAGGCCAGCACGGGCGGGAGGGCGAACCGGACCCTGCTGAGGATGCGCAGGGTGGCCGGGGCCAGCGGCACCACCGACGTCAACGCGTTGGTGGGCGCGAAGTCGTCCGTGCGGCGCATGACCTCCCGCACCTGCGCGGGCTCGCGGATGCGCGTAAAGGTCATGGCATGACTCCCAGTGCGGCGGCCACGGCGGTGGCGGCACGGTCCAACTCGGCCGGGGTGAGGTTGGCCCGGGCCGTCAGGCGCAGCCGGGACACGCCGTCGGGCACGCTGGGCGGGCGGAAACACCCCACCGCCACCCCGGAGGCGTGCAGGGCCGCCGTCAGCGCGGTGGCGCGATCGGCGGATCCGACCGGGATGGATTGCACCGCGCCGGCCGCCGCGGCCACGCCGCAGCGCTGCGCCAGGGCGGCGGCATTGGCCAGCATTCGCCGGGAGCGTTCCGGCTCCGCCCGCACGATCCGGCACGCCTGGGTGGCCGCCGCGGCCGCGGCCGGTGCCAGCGCGGTGTCAAAAATGAACGTCCGGGCCGTGTTGAGCACATGTTCTCGGAGCAAGTGAGATCCCAGCACGGCGCCGCCCTGGGAACCCAACGCCTTGGAGAGCGTGGCGGTGACGGCCACGTGCCGGGCCCCCGCCAGCCCCGCCGCGTGCACGGCGCCCCGGCCGTCCCCGGCCACGCCGATGCCGTGGGCCTCGTCAACCAGCAGCAGGGCGTCGAAGTCCGCGCACAGGGCCGCCACCTCCGCCAGCGCGGCGGCGTCGCCGAGCACGGAGTAGATGGATTCGAGCACGACGACGGCCCGCGGCTGGGTGCGCGCGGCCAGTGCCGCCCCGATGGCGGCCGTATCCTGGTGCGCCACCGCAACGGCGGGGGAGCGCGAAAGCCTGATGCCGTCCAGCAGGGAGGCGTGCACGTGGGCGTCGTGAATGATCAGGGTGCCCGGGCCCCCGAGCGCCGTCATCACCCCAAGGTTGGCCGTATAGCCGCTGGAAAACACCAGGGCCGACTCCTGGCCGGTCAGCCGGCGCAGCTGCTCCTCCAGGTCCTGGTGCGCGCCGGTGGTGCCGCACACCACCCGGGACGCACGGGCGCCGGCCCCGTAGGTCTGAAGCGCCGCCGCCGCGGCGGCCACCACCCGCGGGTCCGCGGACAGCCCCAGGTAGTCGTTGGAGGCAAGGTCAATCAGGCCCGCCCGCGCGGTGGCGGTGCGCACCAGCCCGCGGCGCTCCCGAACGTCCGCCCGGGAGGCGAGCCAGGTGTCCATGGCCGTTGACTTCCCGGGCATCAGCCGTGCACCCGGGCCACGGCCGCGCAGATGCCGGCGCCGATGACGGCCACGTCTTCCGCCGAACTGATGTACGGCGGCATGGTGTACACCAGATTGCGGAAGGGGCGCACCCAGACTCCGTGGTCGAGCGCGGCCCGGGTCACGGCCGCGACGTCGACCGGGCCGGACAGCTCCACGACGCCGACGGCGCCCAGCACCCGCACCTCCCGCACGCCGGCCACGGCGCGCGCCGGCGCCAGGGCGGCCTCCAGTCCCCGCTCGATCCGCCCGACCCGCTCCCGCCAGCCGGATTCCGCCAGGAGCTCCAGCGACGCGGAGGCCACCGAACATGCCAGCGGATTGGCCATGAACGTGGGCCCGTGCAGCAGGGCCCGCAGCGGCGAGTCGGTGATGACGCGGGCAACGCGGGCCGAACACAGCATGGCCGCCAACGTCAGGTAGCCGCCGGTCAGGGCCTTGCCGACGCACATGATGTCCGGAACCACCCCGGCCCATTCGGCGGCAAACAGCCTGCCGGTCCGGCCGAACCCGGTGGCTATCTCGTCCACGATCAACAGCAGGCCGTGGTTGTCGGCCACCCGCCGGGCGGCGGCCAGGGCCTCGGGGGCGTAGACGTGCATGCCGCCGGCGCCCTGCAGCACGGGTTCGACGACGATGGCGGCCAGCTCGTCCGCGTGCCGGGCCACCGAAGCCGTGAGAGTTTCAACCCATGCGGCCACCTCGGCCGGGTCGGCGACCAGCTCGCCGTCGACCAGCCGGGCGGCGGGCGGGCGGGGCAGGAAGCGTTGTTCGGCGATGAGCGACGGGAAGGCCGCATGCATGCCGTCGACCGGGTCGCACACGCTCATGGCCGCAAAGGTGTCGCCGTGGTAGCCGCCGCGCAACGCCAAGAATTGCGTCCGCCCCGGCCGGCCGCAGCCGCGCTGGTACTGGACGGCCAGCTTCAGGGCGACCTCGACGGACACCGACCCCGAATCGGCAAAAAACACGTGGTCCAGGCCGTCCGGGGTCATCGCCACGAGCTGTTCGGCCAGCCGCACGGCGGGCTCGTGGGTCAGCCCGCCAAACATGACGTGGCTGAAGCGGCCCGCCTGCTCCAGCAACGCCCGGTCCAGGCGGGGGTGCCGGTAGCCGTGGATGGCCGACCACCAGGAACTCATCGCATCCACGGCCGCAAACGTGGTGCCGTCGGCGGCCCCGAGCGTCAGCCGCGTTCCCTCCGCGTGCAGCACGGCGTAGGGCGCGTCGCCGTCGAGCGGGGCGTAGGGGTGCCACAGCAGGCCGCGGTCCCGGGCAATGAGGGATCGGGCCGATCGAGCGTCGGAGGAATCCGGCAAGCTATGCATTGGGTGCCAGCACGGTGCCGGCTCCCCGGCGCCGGATGGTGACGGGCGCACCCGGGGCGGTGCCGCCGTCGTCGTGCCCCTGCCCGCCCGAGTCCTGGCCGCCCGAGTCCTGGCCCAGGACCACAAAGCCGTTGTCGGCGATCATGTCCAGGTCCGCCTGGCCGGCCTGGCCCTCGCTGGTGAGGTAGTCGCCCAGGAACAGCGAGTTGGCCACCTGCAGGGCCAGCGGCTGGAGGGTGCGCAGGTGCATTTCGCGCCCGCCGGCCATCCGCACCTCCGTGGCCGGGCAGGCGAAGCGGGCCAGGGCCAGGATGCGCAGGCAGTGGGCGGGCGTGAGCAGCCACGTACCCTCCAGCGGGGTGCCGTCAAAGGGCATGAGGAAGTTCACCGGGATGGACTCACTGCCCAGCTCGCGGAGGGCGAAGACGGCGTCGACGAGATCCGCGTTGCTCTCGCCCATGCCCACGATCAGCCCGGAACAGGGGGACAGCCCGGCGGTCTTGGCGTGCTCGACGGTGCGCACCCGGTCCGCGAAGGTGTGGGTGGAGCAGATGTCCGCATAGTTGGTTTCGCTGGTGTTGAGGTTGTGGTTGTAGGCGTCGACGCCGGAGTCCTTCAGGCGCTCGGCCTGGCCGTCCTTGAGGATGCCCAGGCAGGCACAGACCTCGACGTGCGGATGTTCGCCCTTGAGCTGGTCCACCATGCCCGCCACGCGGTCCACGTCCCGGTCGGTGGGGCCCTTGCCGCTGGCCACCAGGCACACCCGGGAGGCGCCGGCGCGGATGCCGGTGGCGGCCTGGGCCACGGCCTCATCCGCCTTCAGCCACGTGTACTTCAGGATCTGGGCGGCCGAGCCCAGGCGCTGGGAGCAGTAGGTGCAGTCCTCGGGGCAGAGGCCGGACTTCAGGTTGACCAGGTAGTTCACCTTGACCGTGTTGCCGAAGTGGGCCCGGCGCAGGCGGGAGGCGGCCGCGACCACCTCCAGCAGCTGGTCGTCGGTGGACTCGAGGATGGTGAGGGCCTGCTCGCGGGTCAGGGCGGCGCCGGCCAGCTGCCGGTCGGCAAGGTCATCAAAGTAATTGAACACTGTTCAAGTGTGGGTGTTGCCGTGCCCGCTGTCAATATCCATGGAGAGGGCCGTGGATGGGGCAAGATGGAGGGGTGCCGCAGGGATGCGCATCACCATCAAGCACACGGAAGGGGCGGCCGCCATGACGTTGACGCGCGAGCACGTGGTGGACGCCGCCATGACCATCTTGCGCGAATACGGCCTGGCCGACCTGTCCATGCGCCGTCTCGCCCGGGACCTCGGCGTCCAGCCCGGCGCCTTGTACTGGCATGTGAAAAACAAGCAGGATCTGCTCACGGTGCTGTCCGGCAGGATACTGGCGCCCGTCGCCGAAGCGGAGGCCACGACTGTCCGGGAGGTGGCCGTGCACATCCGCGCCGCGCTGCTGGGCGTGCGCGACGGCGCCGAAGTGGTGGCCCTGGCCCACGCGCTGGCGCCCGAAACACCCACGCCGCTGCGGCGCCTCGCCCCCCTGCTGGCGGACCAGGGCCTCACCTCCCGGCACGCCGGCTGGGCCGCCAGCACCCTGGTCCACTACATCCTGGGCTCCGTCACGGAGGAACAAACCCGGGCCGGGCTCATCCGGGCCGGCCTGCTCGACGCCGGGGAGAGCGAGGCAACCGCCGCCTTCGGCTTTGGCCTGGACCTGTTCCTGGCGGGCCTGGCCGGGGCGGCCGGCGCCGCGGGATGACAAACGCCCCACCCTCGCCGAGGCGAACGTGGGGCGTCCGGGAGGAGCGTGCCCCGTCCGGGGGACGCGGGTGCCGGAAGGACTAGACCGTGGCGGTCGCGACGTCGAACTCCAGGCGGTGCAGGCGCTCGCGGTCCACAATCCCGTTGGGCTTGCCGAGGTTGACCACCAGGAAAGACTTGCGCGGTGTGCCGGCGTTGAACTCGGCGTCGACTCCCGCCGCGTCAAAGCCGCCCATGGGCCCGGTGGCCAGCCCGGCGGCGCGGGCGGCCATGATGAAGAAGCCGGCCTGGATGTGCGCGTTGTTCGCGCCCATGCCCTGGCGCAGGGCGTCGTTGCCGGCAAACGTGGGAACCATGCCGGCAGCGTGCGGCGCCGTGGTGGGCAGCAGCTCATGCCAGTCCGTGTCATAGCTGAGCACTGCCACCATCGGTGCCCTCAGGGTCTTGGCCTTGTTGCCGTCCACCATGTGAGCCACCAGGCGCTCGCGGGCCTCGGCGGACCGCACCCAGGTGATGCGCAGCGGCTGGATGTTCATGGCGGTGGGGGCCATCTTGGTCAGCGCGTACACGGCCTGGAGGGTCTCCTCGGAGATCTCCCCGGCGTCAAAGCTGTTGGCGGTGCGGGCCGTCAGGAACATGGCTGCCGCGGCGTGCGGGTCAAGGATCAGTTCCTCCGTCAGAAGGGTTTCGGTGGGCGTGCGGGTCAAGGATCAGTTCCGGTTGGAAAACGCCTCCACCCGCGTTTCGGTTTCGGGCATGAGCGCGGAGAGCTTGTTCAGCCCGTGCGCGGCCATCCGGCTTTCGACGGCGGCCAGCAGCGACGTGCCGATCCCTCGCCCCCGTCCGGACGAGTTTCGGCGCGGACCGGCTACCTCGGGGAACGGCGGGGAGCCGTACCATGGACACCCGTCGACGCGGGCCGCTCGCCGTGCCATGATGCTGGCACCGGATTGCGTGAGTGATCCGGGCTTTGCAAAGGAGCGCCGACCATGACCACCTGGAAAATACGGGACTTTCACTCGCAGGACGTCGAGGGGATCCTGGCGCTGTGGCAGTCCCTGAAGGCGAACGGCGTCGAACCTGTCTACGATCTGTCGGAGGTGCTGGCCTCCTGCGAAAAGGACCATGCCGTGGTGGCCGTCCAGGGCGGGGGCGAGGGATCGGCACGTCGCTGCTGGCCGCCGTCGAAAGCCGGATGGCCGCGCACGGGCTGAACAAGCTCTCCGCGCTCATGCCCGAAACCGAAACGCGGGTGGAGGCGTTTTCCAACCGCGGCTTCGTGGTGAAGAAGAACCTGCGCTACTTTGAGCGCCGCATCCCGGTCCAGCGTGCCGAGCTCGGCGCCCTGGAGGAACTGGGCGGGCGGCTGCTCCCGCGCGACCTCTGGGACCGGGTGGCCGGCATGGTCGATGAGAAGGAGCTGCTGGAGCGGCGCCTGGTGCTGCCGCTGGCCGAGTCGGAGCTGGCGGAGGAATTTGGGGTGGTGCCGCCGCGCGCCGTCGTGCTGTTCGGCCCGCCCGGCACCGGCAAGACGACCTTTGCCAAGGCCATCGCGTCCCGGCTGGAGTGGCCGTTCGTGGAGGTCTTTCCGTCGCGGCTGGCGGGGGAGCCCGGCGGGCTGGCCGGTGCGCTGCGGCAGACGTTCTTGGACATCGCCGAGCTCGAACACGCCGTGGTGTTCATCGACGAGGTCGAGGAGATTGCCTCGCAGCGCAAGGGGGAGCCGCCCTCGCCCATGCAGGGGGTGACCAACGAGCTGCTGAAAATCATCCCGGCATTCCGCGACCAGCCCGGCCGGCTGCTGGTGTGCGCCACGAACTTCATCCGCTCCCTGGACTCGGCGTTCCTGCGCCACGGCCGCTTCGACTACGTCATTCCCATCGGCCTGCCCGACGCCGAGGCCCGCTCCGCCATGTGGCGGCGGTTCATCCCGGCCGCCGCGCTGGAGCACGTGGACGTGGCCGGGCTGGTCGCGGCCAGTGCCGGGTTCTCCCCCGCGGACATCGAGTTTGCCGCCCGCAGCGCCTCCCAGCGGGCGTTGGAAAAGGCCGTGTACGACGGCGATGCCCAGCGCCGCGGGCCGGTCACCGCCGACTACCTCGAGACGATTGCCGATACGAGGGCCACCGTCAGCGACGCCGTGGCGCGGGACTTCCTCGAGGACATCGACGCCCTGGCCAGGACCTAAGAGGTCAGTGGAGCACGCCGCCTAGAGCCAGGTCTTTTTCTTGAAAATCACGTACATGACGACCCCCACCAGCAGCATCAGGCCGATGGCGAACGGGTAGCCCCAGGGCCACAGCAACTCCGGCATCATCTTGAAGTTCATTCCATAGATCCCCGCCACGAACGACGGCGCGAACAAGATGGCCGCCCAGGAGGAGATCTTCTTCAACTCCTCGTTTTGGGCGGCGCTGGCCTCGTTTTGCCGGTTCGCGGTCAGCGTGCCGTCCACGGTGAGCGCGTTTTGCAGCAGCTGCCGGAAGGAATCGGCCTTGGCCGTCACCGACTCCACATGGTCCTCGACGTCGCGCAGATAGCGCTGGAGCTCGACGTTGACGTTGTATTTCGCAAAGCCGCCCTTGAGCCGGACCAGCATGTCCCGCAGCGGGTGGATGGCGCGCTGGAACTGGATGACCTCGCGGGAGAGCTGGTAAATGCGCCGGGACACGGTGGGGTCGCCGGCGAACAGCTGGTCCTCAATCTCGTCGATGTCGTTTTCCAGGCCGCTGACCACCGGCTGGTAGTCGTCCACCACCTGGTCCAGGATGGCGTACAGGACCGCTTCCGGGCCCTGGGCCAGCAGCTCCGGGTCGGCCTCCAGCCGGTGCCGGGTGGAGGCCAGCCCGGGCGTCTCGGCGTGCCGGATGGTTACCACGAAGTTCCTGCCGGTGAAGATGTGCAGCTCACCAAACTCCACGGCTTCCTCGGCATCCAGGTAGCGGGCCGGGCGCAGCACGGTGAACAGGACGTCGTCGTAACGCTCCAACTTGGGCCGCTGGTGGGCCACAATGGCGTCTTCGACGGCGAGTTCGTGCAGCGAAAATTCGGCGGCCAGGGACTTCATCTCGTCGGCATCGGGGCGGAACATGCCAATCCAGGCCATGCCGCCGCACGCCGCCATGGCCTCATAGGTCTGGTCCAGGCTCTTGGGGTTGGCGTAGCGGACGCCGTCAACGTAGACGGCGTTATCAATGATGGTCACACACCCATTATGGGCTGTCGCGGGCTGCCGGGATGCCGCCGCGGGGCCCCGGTGTGGGCGTGTCAGCCGTGGCTCATGCCCGCCAGCAGCGGCTGCAGCCGGTACGGGATGTGTTCGTGGAGCGCAAGGGACGTTTCGGTCCGGATGACGCCCTTGATGCGCAGCAGTTGGCGCAGGGCCCCTTGCAGATGGTGCACGTCGCGGGCGGCCAGCCGGCACCAGACGTCGCCGCGCCCGGAAATTTCATACACCTCCAGGACCTGGGGTACGGCTCGCATGGCGGCAATGACCCCGTCGAGGTCCCGGTGCGAGACCTCGATCGTAATGAACGCGACCACGTCGTACCCGATCGCCGCCAGGTCCACCTCCCGCCCGCCGGGGCGCAGCGCCCCGGTCCGGTTGAGCCGGCGCAGGTGCGCCTGCACCGTGTTGCGGGCGACGCCCAGGGTCTCGCTGAGTTCGCCGACCTGCGCCCGCGGGTCGGCGATCAGGGCCAGCACGAGGCGAATGTCAAGGGGGTCCAGCATGCTCACAAAGATCACTCCAGGATCAGGAAAGTCGAAAATATTGATCACTTTGATTTAACTTGGCGCAAATAAGCAGCTCAATGTTGCATCGTGAACCATTCTATAGAGGCATTCGTGCCGCCGCGAGACCCCATGCCGGTCCCCGACCCAACCCCCAAGGAGTATTTCATGACCGTCCTGAGCGAGCTGCGGATGCAACCGTCCGCGCGCGCCCGGCACGCCTCGGACGCCTCCGTGGGCGTGCGCCTGGTCCTGGCCGGGCTGGTCCTCTACATCGTTACGTGCCGGGATGCCGCACCGCCCCTCCCGGCCCGGCACGCCGAGGATGCTCGACGCCGGCCGGCCGGGCGGGCGTTAGAGGAGCGGTCCGGTGTGTCCGGGCATGTGCTTGAAGACCAGCGTGGTTTCCGTGTGCCCCACCACCGGGTCCGTGGTGAGGTTGTCCAGCACCCAGTCACGCAGGGCATCGGTGTCCCGGACGGCAATGTGCAGCAGGTAGTCCACCGAGCCGGAGGTGTGGAAGGTGGAGAGCACCTCGGGCAGTTGCGGGACGCGGGAGGTGAAGGCGTCGATCTGGTCGCGGTCATGCGCCCGCAGCCGGACGGCGATCAGGGCCTGGACCGCGCGGCCGATGACCGCCAGGTTCAGCTTCGCCTCGAAGCCCTCAATGGCCCCGCGCTCCATCAGCGAGCGGGTCCGCATGAGGGCCGTGGACGGGGCGATTCCTACGGCGTCGGCCAGATCCCGGTTGGTGATCCGCGCGTCGGCCACCAGGGCGTCGATGATCTGGCGGTCGACGGCGTCCAGCGGCTCGGGAGCATGCCCCGCCCCGGCGGCGTCGCGCCGAACGTTCTTCGCAATTGACGCCATGTAATCCTCCAGATTGCTACGAAAATGCCAGTATTCCCACGGAACCGGCTATTAGTTCGCCATCCTACCAAATATCTGAATTTTTGGGTCATACTTACAGGAATTCGCAAGATGACCCGGCAATGGAGCCGGAGAAAAGGCAGGGATCAGCATGGTGGGCTGGGATTCAATGGCGGTGCATGCCGGGCGCGAGGACTTGGCGGCGCTGGGGGTGCACGCCGTGCCGCTGGACATGTCCACCACGGCACCGCTGACAAGCGTCGAGGCCGGCGGCCTGGCGTACGAACAGATGGCCACCGGCGGCGTGCCGCAACCCGGCCAAAGCACTGTCTACCAGCGCCTGTGGAACCCCACCGTGGCCCGCTTCGAAGACGGTGTGGCCCAATTGGAGACCGCCGCCGAGTCCGTGTCCTTTGCCACGGGCATGGCCGCGCTCGCCGCCGTGCTGCTGGCCGCCGTGGCCGCGGGGAAGCCACACGTGGTGGCGGTCCGCCCGCTTTACGGCGGCTCCGACCACGTCCTGGCCACCGGACTGCTGGGCACCCGCGTGACGTTTGTCCACCCCGGGGAAGTCCGGGCGGCGCTGCGCCCGGACACCGGGCTGGTGGTTGCGGAGACTCCGGCCAACCCCGACCTGCGCCTGCTGGACATCAAGGCACTCGTGGCCGAGGCCGACGGCGTGCCGGTCATGATCGACAACACCTTTGCCACCCCCGTGCTGCAGCGGCCGCTGGAACTGGGTGCCGCCCTGGTATTGCACAGCGCCACGAAGTTCTTTGGCGGCCACGGGGACGCCATGGGCGGGGTCGTGGCCACCAGCGCCGACTGGGCGTCCCGACTGCGGCAGGTCCGCGCCATCACCGGCGGGCTTCTGACCCCGTGGCCGGCCTACCTGCTGCACCGCGGACTGGCCACCCTGCCCGTGCGGGTGCGGGCCCAACAGGAAAACGCGTTCAAGATCGCCTCCGCCCTGCAGAGCCATGAGGCCGTGTCCCGCGTGTTGTACCCCGGGTTGGCCGAATGTGATCCGCTGGGGCTCGTGGGCACCCAGATGTCCGGCCCCGGCACGCTCCTCTCCTTCGAAGTGGACACCGCCGACTACGCCGAACGCATCCCCGGCGCCGTCAAGTTCATCACCCACGCGGTGTCCCTGGGAGGCGTCGACACCCTGATCCAGCACCCGGCCGGGCTCACCCACCGGCCCGTGGCGGCCGACGCCAAGCCGCACGCGACCATGCTGCGCGTGTCCGTCGGCCTGGAGGATCCCGAGGACATCCTGGCGGACCTGGTCCAGGCCATCGAGTCCGTCCGGACGGCCTAAAACCCGGGGCTCGCACTGGGCGGGTTTCGCGCATAGCGGTGGGCTTTCCTAAGGCGTCGGATTCGCCGCGTTCCGCGGTTGAGGTGACGGCACCTGTGGGTCAAGGCGCAAACCGTCCGGCCCGTGACCCACGGGTGCTGTCATCTCAACGAGGGGCGCCGCCGCGTGACCCGCGTGTGCTGTCACCTCAACGGGGGGCGGCCGGCGGGCAGCATGAACCGGGCCGTCAGGGCGGCAATCAGGGCCAGCCCGGCCAGCGCCGCGGCCAGGGCGGCCCAGCCCAGCGACTGAAAGATGAACCCGGCACTCCAACCCACCAGGCTGGACCCGGCGTAGTAGCTGAGGTTGTAGAGGGATGATGCCTGCGCCCGGCCCGTGGTGGCCAGGGCGCCGGTCCAGCCGGAAGCAACGCTGTGCGCGGCAAAGAACCCGGCCGTGAACACCACCAGCCCCGTCAGGATGACGGGCAGCGGGGCCGCCAGCGTCACGCCCAGTCCCGCCAGCATCGTCGTCGCCGAACCGACCAACACGCTGCGCCGGCCAAACCGGGAAGCCAGGGAGGCCACAGTCCGCGCCGACACCGTGCCGGCCAGGTAGGCCAGGAACAACAAGGCCACGGCGGTGGCCGGCAGCAGGTACGGCGGCGCCTCCAGCCGGAACCCCAGGTAGTTGTAGACGCTGACAAATGCCCCCATCAGCAAGAACGCCTGGGCGTATAGGGCCAGCAGGGGCTTGTTGCGCAGCTGCGGGACCAGCTTGGCCAGGACGCCGCCAAATCCGGCCGGCCGGCCATCCGGGTCCCGGGCCGGTGCAAAGCCGCGCGGCCGCGGCGCCAGCCACACGAATCCCGCGGCGGCAGCGGCAGCGATGACGGAGACGGTCAGCGTTGCCACCCGCCAGTCGGTGAGGTCGGCCACGGGTCCGGCCACCAATCGCCCGGACAGCCCGCCCAGGCTGGTGCCGGCAACGTAGGCGCCCGCCGCGGCGCCGGCGTGCCACGGACTGATTTCCTCGTTCAAATACGCGATCGCGAGCGCCGGGATCCCGCCCAGCGCGGCACCCTCAAGCGCGCGCAGCGCGATCAGCACCCCAAAGGTGGGGGAGGCGGGCACCAGCAGGCCGAAGAGGGTAGCCAGGATGAGGGCCGCCGCCATGGTGCGGACCCGGCCAAAGCGGTCCGCGGCAAAGGACCATGGCAACACCGTCACGGCCAGGCCCATCGTGGCCACGGAGACGGTCAGGGACGCATTGGCGGCGGTGACCGCCAGGTCACGGGCGATCAGGGGCAGCAGGCCTTGGACCGAATACAGCTGTGCGAAGGTCGCCACCCCGGCGCAGGCAAGGGCGGCCAGGATCCGCCGGTAGCCGGAACTGCCGCGTCCGTACCCGCCCCATCCGGGCGGGACGCCCCTATCGGCGGACACTATTCACAGCGGACCATCGCCCGATTTCCACCCTTTTGCACCCGCGCCCCAGAATGTGCGGCTACAGCCCGGCCAAAAAACCCTCGATCACGCGGGCCACCGGGCCCGGCTGCGAGGACCGCCACGCCGTCCCGGCCCACAGGTTGACGGCGGCGGCGTCGTTGGCTGCCGCCGCGGCGGACCGCAGCGGGGCGGTGAGGAAATGCACCTCGGGGTACGCGTGCGGCGCCGAGGCCGAATGCCGGCGGACAAAGTCGTTTACGAGGGCCCGTGCCGGTTTCCCCGTGAACGCGCGTGTCACGGCCGTCTCGGTGTAGGCCGGATCCGCGAGCGCATCCTTGTGCAGCTGGCGGGCGCCGCTCTCGTCGGTGCGGATCAGCGCTGTTCCCAGCTGCACGGCGCAGGCCCCGGCCGCGAGGACCCGCTTGGCCGTCGCGGCGTCGCCAATCCCGCCGGCGCCGATGAGGGGAAGCTCGACGGCGGAGCGCACGTCCGCGACGAGCCCGGCGGCGCCGTTGCCCGCGGACGCGTCGGCGCGTGGCAGGAACGCGGCGGAATGCCCGCCGGCGTCGGCATGCTGGACCACCAGGGCGTCGGCCCCCACGGCCTGCGCAGCCAGGGCCTCGGCAACGGAGGTGACCGACGCGATGACGCGCGTGCCGGCGCGGTGCAGCGCGGCCACGACAGATTCCGGGGGCAGGCCAAAGGTGAAGCTGACGAACGGGACGGGCTCGGCGAGCAGCAGGTCAACCTTCTCGGCCCAAAAGTCTTGGACCTTGGGGTCGGACAGGGAGGGATCGGATGCCGGCACGGCCACGCCCAGGCGGTCGGCCGTGGCGCGCAGCTCCACCCGGTAGCGGGCCAGCGCGGCGGCCTCGCCGTCGGAGAACGCGCCCGGGCGGGGCACAAAGATGTTTACGCCAAAGTCCACCCCGGTCTCCCGCATGGGGGCAATGGCGGCCGCCAGGGTCCCGGCGGTCTTGTACCCGCCGGCAACGAACGCGAAGGCGCCGGCGGCCTGCGCTGCCAGGGCGAGGGCCGGCGTCGTGGTGCCACCGGCCATGGGGGCGGCAATGAGGGGCGAAGGGATCATGCCATTAGTCTAAGTGGGTGATGACCAACACTTTCAACCGCCGGCCCGGCACGATCGTGGGGCTGGACATCGGCGGCTCCAAGACCCGCGGCATGGTCTGGGTGGACGGCACCGTCACGGCCGACGTCACGGTGGGCAGCGCCAACGTCCAAAACGTGAGCGTGGAGACCGCCCGCACCCACATGGGCGAGCTCTTCGCCCACCTGGCCGGGCGGCTGGAGGAGGCCGGCGCCCCGCTGGTGTTTGCCGGCGCCGGCGGCATTGACACGGACGACGACGCCGCCGCCCTGCGCGCCCTCATCGCGCCTTTTGTGCCGGGTGCCCGGATCACGGTGGTGCACGACACGCGGCTGCTGCTCGCCGCCGGGGGCGCATCCACCGGCGTTGCCGTCATCGCGGGCACGGGGTCGGCCGCGTGGGGCATCGACGCCACGGGCCGCCAGGCGCGGGCCGGCGGCTGGGGGTACCTGCTCGGGGATGAGGGCAGCGGCTACTGGCTGGGCCGGGAGGCCGTGCGGTACAGCCTGCACCGGATGGACCGCGGGGCCGCACCGGATGAGCTCACCGAGGCGTTGCTGGACTATTGCGCCCTGGCGCACCCGGGCGAGCTCATCGGGCACTTCCACCGTGGCACGACGCGGCGCTACTGGGCCGCGGCGGCGCCCGTCGTGGTTGCGGCGGCGGAAAAGTCCCATGCCGAGGCGCTGCGCCTGGTGGACCAGGCGGGGCGGGACCTGGCGGCCATGGCCGCCCAGGTGGCGGACCAGCTGGGCCTCGCCGGGCCAATTGTGCTCGGCGGCGGGCTCGGCAGCAACGTGGCGGCGCTGGCGGCCGCGTTCACCTCCCACCTGGCGGCGGCCGGGCTGACCGAGGTGCGCATCCTGGACCGGGACCCGATCTTTGGCGTGCCGCTGCTGGTGGACAGCCGGGCCGTTTAGCCTAGCGGCGGGCCGGGGCCGGAGGGGGTGCGGTGCTGGCGCGGACCACGAGCACCGGCTCCACCAGGTCCGGGCCGGCGTCGAGGTCGGGATTGGCGATCTGGGCGAGCAGGCGGAACACGGCCCGGCGCCCGGTGTCCTGGAAGGATTGTCGGATGGTGGTCAGCGGCGGGTTGGCGTACGCGGCCAGGTCGATGTCGTCAATGCCCACCACGGACACGTCCTCCGGTATGCGCCGGCCCAGCTCGGTCAGGGCCCGGATGACGCCGAACGCCATTTCGTCGCTGGCCACCAGGATGGCCGTCACCTCGGGGTTGCGCCCCAGGATCAGGCCGTTGCGGTACCCCGACTCCGGACTCCAGTCCCCGTGCAGCTCCGGCGGAATCACTCGGCCGGCGGCGGCCAGCGCCCGGCGCCAACCAGCCAGCCGGCACGCGGCCTCGGACCAGTCGGACGGTCCCGCCACCTGCCAGACCGTCCGGTGTCCCAGCTCCAGCAGGTGCCCGGTGGCCAGGACAACCGCACGATCCTGGTCAACGCCCACCAATTCGTGGCCCCTGCCCGGGGATCCGTCGGTGTGGACGGTGGGGATCCTGGCCGTCAGCTTCCGGATCCGGGGGGCTGCCTCCCGCAGCGGCGCGGCCATGATGATCCCGTCCACACCCTGGTGCACGAGCCGCATCACCGCCTCGATGAGGCCCGCCACGCTCAGGTCGGAGGTGACGGAATTGACGGCGTATCCGACTTCCCGGGCGCCCAACTCCACCCCGAGCGCCAGGGAGGACCGTGCATAGTTGTTGCCTGCCGGCGTCAGCACGCCAATGGTCCGTGACTTTCCCGTCACCAGCGCCCGGGCCGTGTTGTTGCGCCGGTATCCCAGCTCCTCCACGGCCGCCAGGACCCGCCGCCGGGTGCTTTCTTGCACATTGGGATGTTCACTGAGGACGCGGGAGACGGTCTGGGCGGAGACTCCCGCGGCATTGGCGACATCACGCATGGCCGGACCGCGGGCGAACTTCCGTTCCTTCATCGTGCTTCCTCGCTTGGTGGCCTGTCCCTCCTCGGACGGCGTGGCCGGGGTGGCGCTCGAGTTCAGTGTAATTGCAGGCGGACCGGGATCGCCCACCGGTAGGCTGGACCGGTGGGCCGCCGGCCCCGGGGAACAACGAGCGTGGGAGGAGACAGCCGTGCGCCTGCACCGCCCCTTGGTAGTTGCCGCCGTCGCGGCACTGCTGCTGGCCGGCACCACGGGCTGCGCGCCGGATCCCATCGTCGTCATCCCCAGCGTCTCCCAAACCTCCGGTACCCCCTTGCTTGTAGGGACCCCGGCCGTCCCGGACGGCGCCGTCCCGCTGGAGGGGGCCCTGGTGGCCCACGTGTACACGGCCGCACTCAACGCCGCCGGCGTCAAGGCCCGGGTCAGCGACGAGGACCCCAAGGACCCGACCCAGCTCGGCGGCATCACCGCCGGCACGCTGGACATCCTGCCCGGCTACGCGTCCGCGATGCTGGCGCAGCTGCAGCCCACCAGCCAGGCCGCCACCAGCCAGGAAGTGCTCGACGCCGTCAAGGCCACGCTGCCCGCCGGCGCCACCATGCTGGAGGCCGCCAAGGCCGAGGACAACCATTCCATCGCCGTGACGGCCGTGACGGCCGAAAAATACCGGCTCAAGACCATCGCCGACCTCGCCAAGGTGTGCGAGAAGATCGCCCTGGGCGGATCGGCGGCCTTCCGGGTGGCGGAGAGGGGCCTGTCCACCCTGGGCTCGGACTACAACTGTGTGCCCAAGAGCTATGTGGAGCTGCCCAACACCAAGGACGAGCTCCTTCTGGCCCTGCTGCGGGATGACGTCCAGGCCGCCGATATCCACAGCTCGTCCCCGGGGATCGAGGACAATGCGCTGGTGGTCCTTGCCGACACCAAGAATGCGTTCCGCCCGGACCCCCTGGTGCCGGTGGTCGCCACCGCCCGCGTGACCGCCGCCGTGCGCACGGTGCTGAACAAGGTCTCCGCCCAGCTGACCAGCGAGGAACTGGTCAACCTGAACCGGCTGGGCCGGGACCGGCACCAGAGCTCCCTGGCGGACGTGGCGGCCGCCTGGCTGGTGGAAAGGGGCCTCACCAAGGCCACCTCCTAGCGAGTGGCCGCCTTCCTGGGCGGCGAGTTGTGACGGACGCACCAGCGCCGTTCCCACGCCGTGTGCCATATTTGGTAAATGGCAGAATTCAAGCAGTCCACCAAGCTCCACAACGTCCTCTATGACATCCGGGGACCGCTGCTGCAAAAAGCGCAGCAGATGGAGTCCGAGGGCCACCGTATCCTGAAGCTGAACATCGGCAACCCCGCCCCCTTCGGCTTCGAGGCGCCGGACGCCATCCTGGTGGACATGATCCGCCACCTGCCCCACGCCCAGGGATACACCGACTCGCGCGGCATCTTCTCGGCGCGGACCGCCGTCGTGCAGTACTACCAAACCCGCGGCATCCACAACATCCACGTCGACGACGTCTACCTGGGCAATGGCGTCAGCGAACTCATCACGCTGTCGCTCATGGCGCTGCTGGACACCGGGGACGAGGTCCTGGTCCCCACCCCCGACTACCCGCTGTGGACCGCGTCGGTGAGCCTGGCCGGCGGGCGCCCCGTCCACTACCTGTGCGACGAGGACAACGACTGGTGGCCGGACCTGCAGGACCTGGAGGCCAAGATCACGCCCCGAACCAAGGGCCTGGTCATCATCAACCCCAACAACCCCACCGGCGCCGTCTACCCCCGCCATATCCTCCAGGGCATGGTGGATCTGGCCCGCAAGCATGAGCTGGTGGTGTTCTCGGACGAGATCTACGAAAAGATCCTTTACGACGACGCCGTGCACATCAACACGGCCACCATCACCGGCGAGGACGTGCTGTGCATGACCTTCAGCGGGCTCTCCAAGGCCTACCGGATCTGCGGCTACCGCTCCGGCTGGCTGGCCATCTCCGGGCCCAAGGCCGACGCCGCCGACTACCTTGAGGGCATCAACCTGCTGGCCAACATGCGCCTGTGCGCCAACGCCCCCGGCCAGCACGCCATCCAAACCGCACTGGGCGGGCACCAGAGCATCAACGACCTCATCCTCCCGGGCGGCCGGCTGCGCGAACAGCGCGACACCGCCTACCGGCTGCTCAATGACATCCCCGGCGTCTCCACCAGTCAGGCCCGCGGCGCCCTGTACCTGTTCCCCAAGCTCGACCCGGAAATGTACCCCATCACCAGCGACGAGAAGTTCGCGCTGGACCTGTTGGAGGCGCAAAAGATCCTCATCTCGCACGGCACGGCATTCAACTGGATCCGCCCCGACCACTTCCGGCTCGTCACCTTGCCGAATGTGGTGGATTTGGAGGAAGCCATCGGCCGGATCGGGGAATTCCTCAGCAGCTACAAGCCCTAGCGAAAGGTTCCACCGTGCCACTGCCTCTTGGTTTCACCGACTCTCCCGCCGAGCTGCTGCGAGTGGGCACCGGCTTTCACCTAACCGCCGAGCCCACCAACGCCGCCCCCGGGTTTTCCGGCAAGAAGGCCGACGGCGCCGCCGCCCTGGCCGCCCGGGCGCCGGTTCTGGCACAGCTCCAGGAGCAGCTCTTTGCCGAGAGCCGGTATGGCGGGCAGAAGTCCCTCCTGCTGGTGCTCCAGGCCATGGACACCGCCGGCAAGGGCGGAATCGTGGCGCATGTGGTGGGGTCCGTGGACCCCCAGGGCGTGAGGCTCACCGCGTTCAAGGCCCCCACGGAGGAGGAAAAGGCTCACGACTTC
This sequence comes from Specibacter sp. RAF43, assembly GCF_052114065.1. NCBI lineage: Bacteria > Bacillati > Actinomycetota > Actinomycetes > Micrococcales > Micrococcaceae > Specibacter > Specibacter sp. RAF43. The sequence continues at coordinate 59,895 of NZ_JBFREA010000012.1, read as the reverse complement.
CTGTGGCGCATCGGCCCGGCCGTCCCCGGCCCGGGCATCTTTGGCGTCTTTGACCGTTCGCACTATGAGGACGTGCTGATCCATCGGGTGCACGGCTGGGCGGATCCCGCCGAGTTGGAGCGCCGGTACGCCGCCATCAACGCCTTCGAGACCCAGCTGGCCGCCGCCGGGACCCGTGTGGTCAAGGTCATGCTGAACATCAGTGCGGACGAACAAAAGAGGCGGCTGCTGGCACGGCTCGAGGATCCCACCAAATATTGGAAATACAGCCCCAAGGACGTCGATGAACGGGTGTTTTGGCCGGACTACATGGACGCCTACCAAAAGGCGTTCGAGCGCACCGGCACCGCGGCCGCACCCTGGCACGTGGTTCCCGCGGACAAGAAGTGGTACGCGCGGCTGGCCGTCCAGGAGATCCTGATCGAGGCCCTGGCCTCCCTGAACCTGCAATGGCCCGCGGGCGACTTCGACGTCCGGCACGAACGCGCCCGCCTCAAGAGCACCTGACGCCGACCCTCGCTCTCATAGAACACGGCGGCGGTCCGGCATTTTCTCGGCGACTTCCCGGCCGTCGGCCGCGAGCGGCCATAGGCCTCCTTGACGTCGCCTACGAAAACACCGGACCGCCGCCTCGCCCGTTGTACGCCCCGCTTGTCGTACGCCGCGAGGGCGGCGGCGGTCAGCCCTCGGTTGAGGCGCGGGCGGCGTCGAGGCGGGCCTTGGCGCCTTCCAGCCACTCCTCGCAGCGCTTGGCCAGCGCCTCTCCGCGCTCCCAGAGGGCCAGCGACTGCTCAAGGCTCGAGCTGCCGGCCTCCAGCTGGTTCACCACCGCGACCAGCTCCTCGCGGGCTTTTTCGTAGCTGAGTTCGGCGATGCCGGCGGTGGCGGGGTTGGGTGTCTCCGTGGTCATGGTCAATCCTTTCCTGGCTGTGACGGGGTTGCCGCGGCGGTGAAGTCGCCGCCGGCCACCCGGATTTTCAGGGCCGTGCCGGCCGGCGCCTGCGCGGGGGTGCGCACGATGCGCCGGTCCGCCAGCTGCACCACGGCGTAGCCCCGGTCGAGGGTTTTTTGCGGCGACAGGGCCCGCACCTGGGCGCGGAGGTGGGCCACCCGGTCCGCGTGCCGCCCCACCTGGGTGCGCACCGCGGTCAGGGCCCGCCCACCCAGCCGGACGAGGTCGTCGTGCCGGCTGGTCAGCATGGACTCGGGGTTGGCCAGGACGGGGCGGGAGCGCAGCTGGGCCAGCCGGTCACCCTCCCGCTCCAGCAGGTTGTTGATGCGGCGGTTGAGCTGGATGCGGGCGGCATCGACGCGGCGCAGCTCCTCGGAGACGTCCGGGACGATCCTCTTGGCCGCGTCCGTGGGGGTGGAGGCGCGGAGGTCGGCGACGTCGTCCAGCAGCGGCCGGTCCGCCTCGTGGCCGATGGCGCTGACCACCGGCGTGTGGGCGGCGGCCACGGCCCGGACCAGCGATTCGTGGCTGAACGGCAGCAGGTCCTCCAGCGAGCCGCCGCCGCGGGCGATCACGATCACATCGACGCGGGGGTCGGCGTCGAGCTCGGCCAGCGCGCCCATGACGGCCGCGACCGCGTTCACGCCCTGGACGGCGACCTCGCGCACCTCAAATTCGACGGCCGGCCAGCGCAGGGCCGCATTGCGCAGCACGTCCTTCATGGCGTCGGAATTGCGGCCGGTGATCAGCCCGATCCGGTGCGGCAGCAGCGGCAGCTTCTTCTTGCGGTCGGCATGGAACAGGCCCTCGGCGGCCAGCGCCTGGCGCAGCAGCTCGATCCGCGCCAGGAGGTCGCCCAGGCCCACGGGCCGGATGTCCCGGCCCTGCATGGACAGGCGCCCGGTCTTCAGCCAAAAATCGGGCTTGAGCTGGGCCACCACGCGGGCCCCGCGCTCCAGCGGGACGGCCAGCTGGCTGAGCACCGAACCCCACACCGTGACGCTCAGGGAGACCTCCGCGTCAATGTCGCGGATGGTCAGGTAGCTGACATTGGCCCGTTTGTTGAGCTCGATGATCTGCCCCTCGACCCAGGCGGCCGGGGCCTTCTCGATGTGCGTCTTGAGTTTTTGGCTCAGCAATTGCAGCGGCCACGGATTGTCGGGCGTGGTTTCGGCCGCCGTGGCCGGCATGACCCTGCGCTCCAGGGGTTCCTGCCGTTCGAGGGGTTCCTGCATGGAAATGGGTCACCGTCCTTGCCGCTGGTTTGTGCTCGCTGGTTTGTGGGCCTGGAACCAACTCTAGCTTTCGGCACCGACATGGACCGACCGCCATCCACAGCGGTGCAATAATGTGGACAGACAACGCCGCCACTATAGGGGAGACGCTTGCGCTCTTTTGCCTCCGCACTGTTTGTGATCATTGCCCTGCTCCTCGCCGCGGCCGCCGGCCCGGGGATCTGGGTGGAACGGAATGTGGTCCAGGAAGCGGGCTTCGTGGACCTGGCCGCGCCGCTGGGTTCCAACGCCGACTTCCAGCACGGACTCCTGGCCATGGTCGCCGCGCAGACGTCCGCGCACCTTGACCTGCCCCCGCAGCTGGGGCACCTCGCCGCCGGCGTCATTTCCTCCACCGCGGGCGCCCTGGCGTCCGAGCCCGGCTACCCGGGCGCCTGGGCGCAAACGCTGCGCCGCAGCCATGCCTTGACGTTTGCCCCGGCCGGCGGGGCGGCCCGCTCGCTCACCCTGGACATCTCCCCGATGGTCGCGCTGGCCGCGGCCAAGGTGTCCGGGCGTCTTGGCGTCCAGCTGCCGGCGCCGGCCACGAAACCCATCGTCGTCGACCAGCCCGCCGTGAGCCGGGCCCTGCCCATGCTCGCCACGCTGGGCGCGGCGGCCGGCTGGCTGGGGCTGGCCGCCGTCGTCCTCTTCGCCTTGGCCGTTGCCGCGGCCCGACGGCGGTCCCTGCCGGTGCTGTGGGCCGGCCTCGGTCTGGCGGGTGTGGCGCTGGCGTGGGAGCTGGCCGCCCGGTTCGCGTCCGCCCAGCTGTCGAGGATCGGCGCGGGGAACGATGTCGCCAACCAATTCGGCGAACAACTGGGCCAGATGACGCAGGCCAGCTGGCATGCCGGGATCACCGCAACGTTTATTGCCGCCGGGGTTTTGGTGGTTGCCGGTGTGGTGGGGCTCATGGTAGGGCGCAGACCCACCACGTAGGATGGACCCATGAGCACCACCGCCGTTTCCGTCCCCATGCCCGCCGTTCCGCGCCGCCGCCGCTCGCCCGAGGACGTCGCGGCCGCGGCCGCCGTCCCCGGCCCGAAGCGGGTCCTGCTGGCCGCCCCGCGCGGCTACTGTGCCGGCGTCGACCGGGCGGTCATCGCGGTGGAAAAGGCGCTGGAGCACTACGGCCCGCCGGTGTACGTGCGCAAGCAGATTGTCCACAACGTGCACGTTGTGTCCTCCCTGGAGGCCAAGGGCGCCATTTTTGTGGATGAAAACGAGGAAGTTCCCGAGGGCGAGCTGGTCATCTTTTCCGCGCACGGCGTGTCCCCGGCCGTCATCGAATCCGCGGCCGCCCGGGGCCTGCGCACCATCGACGCGACGTGCCCGCTGGTGACCAAGGTCCACCGCGAAGCCGTGCGGTTCGCCACGGACGACTACGACATCCTGCTGATCGGCCACGAGGGCCATGAGGAAGTCGAGGGCACCGCCGGCGAGGCACCGGACCATATTCAGATCGTGAACGGCCCGCACGACGTCGACAAGGTCCAGGTCCGCGACCCCGAGAAGGTCATCTGGCTCTCCCAAACCACGCTGAGCGTCGACGAGACCATGGAAACCGTCCGACTCCTCAAGGCCCGTTTCCCCACCCTGCAGGACCCGCCCAGCGACGACATCTGCTATGCCACCACCAACCGCCAGGTGGCGATCAAGAAGATCGCCCCGCAGGCCGAGCTGGTCATCGTGGTGGGCTCGGCGAACTCGTCCAACTCCGTCCGCCTGGTTGAGGTCGCGCTGGAATACGGCGCCAAGGCCTCGCACCGGGTGGACTTCGCCAACGAGGTGGACGAATCCTGGTTTGAGGGGATCTCCACCGTGGGCCTCACCAGCGGTGCCTCCGTCCCGGAAATTCTGGTCCAGGACGTGCTGCGGCTGCTCGCCGAGTATGGCTACGTCGACGTCGAAGAGGTTGTCACGGCCGAGGAGGACCTGCTGTTCTCGCTGCCCAAGGAGCTGCGCGCCACGCTGAAGGCGGCCGGGGACACCTCCCGCGGACTCGGCGGGCACGGCGCCCGGCCCACCAGCTAGCGGTACTGCCGGGCCGGACGCCGGCACGATCGCCGGCAAACGGATAGTGGCCGCGCCGTCACCCGGAGATTTACACTGGGGCATGGACGAGGAGCTGCGCTGGATGGACGCCGTCGGGCAGGCGGAGCTGGTCAGGAAGGGCCTGGTTTCCCCCACGGAACTCCTTGACGCGGCACGGGACCGGATCGGGGAGATTGACCCGCTGCTGCACTGCCTGGTCGCACACCTGGACCCCCCGGCCATAGTGCCCGACGCCGGTTCGCCGCTTGCCGGGGTCCCCTTCCTGGTCAAGGACCTGGCCTTGGAGATCGCGAGGGCGCCGTTTACCGAGGGTTCTCGCTGGCTTCTGAAGAACATCTCGACGCAGGACCAGGAACTCGTGCGCCGCCACCGCCGCGCCGGCCTGGCAATTCTGGGCAAGACCAACACCAGCGAGTTTGGCCTGAGCCCGCACTGCGAACCGGTGCTGCACGGGCCCACGCGCAATCCCTGGGACCTGGGCCGCTCCACGAGCGGGTCCAGCGGGGGCTCGGCCGCCGCCGTCGCCTCCGGCATGGTCCCGATGGCCCACGGCAACGACCTCGGCGGCTCCCTGCGCTATCCCGCCGCCTGGTGCGGGGTGTTTGGCCTGAAGCCAACGCGCGGCCGGGTGCCGTTGGGACCGGAATATGGCGACGTGGCCGGCGGGTTCGCCGTCGAACACGCACTGACCCGCACGGTGCGCGACTCCGCGGCGTTGCTGGACGTCACGGCCGGTCCGTCGCTGGGGGATCCCTATTGGGCGCCCCCGCAGCAACGGCCCTACCGCCTGGAGGTAAATACGCCGCCGGGTCGGCTGCGCATCGCGGCCACGGCGACACCGAATTCGGGGCAGGCGGTGCACCCGGACTACCTGCAGGTGTTTGAGGACACCGTGGAGCTGCTCGCGGACCTGGGCCATGAGGTCAGGGCGGCCCATCCCGAACCGCTGGACCGGTCCGGGCACCGTGCCATCAAGGCCGTCTATGGGGGCGCCGCCGCATGGATCGAGGCGTATTGGACCCGCAGGATGGGCCGCCCCCCGGAGCCGGGGGAAATTGAGCCCTACACGGCCGCCACGTTTGCCCGCGCGCGGCCCATCACCGCCGGGGCGTACCTGGCCGGCGCCGAGGAGCTGCAACGATTCAGCCGGCGCACGGCCGGATTCTTCGAGGACTTTGATGTCTGGCTGACGCCCACGGTGGGTTGGCCGCCGCTGCCCCTGGGCGTCCTGGGCGGGACCGAGGAAGAACCCCTGCGGGGCGAACGCGAGGCCGGCCGTTTTCTCATGTTTGACGGCGAATACGCGAACATCACCGGCAACCCGGCCATGTCCGTCCCCCTGGGCGTGGACGCCGACGGACTGCCTGTGGGCATGCATTTCCTGGGCCGTTTTGGCGGCGAGGCGCTGCTCTTCCGCCTGGCCGGCCAGCTGGAGCGGGCCCGGCCGTGGACGGATCGGCGGCCCGCGGCCCTGGCCCGAGAGCTGGAATCCAGGTCGTGAGGCACGAACCGGCCCGGGCGCGGTCGCCGAAATGGAAAGGAGAACGCCGATGTTCATGGGCGTCTACCACTTTGCCGGGGACACGTCGGAGCTGCTTGAGGGGCACCGGCGCATGCTTGCCTTGATGCCTCCGGGCGTCCTGCAGATCCACCTGTGCCTGACCACTCCGACGGGGATCTCCATCTATGACACCTGCCCCGACCGCGCCACCTTTGACCGCTTCAGCCGGGGGAGGGACTTTGCCGAGTTGGTGGCCCAGGCCGGGATGCCGGCGCCCGACGCCGTCCCCTTGGGGGACGTGGAAAGCTACGAATTGCACGTCACGTAGGAAGAGGAGCGTCGTCGAATTCCGGCGCCGTCAGGGCCCGGGGGGACACCTCCAGCATCGGCGGGGACACAAGGCTGCCCGGGTCGAAGGCATTGAGCTTGCGGGCCGTGGGCAGCACCCGGGCCTCCAGGGTGCCCACCAATTTGTTGTAGCGGTCCACGGCGGACTTCAGCGACGCGCCGACATTGGCCACCGCTTCCCCCATGGTGCCCAGCCGGTTGTAGAGCTGCGCGGACAGGTCGAAGAGTTCCTTGGCGCTCTCGGTGAGCACGTCCTGGCGCCAGCTGAAAGCGATGGACTTCAGGATGGCCAGCAGGGAGATGGGGGAGGCCAGCACCACGTTCCTGGCCATGGCATAGTCCAGCAGGGCGGGATCGGCCACCAGCGCCGCGGAGAGGATGGACTCCACGGGCACGAAGCAAATCACCAGCTCCGGAGAGTTGTGCGCCGACGTCCAGTACTTCTTGGCGGCCAGCGCATCAACGTGCGCCTTGACGGCCTTCGCATGGCGGGCCAGGTGTTCGTGCGCCTCGGCACTGTCCGGGGAGTCGGCGTCGTGCACCAGCAGGTAGGAGGACAGCGGCACCTTTGCATCGAGCACCAGCTCCTTGCCCCCGGGCAGGCGCACCACCATGTCCGGGCGGTGGGCGCCGTCGGCGGTGGCGGTGTGGACCTGTTCCAGGAAGTCAACATTGGCCAGCATCCCGGCCGCCTCCACCACGCGGCGCAGTTGTACCTCGCCCCACTTGCCGCGCACGTTGTTCGAGCGCAGGGCCGACGCCAGGGACGAGGTGGTGGACAGTAGCCTGGCATCCGCGTCCCGGGCGTCACGGAGCTGCTGGGCCAGCTGGCCGTATTGCTCCACCCGGTCGCGCTCGAGCAGGGCCACCTGGCGCTGCACGGCGTTGAGTTTTTCGGAGACCGGCCCCAATGCCTGCAGGACCGCCGAATCCGAGGACTGCTGCAGGGACAGCGAACGGTTCTGGTTGTGCAACAGTCGGCGCTCGGCGTCCGCCGCGGCGAAATCGGCGCCCAGTTCACCGGCGCGCAGCCGGGCCGCCTGCGCCTCCGCCCCGGCTCCGCGCAACCGTCCGCGGAAATACCAGGCCGTCGCGGCGGCTCCCGCCAGCACTCCAAGCAACAACATCAATAGGGCCACAAGCCAGCTGATTCCAGTCATATGGCCACCATGCCACGAGGCTGCGACAATGTGGCCGCCGCGCACCCTGGCCGCCCTCGGGTCGCATGAGATTATCCACAGGGCAGGCGGCCGGATGGCTAGAACGCATATTCGGGCATACACTGGGCCAATTACCGATGGGTAAGCATGCACCAAGTCAGATGGGGGTCTGAATTGAAAGACAGGGATTTGGCGATAGTCACCATGGATGATGACGACGCAGTGGAGGAGACCGACGGACGCGGGACGATGGTGATCCGCGTGTGGTCGGAGCCGGCCGGGGACGGGCCTTTCCGCGCCCGCCTAACCTTTAGCCGGACCTCGGCGGACCAGCCGCAGGTGTCCGTCGTGACCAGCCCTGAGCAGCTGCTTGAGACCGTCCGCCAGTGGCTGGCAGAAGCGCCCGGCTGAGCATGCGTTGGGGAGCGGTCGCAACCCGATGCGCTTCGCCCATTTTTTCGCCGGCATTCCATTGACAACGAATGGCCATGCGGCCATGCTCTAACTGTTGGGCGCGGAATCTTGCAGACGGTTCACACGCTCCGGCAATAGGCAGCCGTTGGAGCCACTTGAGTGTGGATACGTCGGGGTTTGGGGAAATATGGACGACGTGGTCAGTCAACATTGGGAACTCTGCCTCTTGGGTTCTTGGCAACTCAAACTCGATGGCCGCCCCCTCGCCGTTGGTCTCCGCCAGCAACGCGTCATTGCGGCGCTGGCTCTCCTCGGCGCCCGGTCACGGCATGCCCTCGCGAACCTCTTATGGCCGGACAGCTCCGAGACACAGGCCGCCGGAAATCTCCGTGCGAGCCTGTTTCACATTACGCACAAACTTCCCGCCCTGATCTGTCTGTCCTCGGATTGCCTGCTTCTGGAACCCAGCGTCGAGGTCGACTTTCACAGGATTCGCTGGCTCATCGCCGATATCCAGGACACCGGCAACCTGGCGGCCCCGGATTCGGCTTATGTCCTCCACCACGCGGACCTGCTGCCGGGCTGGTATGACGACTGGGTCATCTTCGAACAGGAACGCCTGCAGCAGCTGCGCCTGGACGGGCTGGAGGCACTGGCCGGCTACTTCCTGCAGGTGGGGTCCACGGGACGGGCCTTGGAGGCGGCCCTTGCGGCCACGGCGATCGAACCCCTGCGCGAAAGCGCACAGCTGATTCTGCTCCAATGCCATCTGCAGGCCGGCAACAACGTCTCCGCCATGCAGTCATTCCATGAATTCCGCGGCCGGCTGAACCGCGAACTGGGAGTGCGCCCGTCCTCCCTTTTTGCCGAGGTGATGGAAGCGCTGCGCCCCGCCCAGGCGCCGTCTGCCCAACCGCCGCCCCGCAGCCGCAGCACCTTCTAGGATCTCCCCCGCCCCCTCGTGGGCTCCGGGCGCAGCGTCGCACCAATCGGAATGTTCACAGGAGATATGAGGAAAAGCAATGCGTACAAAATTGGTAAAAAGCGCCTTGGGCGTGCTCGTTCTGGTTTCCGGGATGCTCCTGATCGGCCCGGCCACCGGCGGCTTGAACCCCGCAGACGCGGCCGCACTGGGCGCCCATCAACAGATCCACCGGTCCACGAGTTTGGACACGGCGTCCTCGGCCATTCCCACCGCTGGGCAGCCGACCGTCACGGACAGCGCGCAAAGCACCGTGCGCACCGCCTCAGCGACGAGCAAGGCGACCGCCGTGGCCGTCGCGACGAGCAATTGTGATGGCTGCTCCGGCGTGTCAACCACGTTTCAGGTGGTTTATTTTGATGGGCGGGCGGCCAGCGCCGACAATTCGGCCGCGGCCTGGTCAAGTTGCGCCGGCTGCGCCTCGTCCGCCGTTTCCGTGCAGTTGGTGGTCGCCCGCCGGGCCACCCAGCTGACCATGAACAATAGGGCCCTTGCACTCAACGCGGACTGCACGGGTTGTGCCACCACCTCGGCGGCCATCCAGTTCGTCATTTCCGGGGGCACGCGGCGTGACCTGTCGGCGCAGGCGAAGGACATGATCACCCAGATTCAGGGCGAGCTGGCCCAACGGCTCCAGGCCACCCCGCAGCGCCAGGGTCTGCAGCGATCCGCCCCCCAGGCGAAAAGCCTCACGGATGACACTGCGTCGAGGTTGGCCCAGATCATCCTCAAGGACGTAGGGGCCGCCACGGTGCAACGGAACATCGACGTTCAGTCCGGGCAGTAGCCCTCCGGGGGAACCGGCACTACCAGTAGCAGCCAGGAAGGTTCCGGGGACGCGGTGCGCCGCTTCCCCGGAACCTTTTTGGTGCCCGCAGACGGCGGCCTCGGGGCCTGCCGCCAACGGTAACGCGGCAGTAACGGCGTCCGCCCTTTACTGTACGTACTGGCTCAACGGGCCTTGATAACGGAGCTACATTCCACGAGAGGGGGTGAATGAGATGGAGAAACTGACCGTCATGGAATTGGAGGGACAGAGCGTAGAGCTGCTCCCGTCACGGGAGACTCTGCTCTTGAACTTCCACATCAACTGGGCAAGTGTCATGGCCTCGAATGCGTCCTACGCAGTCAACGCCGCGACCCTGCACTCCAGCGCAACCAGCGGAGCATGGCAGCACATTAGCGTCAGCCAGCGCTAGTGACACCAGTCACCGGGGTCCGGTGTGACAGGCGCCGGCCCCGGCTTCATTTCAGCTCCACCCCGGCGGCGGGTTCACCACTCATCAGCGGTGAACCCGCCGTTGGAACGCTCGTCTCGGCCGACCAAAGGCATGATCCATGACGATTGAAGCCAGCAAACAGGATGAAGTTCAGTGGCAACTGGTGCCCGGGGTTGAGCTGCTGGGCCCGGTGACGGGGTCCGGGCTCGTGCAATCGACGTTTCTCGTCCAGCGCCCCGACGGGCAGGTCATCCAGATTTCGGCGCTGCTGAACCTTATTCTCCAGTCGGCCGCCGCCCAGCCGTCGACGGCCGTGCTGGCCGGCACCGTAAGCAAGATTTACGGCCGGGAGTTGGACGAATCCGGGCTGACCATGCTGATCGAGACGAAGCTGCGGCCCTTGGGATTGATGGAGGATGCCTCCGGGACCGTGGCCATGGAGGAACCCGCTCCCACTGCCAGGCCGCTGTTGGCCCTGCGCCTGAAGGGCGCCATCCTCCCGGCCCGCGCCGTCAACCGGCTTGCCGGGCTCCTGCGCCCCCTCTACTTTCCGCCCGTCGTCATTGTCAGTCTCGCCGCCCTTGTCGCACTCGACATCTACTTGTTCGTCTCAAGCAGCATCATGGCGGCTTTGGCCCAAATCTGGGTCACCCCAACCCTGCTGCTGGGACTTTTCGTCATGATGGTCGTCGGCGCGGTGATCCATGAACTGGGCCATGCCACCGCCTGCAAATACGGCGGCGCGGAACCGGGCGTCATCGGTTTCGGCGTCTACCTGGTCTTTCCCGCGTTCTTTACCAATGTGACCGATTCCTACCGGCTCAACCGTGCCGGCCGGCTGCGGACCGACCTGGGCGGACTCTACTTCAACGTCTGGTGCGTGCTGCTGGCCGGCTTGGGCTACCTGGTGACCGGCAACGGGATATTGCTGCTGTTCGTCCTCACCACGCAGATCATGATGCTCCAGCAGCTTCCGCCAACCATCCGGCTGGATGGCTACTTCGTCTTGGCGGACCTGGCCGGCGTGCCGGACTTGTTTTCCCGAGTCGGACCGGTCTTGCGCAGCCTGATCCCGGGCCGTCCGACGGACCCGCGGGTCACGGAGTTGCGCCCGGCGGCCCGCCGGATCGTCAAGGTGTGGGTGCTCACGGTCATGCCCGCCCTCGTATTTCTCTTTGCCTGGCTGCTGTGGAACATGCCGCTGATCGTTGCCCAGGCCTCCGACGCCGTCGCCGCCCATGCGCACGCGCTGAGCGCCGCATGGGTCGGCGGCCGGCCGGTGGAAGTCATCCTGTCCTCGCTTTCCATTTTCCTGCTAGTGCTCCCCATCGCCGGGATCATCGTGATGGTTCAGCTGCTTGTCGTCGACGGGCTCAAGCTGGTGCGGCGCCTGCGCACCTCCCGGCAAACGGCAGTCAGGCGGCGCGCGGAGGCTTCGGGTGCCGGCGCCCACCTGCGTCGCCATCCGCCTCGGAACCCCGAGCTTGTGGGCCCGGTGCGTCACCTGAAGCCGCGTCGCAGGGGGATCCTGGCGGCGGGAGCGGGCCACCGGGCATCAAAGACTTAGTCAATTCAGCCATTGGCAACGACACTCGAAGGGAGGTGAATGACATGGAGAAACTGACCACCACGGAATTGGAGGGACAGAGCGTAGAGCTGCTTCCCTCGCGGGAGACCCTGCTCCTGAACTTCCACATCAACTGGGCCAGCGTCATGGCTTCGAATGCGTCCTACGCAGTCAACGCCGCGACACTGCACTCCTCCGCCACCAGCGGAGCGTGGCAATCCATTAGCGTCCACCAGCGCTGACAGATCCGACGCCGGGTGTCCGTTTCTGGCGGATGCCCGGCCACAGAGAAAGGTGAACCGCCATGACGGCATCATCTGCACTGTGCTCCCTCGATCTCCAAGCCGAGACCGCGGAGCTGCTTCCCAGCCGCGAAACCCTGTTCCTGGACTTCAATTTCAATGTCGCGCCCGTGATCGGTGTCAATCTGGCATTCGCTCTCAACGCGGCGACCATTGGATCCGTGGCTCATGCGAATGCGTGGCAGAATCTCTTCTCGGTGCACTAGCACCCGGCGGGATTCAAATCCGAGAACGGCGGGCGTGCAGCCCGCCGTTCTTGTGTGCTTGACCGCACGCCATTTGGCCTGTTGGCGGCCCGGGCGTGGACTTTCGTCATGCGGGCGACTCGTGGTGGGTTTGGGGCATGTTGTCCACCGGCGCGATACCCGGGCCGGGTTCTGCGCATGGTGGAAGCACTCCGTCCAGATGAAGACCGTGGACTTTCGTCATGCGGGCGACTCGTGGTGGGTTTGGGGCATGTTGGCCACCGGCGCAAGACTTGGGCCGGGTTCAGCGCATGGCGGAAGCACGCCGGCTTCCAAAAGATTGCTCACGCTTCCCAACCTTGCCGCAGGCGGCAGAATTCAGACCCTGCCGGTAAGCTTGACCCGTGGCTCTCACTATTGGCATCGTCGGACTGCCCAACGTCGGCAAATCAACTCTTTTCAACGCACTGACGCGCAACAACGTGCTCGCGGCGAACTACCCGTTCGCCACGATCGAACCCAATGTGGGCGTCGTCAGCCTGCCCGATCCGCGCCTGGCCAAGCTGGCCGAAGTATTCGGCTCGGCCCGCCTGCTGCCGGCCACCGTGTCATTTGTGGACATCGCCGGAATTGTGAAGGGCGCGTCCGTGGGCGAGGGGCTGGGCAACAAGTTCCTGGCCAATATTCGTGAGGCCGAGGCGATCGCCCAGGTCATTCGCGTCTTCGATGATCCGGACGTCGTCCATGTGGACGGCAAGGTCGATCCGCGCTCGGACATGGAAACCATCAACACCGAGCTGATCCTGGCCGATCTCCAAACCATCGAAAAGGCGATCCCGCGCATCGAGAAGGCCGTCAAGCTCAAGCAGCGCACGGCCGCCGAGCTCGACGCCGTCAAGGCCGCCCAGGCCGTCCTGGAACGAGGCGACACCATCTTCTCCTCGGTCAGGAGCGACAAGCTCGAGCCGGAGCACCTCAAGGAATTGGGCCTGCTGACCGCGAAACCATTCATTTACGTGTTCAACGTTGACGATGCCGTCATCGGCAACCCGGAACGCCAGGCGGAGCTGCGTGAACTCGTGGCCCCGGCGGATGCGATCTTCCTCGATGCCAAGCTGGAGGCCGACCTCGTCGAACTTGACGAGGCCGAGGCCAAGGAAATGCTGGAGCTCAACGGCCAGGAGGAATCCGGCCTGGACCAGCTGGCCCGGGTTGGTTTCCACACGCTGGGCCTGCAAACCTACCTGACGGCCGGGCCCAAGGAGACGCGGGCCTGGACCATCCGCCAGGGCGACACGGCACCGCAGGCCGCCGGGGTCATCCATTCCGACTTCCAGCGCGGCTTCATCAAGGCCGAGGTGGTCCACTTTGACGACCTGATCGAGGCCGGCTCCATGCACGAGGCCAAGGCCAAGGGCAAGGTCCGGATCGAAGGCAAGGACTACGTCATGCACGACGGCGACGTGGTCGAGTTTAGATTCAATGTATAGTTGCTGACCTCCCTGGGACCTTACGCGATAGCCGCTAAGAGCATTCGACGTGCAATCGAAGAATCCGCTACTGCTAGTTGGCGGCCACGGAGTGGAACCCAACCGGGCGGGTGCTCCGGCAACATACAACCCGAAAGACACCGTGGCGAACGCGTTGCACCGGGCGCCGTGCTCCCACCGCGTGACCCTGGTCGCCGCGCAGCGATCGCCGCCAACTGGACAACCGCGCTGCTGACCCTGCAACTGTAAGTGCTCCCGGTCCGCGGCCAAACCTGCCGTGGGACTGCGGTCCGCCCGACATGAGGCGGCCATCCCCGCGGACAGCTGCGCTCGTGTTACGCTCGGGCGAGCCCGCACGTGCGCATGCCCGCACGTGCGCATAGTCGCTTCGTGCCGAAGGTTAGCAACGTTGGAAGTCGCCCGTGCAGTGGTTCGCATCTTGTTTCGGTTGCCGAGGGCTGAAGAACGTCAACTTCCATTCCAGACACTGGGGACATCTTGAAGATCAAATCACGCGCACGACCTTGGGCCTCTGTAGCGGTTGGCGGGTTGCTGCTGGTCGCGAGCTCGACCGCGGGCATCACCGCAGCCAATGCTTCGGCACCCGCCGCCGCTCCGCCCCCGGTATCGCAACCGGCCGTCACGGGTCAACCCGCGATGCACCTCAGCGCCGCCTCCGGGTACCAGACATCGTCCTTCACCGTATCGGGCTCCGGCTATCTCAGCGGCGAACTGTTGAACGTATTCATGGGCCCGAACTCCGGTTCCGCCCTGGGAAACTTTCTGGCCACAGCCCAGGTAGCGACGGATGGAACCTTCTCCGTGCTCGTGAGCATTCCCGCCGGCACTGCCCCGGGACAACAGGACATCACCATACGAGACATAGCAGCCCGACCGATACAGAGCCTTCCGTTCAACGTCCTCCCACCGGCGATGTCCGTCTCCGCCACATCGGGGACCCGCGGGTCGGGGTTCACGGTCTCTGGTATTGGCTACACCACGGGGGAAGCCTTCACGGTATCTCTGGGGGGCATGGAACTTGGTTCGGGGCACGTGCCAGGGGCCGGGAACGGAATGTTCTCCCTTCCGGTCAATGTGCCGTACATGATCCCGGCGGGCCACCAGAATCTCGTCGTGTCATCGGACCACGGCCTATCAAAGCAGTTCCCGTTTGAGGTCCTTGCCCCGTCCCTTGCGCTCTCGCTCACGCCAGCTTCGGGCGTACCCGGGGCTGAGTTGAAGGTGAACATCGCAGGCTACATTCCGGGTGAAACCGTGCAGGTCCTCTTCGGACCCACCAAGGATCTCCTACAACAGTTCACCGTTGGTACGGACACCGCAACCTATGTTCTGGCCAATGTCCCCAACGGGGCCGTCGCGGGACCGAACACCGTGACCGTGGTCGGATCGCGGACCACGACGCCTCAGAGCGCGCAGTACACTGTCGTGGCCCCTGGGAACCCGGCCGTCACACTTTCGGCGCCCAACGGCGCTGCAGGGAGGAGCTTCCTGATCGCCGGGACCGGCTACACCCCGGGAACTACAGTGACCGCGACCCTCGGTGCAGGAGGGCCTCGGCTCGGATCCACGACCGTCGGTTCGAACGGGACCTTCAGAATCAACGCCACGGTACCGGCCGCCAATGCCGGCACCCAGAACATCATTGTCACCGCCCCGGGCACCAGCGGACTGTCAACGCCGTTCACGGTGCTGGCAACCACGAAGCCTGCCACCCCGGTCACCACCGGATCTTCCCCAACGCTGCGATCAGTGGTCGTCTCGGCCGACGTCCCTGCACAAGGCCCCGCGCGCGGGCTGAAGATTCAGACTGCGGTCCAGGGAACCGCCTCTGCCCCAACGACCGGCTGGGTAGCGACTGCGGGGCTCCTCGGGGTCCTTGGTCTGGCGGTAGTTGTAGCGGTCCGTCGAAAGCGCCGTGCCTGAAAACGAACCGTCAGCCGAGGGCGCTGGCGTAGCTCGGGATTATGTGAGCGGGGTCGGAGGACATTCTCCTGGCGTCAGCGATGACTTGACCGAGGGAGGTGCCCCGGCGGACGTTTCGTGCCACGGCGCGTCCACGGGCCGCCCTTGCCGCCGAAAGGTTCGCCGGGGTACCGTCGTGTGGGCCGGCGCCGCAGCGGTCCTGCTGGCGGGTGCCATTGCCGTCGCGTGTTTTCCTACAGTGCCTCCCGGCTCGGCGCAGCACGCGCAGGCAACTCCGACGACGCATGGGCCGGCGGCGCCCGTGGCGGCGAAGTCCGCCGCGGCCGGGGAAATATCCCGCGCGGGGGCGCCGCTGCGCCTGGTCTACCCCGGCGCGGGCGCCGACATCGCCATTCACCCGCTGACCCCCACGGCGGCCGAACTCACTGCCGGTGAGGTGGATCCGCCCCAAACCCAGGACGCCTACTGGCTGACGAACTACGGAAGACCCGGCGCCGGGTCGACCGACACAACATTCCTGATTAGCCACCGCTGGGTCGGGCAGGACGCACCCTTCAACCGGATCGGCAACGTCGCCAAGGCCGGGGATCGGTTCACGCTGAGCACCCAAAACGGAGTCCTCGACCTCGCCGTCAGCACGGTAACAACCTTTGACAAGGCGACGTTGAACACGGCGCCGATCTGGAATGCGGTACCGGGCCGCGTCGTCATCATCACCTGCGATCTGCGCGACCCTTGGGGGAAAAACACGGTCATCACGGCCGACCCGACGCTGCACAGACCCTGACCGGAGTATAGACGAGCTACCGAAAAAGGGGGCACTGGGATGCCGGCTGGCGCGGCCGTAAAACGCCCTGTTTCACATCAAGTCGGTCCTTGATTCAAGCCGAATGGCGCGCTCCCGCCCGGGAGGCCAGCGGATCCCGTCAAGACGTGAAAGCGCGTCTTGGGATGAAGACGCTGATGGCCTGCGTGCGGGACGACATGCGCGACCTCGCAGCCTATCGACGAGAGGTTGTTCTGTGACGGAACGTGGTGGAGTTTAGGTTCAATGTCTAGAATCGCCTGGAAACTTGCCACGCCACGAATCCCGCCGCTTCAAGTGAGCGCTTCAGGCCATTGAGCGTTCGCCCGCTTCACCGATCTACTCGTCCCCGCCCGCCGCGCCGCCTATGCCCAGCACCTATCCCGGGTCGACCGCTCGCGCTGGTGGAACTTAGGTTAACGTCTAGCGTTATTGACGCGATGCGTTATAGACTGGCCTCGTGATTAGATCGTTCGCGGACAAGGACACCGAACGATTATGGCGTCGTGAACGTGTGCCGTCGCTGGATCCTCGGATTCAGCGAGTTGCACTCAGGAAGCTTCGTCAGGTGGGATCGGCGGAGTCGCTTGATGATCGTCGGACGCCACCCGGCAACCGGCTCGAACTTTTGAAAGGGAGGCGTGCCGGTCAACACAGCATCAGAATCAACGACCAGTGGCGGATCTGCTTCCGATGGACCGACGCTGGCCCCGAGGAGGTTGAGATCGTTGACTACCACTGACAAGATTGCCCCGATCCACCCGGGCGAGGTACTCATGGAGGACTTCATCGAGGGCTTTGGCATCACGCAGAATAAGCTCGCGGTATCGATCGGCGTGCCGCCGCGGCGCATCAACGAGATCGTGCACTGCAAGCGCGGCATTTCCGCAGATACGGCTCTGCGCCTGGCTAGGTACTTCGGGACCTCGGCGCAGTTTTGGCTCAATCTGCAGTCGCACTACGAACTCGACCTCGCCGAAGATCGCGCGGCGGATCAGATCGACGCGATCACGCCACTGCGCGTCGCCTAGGTGTACTGCTTCTTCCCGATGGAACTCGGCACAGTTCCGGTTCAACATTTAGACGGCTGCGCCGGGCAGCCGCCCGTCAGCCAATCTGGTAGATCAGCCCCAGGCCGTCCCGGGCCAGTGCGGCCGTAAAGGCCTGAGCCGCGTGCAGGTGCCGGGCCACGGAGCCCAGCCTGCCGGCACTGGCCGGCGCATACTGCGGCGACAGCCGTGCAAGCGGACAAAGTCCGGACAGTCGCACCAGGGCCAGGTCCTCGGCCACCAAGCCCACCTGGCGCGCGTCAAGGACACGCAGGAACGGAATCCAGCCGTAGCCGTATTCGGTCACACCGCCCCTAACCAACTCGAATGCCGCCCTGGCAGCCCCGTCCGGTGTCCCGCCGAAGAGGGCCTGGAAGTCCTGCCAGGCCTGGTCGAGTTGCAGCATGGCCGGAGGATCCGACCGCGACTCCCAGGCATGCCGGTCGGAGATGAACGCGCGCGGGTTCAGGCGGGCGTGATTCACCAGGTTCGACGGCACCGCCAGCGCGACATATTTGATTCCCATGCCACCTAATTTTCGCAGCGTTCCGGGATTCCCGCCGAAGGTTATCCACACCCCGCAAGACCCCTGTTGCTACGGTGCGTTCAGCTCGTCCGCGGTCAGCGCCCGCAGCACGCAAAACTCATTCCCCTCGGGGTCACCCATGACCACCCAGGTGACGTCGGGGCCCTGCCCCACGTCAACGCGCCGGGCACCCAGGGCCTCCAGCCGTGCCACCTCGGCGGCCTGGTCGTCCGGGCGCAGGTCCAGGTGGAGGCGGTTCTTGCCCGACTTTTCCTCCGGCACGCGCAGGAACAGCAGGTCCGCCACCACACCCTCCTCCCGGGTACCGGCGGCGGGCTGCAGGGCCACCTCGTCTGCGGAGTCATAGGTGATTCGCCAGCCCAGGGCGGCGGACCAAAACTTCGCCAGCCGTGCAGGGTCGGTTGTGTCGAAGGCCACGGATTCGATTCTCAGCGTCATGCCACGATTCTCCCGGCAACCGCCCCGGCAGGGAAGTACCGGATCCACAGGAAATTCTCGGGTCCTCGGGCGGCGCGGCGGCCGGCCGTGTGGAAGAGTCGTGACATGGACACATCCGAACAGCGCACACCGAGCCTGCCCGACGCCCGGTCCGGCCCTCCGTTCATGGCAGGGGAGCGGGAATCCTTGGAGGCGTGGCTGGAGTTCTACCGGCAGACCCTTGCCTTCAAGGTGGGTGGATTGACGGCCGGGCAGCTGTGCCGGCGGGCGGTCCCGCCGTCCACGATGACGCTCGCCGGGATCGTGCGCCACCTCACCGACGTCGAACGCTACTGGTTCTCCAACATCGGGGCAGGGACCACCGAACCCGCCCGCTACAGGGCCAAGGACCCCGACGCCGATTTCACCGGCTACAGCCCGTCCACCGCCCTGGCCGATGTCCGGAATTTCGACGATGAGGTGATCAGGGTCCGGGCCCTTGCCGCGCAAATTTCCGACCTGGACGCCGCGCTGCCCGGACGGCGCCACGGCCAGGAGTTGAACCTGCGCTGGGTCTACACCCACATGATTGAGGAGTATGCCCGACACCTCGGTCACGTGGACCTGCTGCGCGAATGCCTTGACGGCGCCACCGGGTATTGAGGGTTCGACGCCGGCCGCCCGGTCCGCGCCCGAGCCCTGAGCGCGAGCCTTGGGCCCGAGCCCTGAGGTAGTCTGTCAAGCAGGCTCCACGCCCGGGACGACCACAGGTCCGCGCGGCATCGCGGGCCCCCACGATGAGAATGAAACTGGAGGTGGAATGCGCGCCGGACGCATTTCCAAAACAATCGGCAGTGTCCTTGCCCTGGCCGCCATGCTGGCGCTGGGCGCCTGCACCAGCACCCCGTCTCCTCCGGACGGCACCGTTGCACCCACCTCCGCGGCGCCCGGTGGCAACGCCACTGTCCTTGAACCCCGCCCGTTCAGCTCYTTCAACGCCAACGGCGTCAGCGGCGCCACGAGCATCAACGCCAGAATCGACTACGCCACCCACTCCGGGTTCAACTACGTCGACAGCACCTTGAAAATTGTCAAGAATGAGAAATTCGGCAAGTACGAAAAGATCTCGGACGACCCGCTCACCGTCAAGTACACCATCAACGACGGCGTTCAATGGTCCGACGGCGAACCCGTCACCACCGCCGACCTCCTGCTCCAGTGGGCCGCCGCCTCCGGCTACTTCAATGACGCCACCCTCGGACGCCAGTTCAAGGTGATCAAGGGCACGGCCTATTTTCACTATGCGGGGGACACCTCCGGGCTCTCCCACACGGCCATGCCGTCAATCAGCGACGACGGAAAATCGCTGACGCTGACGTACTCGAAGAATTTCCCCGACTGGGAAACCGCGCTGGGCTCCCAGGTCAGCATCCCCGCCCACATCGTGGCCGTCCGGGCGGGACTGAAGGATGCGGCCACCCTGAGCGCGCTCCTGCAGGGCCTGCCCAAGGGGGATCCGGACCATCCGAAACCGCCCAATCCCACCCTGCGGAAGATCGCCGACTTCTGGAACACCGGCTTTGACACCAAGTCCATGCCGGACCCCTCCCTGGCCCTGTCCAACGGCCCGTACCTGGTGCAAAGCATCACCCCGGGCGAGGTGCTCGTGCTGACCCGCAACCCCGATTACACCTGGGGCACCGCGCCGCACCTGGAAACCATCACCGTCAAGTACGTCCCCGGCGCCGGCGCCCAACTGGCCGCCCTCAAGGACAAGACGGCGGACATCATCTCCCCGCCGGCCACCGCGGAAACCGTGACCGCCCTCCAGGAGTTGAAACCCGCCGGCGTGCAAATCCAGCTGGGCCAGGGTCTGGGCTTCGACCAGGTGGTGCTGAACTTCCAGGGGGTGCTGGCCAAACAGGACTTGCGCAAGGCGTTCCTGGCGACCATCCCGCGCACGGACATCCTGGACACGGCCCTCAAGCCGTTGATGGACACGGCCGTCCCGCTGAACTCGTTCGCATTCCTGCCCGGCCAGACACCCTACAAGGAGTCCACCGGCAACAACGGCAGCGCCGCGTTCGCCGCCCCCGACCCCGACGCCGCCAGGACCCTGCTCAACGGCGCCACCCCCACGGTGCGCATCCTGTACAACAAGGACGACCCTATCCGGGTCCAGGAATACAACCTCATCGTCGCCTCCGCGACCCTGGCCGGCTTCCGCATCTCCGACGCCGGCAAGAGCGCCGCGGACTGGCAGGCCGCACTGCACCAGGGCGCCTTTGACGTGGCCCTGTTCGGCTGGACCAGCATGCCCACCGGCTCCGCCCAGGTGCCGCAAATCTTCAAGACCGGCGCACCGTCCAACCTCAACAACTTCTCCAACGCCGTGGTGGACCAGCTGGTCGACCAACTCAGCGGCACCGCGGATTCGGCCAAGCAGAACGCGCTGAAAATGCAGATCGACAAACTTGTGTGGGAGGCCGGCTACGGCCTGCCGCTGTTCCAGCGCGTGGGCCTGGTGGCCGCCGGCCCCGACGTCTCCGGCGTGCGGTACTCCCCGGTTGGGGTCGGCCCCTGGTGGAACCTGTGGGACTGGCAGCGCACCAAGTAGCCCCACGTCCCCCGACGACGGCGGTGGGTGAGCTTCGTCACCAAAGAGGCGCGCCGCCGTCGTACTTCCCAGGCGGAAACCCGCGCCACGGCGGGCACCCCGCGCCCGGACGGGTCGGGGGAGTGGTGCCAAACACGCCCGTCATGCGATAAGGTGACTAGGCCGTATTTGGCAGTACGTCTAGAATGGTGTTATCTGCCGATAATCACGGCCAACCATTAGGTACTTAACAACTATCGTGACTTTCTGCCGCCCTCCTCGGGCCTGCAGCCGGGCCCAACTGAAACGAGTCTTTACGCATGAGCGATACTTCCCTCAACACTGCCGCGCGCAATGACCTGCGCAACGTCGCCATCGTGGCGCACGTTGACCATGGCAAGACCACCCTGGTGGACGCCATGCTCAAGCAGACGCACTCATTTGCCGAGCACGGCACGGTTGCGGAGCGCGTCATGGACTCCGGGGACCTGGAGCGCGAAAAAGGCATCACGATTCTGGCCAAGAACACCACGGTTGCCTACAACGGGCCCGCGGCCAACGGCACGGAAATGACCATCAACGTCATTGACACCCCCGGCCACGCCGACTTCGGCGGCGAGGTGGAGCGCGGGCTGTCCATGGTCGACGGGGTGGTCCTGCTGGTGGACGCCTCCGAGGGCCCCCTGCCGCAGACCCGCTTTGTGCTGCGCAAGGCGCTGGCCGCCAAGCTCCCCGTCATTTTGCTGGTGAACAAGACCGACCGCCCGGATGCGCGCATCGAGGAGGTTGTGGCCGAGTCCATGGACCTGCTGCTGGGCCTGGCCTCCGACCTCGCCGACGAAGTGCCGGACCTGGACCTCGACGCCGTTTTGAACGTCCCCGTCGTGTACGCCTCCGGCAAGCTCGGCCGCGCCTCGCTGACCCAGCCGGCCAACGGCTCCGCCCCGGACCACGACGACCTTGAGCCGTTGTTTGAAACCATCCTCAAGCACATCCCGGCCCCCATGTACAACCCGGACGGCGTCCTGCAGGCCCACGTCACCAACCTGGACGCCTCCCCGTTCCTGGGCCGCCTGGCGCTGCTGCGCATCTTCAACGGCACGCTGCGCAAGGGCCAGACCGTGGCCTGGTTCCGCCACGACGGCACCATCAAGCCGGTCAAGATCACCGAACTGCTGGCCACCAAGGCGCTCGAACGCGTCCCCGCCGAATCCGCCGGCCCCGGCGAAATCGTTGCCGTCGCCGGCATCGAGGACATCACCATCGGCGAGACCCTGACCGACCTGGAGAACCCGCAGCCGCTGCCGCTGATCAAGGTCGACGATCCCGCGATCTCGATGACGATCGGCATCAACACCTCCCCCCTGGCCGGCCGCGTCAAGGGCCACAAGGTCACCGCACGCCAGGTGAAGGACCGCCTCGACAAGGAACTGGTCGGCAACGTCTCGCTCAAGGTTCTCCCGACCGAGCGCCCGGATGCCTGGGAAGTCCAGGGGCGCGGCGAGCTGGCCCTGGCCATCCTGGTGGAGCAGATGCGCCGCGAGGGCTTCGAGCTGACCGTCGGCAAGCCGCAGGTTGTCACCCGCCAGGTTGACGGCAAGACCCATGAGCCGATGGAACACATGACCATCGACGTCCCCGAGGAATACCTCGGCGGCGTCACCCAGCTGATGGCCGCCCGCAAGGGCCGCATGGTGAACATGGCCAATCACGGCACCGGCTGGTGCCGCCTGGAATTCATCGTTCCGGCCCGCGGCCTGATCGGTTTCCGCACCCGCTTCCTCACGGACACCCGCGGCGCCGGCATCGCCGCCTCCATCGGTGAGGGCTACGAGCCCTGGGCCGGACCCATCGAGTACCGCACCAACGGCTCCATGGTGGCCGACCGCGCCGGCGTCGTGACGCCGTTTGCGATGATCAACCTCCAAGAGCGCGGCTCCTTCTTTGTCCAGCCCACCTCCGAGGTGTACGAGGGCATGATCGTGGGCGAGAACTCGCGCGCCGACGACATGGATGTGAACATCACCAAGGAAAAGAAGCTCACCAACATGCGCGCCGCGTCCTCGGACACCTTTGAAAACCTGACCCCGCCGCGCAACCTGACCCTGGAGGAGTCCCTGGAATTCGCCCGCGAGGACGAATGCGTGGAGGTCACACCCGAGTCGGTGCGCATCCGCAAGCTCATCCTGGGCGCCGGCGACCGCGCCAAGGCCTACCGCGCCCGCGCCAAGGTCTAAGCCAAACACTCCCTCTGCCAGCCCGTCCCGGAAATTCTCCGGGGCGGGCTGGCGTCGCTTAAGGTTTCATGTTGGTAAAGATCTTGCCCGGATGTGGTCTAAATTACTTGCTGGTAACCGATTGCGGGTAGCCTAGTCCCGTATGAGTTGAGACACTGTCGGGTTCAACGTTGAACCGGACAACCCCAAGGTTTTGTGTTGTTTCCACTCGCATCCATTAATTAATCAAGGAGGCGGAATGCGTTTCTCGCGCACTTCCAAAGCATTGGGCGTGGCAGCTGTGCTGGCCATGTCCCTCACCGCATGTGGTGGTTCTACCGGAGGCGGCAACAACGCCACCGCGGGCAACACGGCGGCGGTTATCACCGCCAACAGCACTGAACCGCAAAACGGTTTGCTGCCGGCGAACACCAACGAGGTTGGTGGCGGGCGCGTTATGGACCTTATTTTCACCGGCCTGGTGAGCTATGACGTTCACGGCAAGTCCGTGAATGAGCTGGCGCAGTCCATTGAAACCAAGGATTCGAAGAACTACACCATCAAGATCAAGTCCGGCCAGACGTTCAGCGACGGAACCCCCGTCACCGCTGCATCGTTCGTGGACGCCTGGAACTTCGGTGCCGCGGCCAAGAACGCCCAGTTGAACTCGTACTTCTTCGAGTCCATCAAGGGCTACGACAAGGTCAGTGCCGAGAAGTCCACGCTGGATAAGATGGACGGCCTGAAGGTCGTCGACGACACCACCTTCACCGTGGAGCTCTCCCAGCCGGAGTCCGACTTCCCGCTGCGCCTGGGCTACACCGCGTTCTACCCGCTGCCCAAGGCCGCCTTCGACGACCCCAAGGCCTTCGGCCAGGCCCCGATCGGCAACGGCCCCTACGTGATCGCCAAGGACGGCTGGAAGCACGATGTTTCCATCGACCTGGTTCCGAACGCCAAGTATGAGGGCCCGCGCAAGGCCAAGAACGCCGGCGTGACCTTCAAGATCTACAACACCTTCGACGCCGCCTACACCGATGTCCAGTCGGACAACCTGGACGTGCTTGACCAGGTCCCGCCGAGCCAGCTGCAGAACTTCAAGACGGACTTCAAGGACCGCTTCATCAACCAGGCGTATGCAGGAAACGCCACGCTGACGATCCCGAGCTACCTGAAGGAGTACTCCGGCGAGGCCGGCATGCTGCGCCGCCAGGCGATCTCCATGGCGATCGACCGCCAGCAGATCATCGACAAGATCTTCTACGGCAACAAGAAGGTCGCCAAGGACTTCACGTCCCCCGTGCTTGACGGCTACAGCGACAAGCTCGCCGGCAACGAGGTCCTGACGTTCAACCCGACCAAGGCCAAGGAACTCTGGGCACAGGCCGACAAGATCAGCCCGTGGCCGGCCGACAAGGTCTTCACCATCACCTCCAACATCGATGGTGCCGGCAACAAGGAATACATCACGGCCATGGCCAACCAGATTTCCAACACCCTGGGAATCAAGGCCGCGCTGAACCCGGTCCCCACCTTCAAGCAGATGCGTGAAATCGTCGGCAAGAAGTCCCTCACCGGTGCTTCCCGCGCCGGCTGGCAGGCCGACTACCCGTCGCTGTTCAACTTCCTCGGCCCGCTGTACGGCACCGGTGCAGGTTCCAACGACGGCGACTACTCCAGCGCGGCCTTCGACGCCAAGCTGAAGGAAGGACTGGCCGCCACCAGCGTTGAAGAGGGCAACAAGCTCTTCAACGAGTCTCAGGAGATCCTGCTCAAGGACCTCCCGGTCGTGCCGCTGTGGTACCAGGCCGTTCAGGGCGTGTGGAGCAACAACGTTGCCAACGTCCAGTTCGGTTGGAACGGCGTTCCGCTGTACTACGAAATCACTGGTAAGTAGAACCTCTACTGCCGCGGATTGACGAGGGGGACCCGGCCTGGGGCCGGGTCCCCCTTTTTCTGCCCTTGACACACATCTCTGTGTAATTTTCCGTACAGAAGCTGCGGCGATCCCGTAAGTTATCTAGTATCGACCTCTATTGAACAGGTAATTCCATGAACGCTTTGCGATTAGGAACCCGGGGAGTGGTGGTGCCGTAATGGTCATGTTCACCCTCCGCCGTTTCCTGCAGCTGATTCCCGTGTTTTTCGGGGCGACGCTGTTGGTGTATTTCCTCGTCTTTGCAACCCCCGGTGATCCCATCAGCGCCCTATCCGGCGGCAAACCGATGGCTCCCGCCGTGGAGGCTGCCCTCCGGGCCCAGTACAACCTCGACCAGCCCTTCTGGGTGCAGTACGGGCTTTACCTGAAGAACCTGGTCACCCTCAACCTCGGCCAGACTTTCTCCGGCCAGGAGGTGTCGGCCGTCATTGGACGGGCCTATCCCGTCACCGCGCGCCTGGCCATCATGGCCCTGGCCATCGAGGGAATCTTTGGCATCCTCTTTGGCGTTATCGCCGGCCTGCGTAAGGGCAAGTTGTTTGACGGTACCGTCCTGGTGGCCTCCTTGGTCGTCATCGCCGTCCCGACCTTCGTGCTCGGCTTCGTGCTGCAGCTGATCGTCGGCGTCCAGCTGGGCTGGGCGAAGCCCACCGTCAGCGGCAACGCCTACTGGGGTGAGCTGATCCTCCCGGCCCTCGTGCTGGGCCTGGTCTCGCTGGCCTACGTCATCCGACTGACCCGGGCGTCCGTCGGGGAGAACATGAACGCCGACTACGTGCGCACGGCCACGGCCAAGGGCCTGAGCCGCCGGCGCGTCGTGGTGGTGCACATCCTTCGCAACTCACTGATCCCGGTTGTCACGTTCCTGGGCGCAGACCTGGGCGCCCTGATGGGCGGGGCCATCGTCACCGAGGGCATCTTCAACGTCCCCGGCGTGGGGAACCTGCTGTACAAGGCGATCCTCAAGGGGGAAAGCGCCACAGTGGTCGCCGTCGTGAGCATTTTGGTCATCGTGTTTGTTGCCGCCAACCTCGTGGTGGACTTGTTGTACGCGTGGCTCGACCCAAGGATTCGCTATGTCTGAGAACCTCTTACCTGAAACCGACCTGACCAAGCCGGTGATCCCGGCGTACCGACAGGGCAAAACCTCCCGGCGCAAGATCGAACACTTCGTTGCCCCGCTGGAGGAAACCCCTCTCGCCGCCATCGACTCCGTTGACGAGACCGCCGCCCCGCTGAGCCTGTGGGCCGATGCCTGGCGCAACCTGCGCCGGCAACCGTTGTTCATCATCTCCGCCCTGTTGATCCTTCTTGTCCTGGTGGTGGCATTTTTCCCGAACATCTTCACCCCGACGAGCCCCACCAAGTGTGACCTGCAGTTCTCCAGCAATGGTCCGGATGCCGGGCACCCCATGGGCTATACCCTCCAGGGCTGTGACGTCTATGCCCGCATGATCTTCGGCACCCGGGCGTCGCTGATGGTGGGCGTATTCACCACCATTGGCGTGCTGATCATCGGCGGCGTCATGGGCGCCCTGGCCGGCTACTACGGCGGCTGGCTGGACGCCGTCCTGGCGCGACTGGGCGACATTTTCTTTGCCCTGCCGTTGATCCTCGGCGCCATCATCATCATGCAGCTGCCGGCGTTCCGCGACAACCGCAGCGTCTGGACAGTGGTGATCACCTTGATCATCTTTGGCTGGCCGCAAATTGCGCGCATCACCCGCGGCGCCGTCATTGAAAACCGCAACGCCGACTTTGTGACAGCCTCCAAGGCGTTGGGGCTCTCGCGCTTCGGCGCGCTGGTCAAGCACGTGATGCCCAATTCCCTGGCGCCGATCATCGTCGTGGCCAGCATCTCCCTGGGCACGTTCATCGTCGCCGAGGCCACCTTGTCCTTCCTGGGACTGGGCCTGCCCGACACCGTCATGTCCTGGGGCAATGACATCGCCGCGGCGCAGCCGCAGGTGCGCAACAACCCGGGAGTCCTGTTGTGGCCGGCCTTCGCGCTGTCCGTGACCGTCCTGAGCTTCATCATGCTCGGTGACGCCCTGCGTGACGCGCTCGATCCCAAAGCAAGGAAGCGGTGAGGACCCATGTCCAATCAAAATACAGGCCCTGCCTCGAACTCTGCTGCGTCCGGAGCCGACGACGCCCCGCTGCTTGAACTGCGGGACCTTGCCATCACCTTTGACACGGTCAACGGCCCGGTCAACGCGGTCCGCAACGCGCACCTGACCGTCATGCCCGGGGAAACGGTGGCCATCGTGGGCGAATCGGGGTCCGGCAAGACCACCGCGGCCCTTGCCGCCATCGGCCTGCTGCCCTCCAACGGCCGGGTCAGCGGCGGGCAGATCATTTTCGACGGCGAGGACATCACCAACGCCGGCGAAAAGCGCATCATCGAGCTGCGCGGCAACTCGATCGGCATGGTGCCCCAGGACCCCATGTCCAACCTGAACCCGGTGTGGAAGATCGGCTTCCAGGTCAAGGAGACCTTGAAGGCCAACGGCCTGGCCGGCAGCAACTCCAAGGAACGCGTCGCGGAGGTCCTGGCCGAGGCCGGCCTGCCCGACGCGGCCGCCCGGGCCAAGCAATTCCCGCACGAGTTCTCCGGCGGCATGCGCCAGCGGGCCCTGATCGCCATTGGCCTGGCCTGCCGGCCGCGCCTGCTCATCGCCGACGAGCCCACCTCCGCCCTGGACGTGACCGTGCAGCGGCAGATCCTGGACCACCTGGACCGGATGACCACCGAGCTGGGCACCGCGGTGCTGCTTATCACGCACGACCTCGGCCTGGCGGCCGAGCGTGCCGAAAAAGTGGTCGTCATGTACAAGGGGCAGGTGGTTGAGTCGGGTCCGGCACTGGAGATCCTGCGAAACCCGAAACACCCGTACACCCAACGCCTGGTGAACTCCGCGCCGTCGCTGGCCTCCCGCCGGCTGCAGTCGCAAAAGATGCTGGACGCCCAAGGGGACGCGGTGCAGGTGAATGAACCGGCGCCGTCGTCCGTCATCCCCGAGCCGAAGGTCACGGGCGAGGACATCATCGAGGTCAAGAACCTGACCCGGGTCTTCAAGCTGCGCGGGGCCCTGGGCAAGTCGACGGACTTCAAGGCCGTCGACGATGTCTCCTTCAACGTTCCGCGGGGCACCACCATGGCGCTGGTGGGCGAGTCCGGTTCGGGCAAGTCCACGGTGGCGCAGATGGTGCTGAACCTGCTGACGCCGACGGAAGGCAGCATCCACTTTGACGGGGTGGAGGTGAACACGCTCAAGGGCAAGTCGCTCTTTGACTTCCGCCGCCGCGTGCAGCCGATCTTCCAGGACCCATACGGTTCGCTGGATCCGATGCTCAACATTTACCGGACCATTGAGGAGCCGCTGAAGATCCACAAGATCGGCGACGCCAAGTCCCGGGAAAGAAAGGTCCGGGAATTGTTGGACCAGGTCTCCATGCCTGCGGCCACCATGCACCGGTACCCCAACGAGCTCTCCGGCGGCCAGCGCCAGCGCATCGCCATTGCCCGCGCCCTGGCACTGAACCCGGACGTGGTCATTTGTGATGAGGCCGTGTCCGCGCTGGACGTGCTGGTGCAGGCGCAAATCCTGAACCTGCTCACCGAGCTGCAGGAGGAGCTGACCCTGACGTACCTGTTCATCACCCACGACCTCGCGGTGGTGCGCCAGATCGCCGACCACGTGTGCGTGATGCAAAAAGGCAGGATCGTGGAAGCCTCGACCACCGATGAGGTCTTCAGCAATCCGAAGGAGATCTACACGCAGGAACTGCTCAACGCCATTCCGGGAGCCACGCTCCTGGTCTAGCCTGACCGTCCCGGGCCGGTGTGCCGCCTGCCAACGCAGGCGGCACGCCGGCCTTCGGCGTTCCTGCGGCTTGTCGGGCTTGCTGGGCCTGTCCGGGCCATTCCGGGCTTTCCCGCGCGGCACCTCACCCGAGTACATTGGTGGCATGGATAAACGCCCCGCCCCGACCCTGCTTCCCGGTGTCGGCCCCGATGCGGCGCTGCTCTTTGTGCACGCCCACCCGGACGACGAAACGCTGACCACGGGCGCCACGATGGCCGCCTATGCCGCCGCCGGCGCGCGGGTGGTGCTGCTCAGCTGCACGCGGGGGGAGCTCGGAGAGGTCATCCCACCCGAGCTGGCCCACCTGGCCGTCGGGGGAGCCGGGGCGCCGCAGGCCCCGGGTGCACCAGACGACGGCGCCGCGCTCGCGTGGGAGCGTGAACGCGAGTTGGCCGCGGCGCTGGCCGCCCTGGGCGTCCGTGAGCACCTGTGGCTGGGCCAGGGCACGACGGCGCCGGCCTCCGGACCCGTCCGCTACCGCGACTCCGGCATGCAGTGGGGCCCGGACGGTCGGGCCATGGAGGCGAATACGGTGCTGGAGGGGTCACTGTCCCGGGCGCCGCTGGATGAACTGGCAACTCTTGCGGCGGGCGCCATTCGTGCGCTGCGCCCGGACGCCGTTCTCACATATGCCGCCGACGGCGGGTACGGCCACCCCGACCACGTGCGCACCCACGAACTGACCATGCTGGCGTTGGAGCTGGCGGGCGACGCCGCCGGCGGGGAGCCCGGCTGGACGGTTCCGCACGTCTTTTCGATCGTCAGCGACCGGCCCGAGCGGCCGCTGGAGCCGGGCGTGGCGCGCCTGGCCGTGGCCGGGGATGTCGTGGCGAAGACGGCGGCCATGCGGGCGCACCGAACCCAGATCGTGGTTGACGGGAACCGCTATGCCCTCTCCGACGGCGTCTGGAAGGACATCACCGGAGTTGAGGAATTTGTGGAAGTGGAAAGTGGCGGCCATGCCGGTGCCATCCGGGACTCCGTCGGTGGGTGATCCCTCCCGTGACGGCCGGCAGCTGCCCACGCCGCGGCGCTGGGCCGTTGTTGCCGCGGCCATCGGGGCCGGGATCGGCGCCGGCCTGCTGGGCACGTCGCTGCACGGCCATGCGTGGTTTGGCGACGGCCTGGTGATTCCGGGCGGGGCCTTGGCCGCGCTCATGCTCCTGGCCGCGGTGGAGCTGTTTGTGGGTCTGTGGAGCCGGAGCGCGTGGGTGGTGGTGTTGACCGGCGGGGCCGCATACTTGTGTGCCGGGGTGCTTTCCATGCAGTTCGGGGCGTTTGGGATGATTTCCGGCAATGTGCAGGGCAACGTGTGGCTGTACGGAATCGCCGTCGCGACCCCGCTGGTCGCCTGGTGGGCGTGGGCCATCCTGCGGCCCAGGAAATAGGCTCGGGGTGGCCCCGGTCACCGGCTCCCGAGCGGCTCACGGGCGTCGGGGCTGGACGCGGCGCCGTTTCCGACGTGGTCATTGCGGCGGATTTGCTCGCGGGGCGCGGCGTCCTCACCGAAGGGATTCCCATAATCCCAGGCCGGGTCCTCGTAGTCGACGGTGGTGCGGGGCACGGGGGAGCGCTTGCGATTGCCGGGGGAATTGTTGAAGCTTGTCATCGCGGAATCCTTGATCGTCCGGGAACTGCTGCGGGAATTCTTGTACATCGGTGCACCTGCAGCCGGCTGCTTCGGCTCGGCGGCGATCGTTGCCGGTGATCACACTATAACCATCTGAACCGGCGCCTGCCACTGATGCCTTTTGCGCAGGTCCACTTCTGCCCCAGCGCCGTCCGGTGAACTATTGCGGACCGCGGCGAACGGGCATACCGTAATAACTCAGGTTCGCAGGGAGAGCATTCACTGAATTGAGATGGGAATCATGACTTCACTCATTATTACTCTGCTCGTCATTTGGCTGATCCTGTCCGTGCTGGGCTTCGCCGTCAAGGGTCTGCTGTGGCTGGCGATCATTGGCATCATCTTGTTCGTGGCCACCGGCGCCATCGGCTGGGTCCGCAGGAATGCCGTCAAGCGGTAGTTGACCCGGCGAATCCACCCGCGACTGGAGCGCCCAGATCGCCAAACTCCCGCTGGGGACGGCCGCCTTGGTCGTGAGAGAAGCCCACCGAAGGAGGAACCGATGTCGCATGAACTCGATGGCAAGACCATCGCATTCCTGGTCGCCACGACGGGGGTGGAACAAATCGAGTTGACCAGCCCGTGGGAGGCAGTCAAGCGGGCCGGCGGCGAGCCGGTCTTGGTATCCACGGCTCCCGGGACCATTCAGGCCGTCCACTCGGACACGGAACCCGGGGACAGGTTCCCGGTCGACAAGACGGTGCAGGAGATGCCGGTGGAGCGATGCGATGGGCTGGTGCTGCCGGGCGGGACCACCAATCCCGATAAGTTGCGGATGAATCCCCAGGCCGTGGACTTCGTGGCGGCCATCGTGGCGGCCGGCAAGCCCGTGGCGGCCATCTGCCATGGCCCGTGGATTTTGGTCGAGGCCGGCGTGCTGCCCGGAAAAGTCCTCACGAGTTGGCCCAGCCTGCGCACAGACATCCGCAACGCCGGCGGCAAGTGGGTCGACGAAGAGGTCCATGCGAGCCCGGACGGTGGCTGGATGCTGGTCACCAGCCGCAAGCCCGACGACCTGCCCGCCTTCGTGAAGGCCATGGTGACGGCCTTCATCTAGGCGCACTCCATCACAGCGGCACGGATCCGGGGTGCGGCAGGCAGCGGCACCGACGGCAGTGGTTCCGTCCGGAAACGCTGCCGCCCCCAATGGTGCGCCGCTCCGCCCGCCTGCCGGTCACGGCAGGTGGTCATTCTGCCCTTTCTCAGGGAGGGCTGTGGGGGCGCCGGCTGGCGAGCAGAGGGAAAACGGCCAGACCGGCGAGCAGGCCAAGAACCAGAAACGTCCCAACGGCTGCCGCGGCGACGGGGCCGGCAACAACGTGGACGATGAACGTCGTCGTTCCCGCCACCAAAAGACCGACAAACACGAGTGCGGCCTTGACGATGAAGTCCCCGCCGGCCACAAGCTTCTCCTTGATTCGGCGCCGAAACAGGCGCCGGTGCAGGGCCACCGGGACCAGCATCAACCCGGTGGCAATGGCCGCCAGGACAACGAGGACCAGAAACAGTGCCGTCTGAAAGGCGTCCAGCTCGGCGAAGCGTTGCTGAAAGGGGAGGGTAAGCAGGAAGCCGGCGATGATTTGCGTTCCGGTCTGCATGACCCGCAGTTCCTGAAGCATCTCGTTCCAGTTGCGATCGAGCTGTTCCTCGCGTGTTTCATTTCGGCCGTCGCCCGCGGCGTGGCCGGCCCGGGAGCCGTTTGCCTCCATGCCCATGACTGCCCAGGCTCAGGAGTTTCGCAAGGAATGGATCAGCTCGCTTTTTTTCTGGCTGGAATAACCTTTCAGGCCAATCTCCTTGGCCCTCTTCCTGAGCTGCGCGACCGTCCAGTCCTCATAATCGCCAGCCTTGCCGCCCTTGCGGCCAATAGCGCCGCGACCTTCTCTGGCGGCCGCGTTGGAGATTCGGGCTGCTTTTTGCTTGGATGCTCCGTCATCGCGCAACTCCTCATACAGTTCGGGGTCCTTTAGGGGTGAATTTTTCTTGCCGGGCATGTTCTGCCTCCGTCTTTGTCAAAGATGGCCAGGGGCCTGCAGCCAGATGAGATACCCACGGACGTGAACGCGAGGCAGCGGCCTGTCGGTGCCGTAATGGCGTGGGATATTTCACGGTGACGCGCTGCTGGCCTCAGAACTTACGGTAGATCCGTTGCCCCTGTATTAGCAAGGGAAACGGCGAACCGGACACGCGCCGGAGCGAGGCTTTGTTTGCCGCACCGGCGTAGAATATGTACAGCATGTTGACTATTTATGACGTCACAGTGGATTTACAGTCATTTTTTGACCTCAGGCCTGTCAATGAATTCAAGGAAGGCGCCGGGATGAACACAACCACACCCGACTTGCCTCTGGCCGCTGAGCTCGTGACCGTGCCGGCCCGTGCCCCCAACGCCGGCGACTGGGCCTGATCCACTCTAGGAGGCTCCGAGATCCCAAATGCCACTCGACGAGGTTGAGGATATTCAACGCAGGGAACTCCGGGATGCCCTGTTCGGCTCCGGCATGGCCCTGCGCACGCTCTGGTTCAAGTATTTCGCGTTGGGCGGGAACATGGGGGAACTTGAGATCGAGGCCTATATATTCGGCGCCCACGCCATGCCGGCCCTGGAACGGGACCTCATGGCCCACGCCATGAATGAGCATTACATGGAGCAGGGCCGCCCGAACCGGGTTTCCTATAGCCGGCCCAGCGAATCGGATGACTGCTAGACGTTTCCTTCCTGCTAGAGAAAGTGAAGTCAAGCCATGGGAACGAATGAAGGTGCCGGCTATTCCGTGGCCGAGCGGCTCCGGGACATTGTCCTGGGCAGCAGCGACGTGGCCGAATTCCTGGAGGAATTGGCCGCGTATTCCGCCCAGGGTGCACCCGGCATCGGGCAGGAGCCGATCCGGTGCGCCATAACATTGCATCGCCACCGTCGTCCCCTGACGGGTGCAGGCAGCGATGAGAGCGCCCGCAGATTTGATGAGATCCAGCAAAAACACGGGGAGGGTCCGTGCCTGGAGGCTCTCGCAACCGGCCGCACCGTTGTTGTGGACGACACCGAGTCGGACACGCGGTGGCCGGAGTATTCCCAAGAATTGCATGCCCTGAACATTCGCAGCGTCCTGGCCATCCCGTTGTTGCTTGAAGGGGGCGCGGCGGCCGCAATGAACTTTTTCTCCCCGGTGGTGGCCGCTTTTAGCGCGGAAATCATCGAGCGGGCGCAGCGGTACGCGGCCAGCGCCGAAAAGTCCCTGCGGCTGGCTGTGCGCATTGGTTCGCGCGAGCAGACCGCCGCCGACCTTGAGGAGGCCATGAAGTCCAGAACGGCCATCGACATCGCCGTAGGGGTCATCATGGGCCAGCAACGCTGCTCCCAAGAGGAGGCCTTTGCCCTTCTGGTCAAGGCATCTGCGGGCAGGAACCAAAAACTGCGGCAGGTGGCTGAGAACCTGGTGGCGAACCTCAATCAGCGCCCCGTGGAGACCCACTTCGACGCCTAGATTGGCCCCGCCCGCGCCCCGGGGTGTGAGGGGCGGGCACTGGTGACGTCGCGGCTCAAGCGCTAAAGTTGCTACATCCAAGAACAGATCCGTCACCAGCGGGGTCCCCCATGGTCCATGTTCCAGCCGATCCATCACGTCTTCACCGCGGCCAACGGACAATCGGGGTGGAAGAGGAATTCCTTCTCATCGATGGGAGCACCGGCAAACCGGCGGCCGTAGCCGAGACACTGATGATCCTGGACGGCAAGGCATCCGGCCCAACGCCCCTGTCCATGGAGGTCAAGCTCGAACAGCTCGAGGTCTGCACGCCGGTCTGCACCGGCCTCGACGACCTGGCATCGGCCATCCGCCAGGGCCGGAAAGTGGCCGATGCCGCCGCGCAATTCGTCGGAGCGCGGGCCGTGGCCATGGCCACGTGCATCGACCGAGTCTGCGCACATACCTTTCCCGTCCCGCGGTATCTGGCCATGGACCAACGCTTTGGATTGACCCTTCGGGAGCAGTTGACGTGTGGATACCACATCCACGTCGGGGTCGCCTCCGCGGCGGAAGGGATAGCCGTGCTGGATCGCATCCGGCCCTGGCTGCCGGTGCTCCTTGCCCTGAGCGCAAATTCCCCCTTCTGGCAAGGCACGGACACCGGCTACGAAAGCTACCGCTACCAGGTCTGGAATCGCTTGCCGACCGCGGGACCCTATGACGTCTTCGGGTCAGTGGCCAACTACAGGCGCCTGGTCCGGTCACTGCTCGCGGCGAACGTGCCCCTCGATGAGGGGATGATCTATTTCGACGCCCGGCTGTCCCGGCGATATCCGACCGTCGAGCTGCGCATTGCGGACGTCTGCCTTGACCCCAACGATGCGCTAGCCCTGGCCGGCCTGGCGCGGGCACTGGTCCAAACGGCCGTGGACGAGTGGCGGTCGGGA
Source organism: Specibacter sp. RAF43 (assembly GCF_052114065.1). Lineage (NCBI taxonomy): Bacteria > Bacillati > Actinomycetota > Actinomycetes > Micrococcales > Micrococcaceae > Specibacter > Specibacter sp. RAF43. The sequence continues at coordinate 25,019 of NZ_JBFREA010000012.1, read as the reverse complement.
GAACCGCCGGCAAGCATTTCATCCACCGAAATGCGGCTGGCGAGCTGGCGTGCCAGCAAATCTGGGGTTGAGGGCGAACTGCTCCACCCGGTCCTGCGACGACCGTGCGCAGCCCCTGAGGCGGTGGGCGCGTTGATGGGACACCTCAAGGAGGCCCTGGAGACGTCCGGTGACGGCCACCGGGTGGGGCTGGGGGTTGCACGCATTCTGGCGCGCGGCACCGGGTCCAGCCGGCAACGGAAGGTGCTCAGGGAATCCGAGAGCTTTCTCGCCGTGGTCCAGGATGCACTGGAGGGTACCCATTCAATGATGCATGCGGTGAGCGGGTCCTCGATGGCGGCTCGGACATGGAATTTTCAACCCCCCACCGCGGTCCCCACCGCCATGTGATTGTCCCTGGGCGGTACAGCTAGGTGGGCACGTCGAGCCGGAAACCACACCGGCACCGCAGGATCCGCGTAGACAGGGCGATGGTGGCCAACGGCGCGGATCCGGGCGGATCGGAGACCTCGGCTTCCCAGCGCACCGATTCAACGCCCGTCACCGTCATGGGTTCCCCGCAGTGGATGTAGTGGTTCCCGAAGCGCAGTATGCCGCCATGGTGCTCGGCGTCGTTGAGCACCTTGGCGATCTGCTGGACCGTCGCGGGGTGGGCAAAGCAGGAATTACACGCGGCACACGAGTACTCGATGCCTACCAACCCGGGAACCGGCGGCGTCAGGGACTGAATCGACTCGATGATCAGATGGGCTTCCGAGCGGCAGGCTGGGCACCACGGGCGCCGGCTTGAGCGGTGATGCCTGCCCTGGGGAACACGGGAATCGGGATCGGCCGACATGGCTGGCACTAGCTCCGGAGTGCCGGGTCCGCGGGCGGGGTGTCCCCCCGGTCGCCGCCGGCCGGCCCGGTCTCCTTAGTGGAGCACGCCGAGGTGTGCCCGCCCCCGGCCGGAGGGACGCCGGCCTCTTCCGCCGGATCAATCATGCAGAAACCGACCGACTGCGTTCCATCAATGGGAAATAGCTGGTGAAGTCTCATTGGTCTGCTCCTGTGGATTGGCGGCGGCGGGAGGGCGGCCTGGTTCTTCTGGAGATTTCGTACCAGACACAGGAAACGAAGCCGCCCTCACGCCGGGAGGGGCCTGAAAGTGGGGTCATCACGTGCTTTTAGCGGACCGGAAGGTGAACGGAGACTCATCGCGGGCATTTTGCTCATGCCGCGAGGCGCTGCCTTTTCACAAGGGGGCGTAATGCCCTGCCATTTGCTTAGGCTGTTCTTCAACGGAACTGGTGCATCGAAGGCTACCCAAGGGATATATCCGTGTCCAGTACCCGCGCGGACACGATTTAGCGTCACTTTGCCGGCCCGCTGAAATTTTCGCTAGTGCGGGACCCGGCGCGCACGCCGGGGCGGGGGAGGCGGCACGGGCTTGGCCAGCTGCACGTCATCCCAGGCAATCATTTCCGGGCCGCTGCGCGTTGCCACGGTGCATGTTGCGGCATCCCGGGCGGTCAGTTCCCCGAGGGCGTCGGTGCTGCCGGCCTCGATCCGGTACCTGACCACCATCCGGGTGCCCAGCGGAACACTCTTGAGGGTTTCGACGGCGCGGCTCATCTCTTCATACTAGGTCCCGCTGGGATGCGGGCCGGGCACCCGTGGGGGATAATGAAGCTATCCGGCTCCCAGCCGGTCAACAAGCCGTAGTGAGGAAGGTCGGGACGTGACGTATGTAATCGCGCAGCCGTGCGTGGATGTCAAGGACAAGGCATGTGTTGAGGAATGCCCCGTCGACTGTATCTACGAAGGTGAACGCTCCCTTTACATCCACCCCGACGAATGCGTTGACTGCGGCGCCTGTGAACCGGTTTGCCCGGTGGAGGCCATCTACTACGAGGACGACACTCCCGAGGAGTGGGCCGAATACTACAAGGCCAACGTGGAATTCTTCGACGTCCTTGGCTCCCCGGGCGGCGCGGCCAAGATCGGCAACACCCACACCGACCACCCGCTCATCGCCGCGCTGCCGCCGCAGAACCAGGACTGAACCCGCCCCCATGGCCACAACGCCGGCCCCGCACACCACAAATCGACCCCCGTTTGGCCTCCAGCTGCCGGACTACCCCTGGGATGCCATGGCACCCTACCTGGCCAGGGCCGCCCGGCACCCGGACGGCGTGGTGAACCTCTCCATCGGAACCCCGGTGGACCCCACGCCCGGGCTCATCCAGGATGCCCTGATGGCTGCCGCGGATGCGCACGGCTACCCCACGACGCACGGCACCTTGGCGCTGCGCCAGGCCATCGTGGACTGGTTTGCCCGGCGGCGCAATGTCCCCGGGCTGGATCCGGCGGACGTCATGCCCACGGTCGGGTCCAAGGAACTGGTGGCCTGGCTCCCGCTGCTGCTGGGGCTGGGGGCCGGCGACGTCGTCGTCCGCCCCACCGTCGCCTACCCCACCTACGACATGGGTGCGGTGTTGGCCGGAGCGACGGCCGTGCCGGCAGAGCGCCTGGACGAGCTCGATGAGGAAACCCGCTCCCGGGTCCGGCTCGTCTGGGTCAACTCGCCCGGAAACCCGACGGGCATGGTGCGCTCCGTGACCGAACTGCGGGACCTGGTGGCCCAGGCGCGCGAGCTCGGCGCCGTGGTGGCCTCCGACGAATGCTACGGCGAGCTGGGCTGGGGTCCGTGGGATCCGGAAAACGGTGGCGAACCCGTCCCCAGCGTGCTCGATCCCCGGGTGTCCGGCGGAAGCACGGACGGCCTGCTGGCCGTCTACTCGCTGAGCAAGCAGTCCAATGTGGCCGGCTACCGGGCCGCGTTTGTGGCCGGCGATTCGGCCATCATCGCCAACCTCGTCAACAGCCGCAAGCATGCCGGCATGATTGTGCCCTACCCGGTGCAGGAGGCGATGCGCGTGGCGCTTGGGGACGACGCCCACGTCAGCACGCAAAAAGCCCGCTACCGGGCCCGCCGCGAACGGCTCATCGGGGCGCTGGAGGCGTTTGGGCTGACCATCCACCACTCCGAGGCCGGGCTGTACCTGTGGTGCACGGCGGGCGAGGACACCTGGAGCACGGTCGGCCGCCTGGCCGAGCGCGGAATCGTGGTGGGCCCGGGCACGTTCTACGGCGAGGCCGGGCAGGGATTTGTTCGGGTGGCCCTCACCGGCACCGATGAACGTGTTGCCGCCGCCGTGGCGCGACTGGGCGCAAAACCGTAACGTTTCCCCGCATTTGCGCGCCAACAAGGGCACCGGATTAGTGTTGGGGGGCCCTGAGGCGGTAGTTTCTTAGCAAGACGTCTATGCCACCGGGCGCTTGTGCCGTGCCGGACTAAGTTGCCGCTGCCGACAGCTTGGCCCCCCGGTGCGCGGTGAACCCCGCGGGCGGAAAAGTTGCATAGATCTGACCAACGCCTTGCGAAGGCGACCTCATGAAGGGGACTCCATGTCTGATTCCACGAGCGCGATACTGCGCTACGACGGCGGAGAACTTGAACTCCCGCGCATTGACGCTGTAGAAGGCAATGCCGGACTCGACGTGTCCAAGCTCCTGAAGAACACCGGCGCGGTGACCTACGACCCTGGTTTCGTCAACACTGCCGCAACGTCCTCGGCCATCACCTACATCGACGGCGACAAGGGCATCCTGCGCTACCGCGGCTACCCGATCGAGGAACTGGCCCAGCACTCCAGCTTCCTGGAAGTGTCCTACCTGCTGATCTACGGCAACCTGCCCACCCCGGCCGAGCTGGACAAGTTCGATTCGAAGATCCGGCGCCATACCATGCTGCACGAGGACCTGAAGGGCTTCTTTGGCGGTTTCCCACGCGACGCCCACCCCATGCCCGTGCTGTCGTCGGCTGTTTCGGCGCTTTCGACGTTCTACCAGGACTCGCTTGACCCGTTCGACGACGAACAGGTTGAGATGGCCACCATCCGCCTGATGGCCAAGATGCCCGTCATCGCCGCCTACGCCCACAAGAAGTCCATCGGCCAGCCCATGCTGTACCCGGACAACTCCATGGGACTGGTCGAAAACTTCCTGCGCCTGAGCTTTGGCCTGCCGGCCGAGCCGTACGAGATGGACCCGGTGGTGGTCAAGGCACTGGACCTGCTGCTGATCCTGCACGCCGACCACGAGCAGAACTGCTCCACCTCCACCGTCCGCCTGGTCGGCTCCGCCAACGCCAACATGTTCGCCTCGGTCTCCGCCGGCATCAACGCCCTGTTCGGCCCGCTGCACGGCGGCGCGAACGAGGCCGTGCTGAACATGCTTCGCGACATCCAAGCCAGCGGCGAGCCCGTGGAAAAGTTCGTTGAGCGGGTGAAGAACAAGGAAGCCGGCGTGAAGCTCATGGGCTTCGGACACCGCGTCTACAAGAATTACGATCCCCGCGCGAAGATCGTGAAGGAAACCGCGCACGAGATCTTGCAGAAGCTCGGCGGCAACGACGAACTCCTCGCCATCGCCATGCGCCTGGAAGAGGTTGCGCTGACGGATGAATACTTCGTCTCCCGCCGGCTCTACCCGAACGTGGACTTCTACACCGGCCTGATCTACAAGGCCATGGGCTTCCCGGAGAAGATGTTCACGGTCCTGTTCGCCATCGGCCGCCTGCCCGGCTGGATCGCGCAGTGGCGCGAGATGATGAAGGACCCGCACACCAAGATCGGCCGCCCGCGCCAGCTGTACACGGGCGAGCCCGAGCGCATGTACCCCTCGCGCTAAGACAACCTCGACGGCGGCCGGAGACTTCCCTGGTGAGGCTCACCCGCCGCCGTCGCCCGTCCCCGCCGCAGACCCGCTGGAGGAGAAAAGTTGTACAAGATGTTGCTGCAGGCGTCCGCCGCCGTCGTCACCGTGGTGCTGCTGGTGGTGCTGTACGTGGGTAGGAAAAACGCCGGAAACTAACACAGCACGACACAGCACACCACATCGGAGCGCTCCCGGTGGAGCATCTGTGCTAAAAAGAGATGTGCCGAAAATAGTTGATGCCGATGACCGCCGGGAACTTGTTGCCGAGGCCGTATTCCGAGTAACCCACAAGCGTGGCCTGACACAGGCGTCGCTACGAAACGTGGCGCAGGAGGCCGGCCTGGCGCTGGGCTCGGTGCGGCATTATTTTGACAACCAGGCTGAGCTGATGGAATTCGCGTTCCGCGTCAATTCCGAGCGCATCCACCTGCGCGCGCTGGACAAGCTCGAGAACCTGGAACAAAACCCGCTGCCCGGCGACGCGGCCGGGCTGGTGGAGGCGTGCGCGGGCGTCCTGGCGGAATTGCTTCCGCTGGACGGGGATCGCGGCACCGACGCCATGGTGCACATGGAGTTCATGCTGGCCGCCAGGACGGATCCACGGCTCGCCGACGCCGCACGAGACGACTACCGGGCCACCGGCGCCCTGGTGGGCCGGGTGGTCCTGCAACTCCTGGACAGCCCCCTGGCGGCCGGCCGCCCCGCCCCCGTCGATGAGGCCGAACGCCTGATCGCGCTCCTGGACGGCCTGAGCCTGCGTCTGGTCCTCCAGCCGGCCTGGGCCGCCCCGGAGCAGGGCCGGGCCACCCTGCACCGGCACCTGGCCTCCCTGCTGGCGTCGCCGGTGCCCTTAGCCCCCTAGGAGGGTAATCTTGATCTAGGGATGGCCGCGCAGGATTGCGGCCGCTGGAGGCGAGACATATGCATCACACGGGCGGCCCCGGTTGGCGGATCACCATGGACACGTGCGGACCCATGCTGATAGCACTGTACATTCGTGATGTTGCCGGATTGGTGGGGGCCGGCAGCCCGGCGCTCTCCCACGTGGACCCGCACGTGCGGGCCGCGGACCACAGCCGGTTGACGGCGCAACTGGGCGGCACCGAAGCGCTGCGGGACCAGTGGGAAGTCTGGTGGAGCCGCCTGGTGGCCAGCTACCCCCGCCCGGAGCCGGCGCTCACCCCGCCGGAATTTCCCGAACTCGCCGGCCTGCCGGCCCTGCAACGGGTCGTGCAGGCCCATTTCGGCGCCGCCCTGACGTGGTCGCGGGAGCAAAGCAAAGCCTACTCGCTGCTGTCCGCTGAACGGGAGACGCTCGGCGGCCACAAGATCCTCGCCGACCTGGTGCAGAACCGGGAGATGGAACTGGGGCGCAGCGCCCGGGACTTCACCTTGTCCATCGTGGAGATGCCGCTGGCCGAGCCGCGGGCCTGGTTCATCGAACCGGACCGGCTGATCATGAGCCAGCACCTGATCGACGACCAGCAAAACTTCCTCAGCTACGTCCAGCCCGTGGTGGAACTGCTCGTCTAGATCCTCCGGGTCCTCCAGGACCCCTAGCGGGCGGAGGGAGCGCCGGCCAGCGCAATGCTGACCTCCCCGGCCGGCCCCGGCGTGGGCGAGCCCTGCCAGCCCACGTTCGTGCCGGCGTCGTTCGCGCTTCGCGTCCACTGCCGCCCGGCATAGTGGACGGACGTGACGGCGAACTGCTTGGCGTTTGCCACCGCCCACTGCGCGACGGCCCAGCCGGTCGCCTCCGTCACCTTGATGCGCACAACGGCCGCTTCCGCGCCCGCCGGGGCCGCGGAAACCGCCAGCTCGCCAAACGCGGTTTCGGCGGCGGCCGTGACCTGGCCGGGGTCCCCGGTGCGGGCTGGGGCTTCCAGGGTGCAGCTGAGCGCCTCCGGCGACTGGCCCGTCAACGCGGAGGCAAAGGCCTTGGCCACGGACTCATGCCGGGCGTAGGCGTAGGGGTAGGCGGAGCGCTGGACCAGCTGGGCGGCGTCGTTGATGGACATCTGCGCATAGCCGGAAACCTCGGCCAGGACATTGTAAAACGCGTTGGTGGCATACACCGGGTCCATGATCTCCGCCGGGGTGCCCCATTCCTGGGACGGGCGCTGTTGAAACAGGCCCAGCGAATCGAGGTCCCCATAGTCGATATTGCGCAGCTTGGACTCCTGCAGGGCCGTTGCCAGCGCGATCGACGCCGCCCGGGCCGGCATGCCGCGCCGAACGGAGATCGCCGCGATCAGCGCGGCATTCTCGGCCTGGTCATCAGCCAGGGACGAGGTGCGCCCGTCCACCACCACCCGGCAGCCCACGCTGAGCCCGGGGGCCAGGGCGTCGCGGAAGTAGGCGGCCACCCAAACGCCGCCGCCCACCAGGGCCGCGGCGACCAGCGCCGTGACCGCCAGCCAGGCCGTGAAGGCGCGCCCGCGCCTACGGCGCATGGCGACAGGCGGACGGCGCCCCGGGCCGGGCCCTAATTGCTGTGCAGCGTGTCATTGAGCGCAACCGCGGAGCCCTTGCGGGGAAGAACCTCCACCTCGCCGGTGCCGGAGTTGCGGCGGAACAACAGGTTGGGCGTGCCGGAGAGCTCGCTGGCCTTGACGATGATGGTGGTGTCCTCGCCGTCGTCGTTCTTCGGTCCCCGGACGCGCACCCGGGTGCCGGCGGTGACGTACAGGCCGGCCTCAACCACACAATCGTCACCGATGCTGATGCCGACCCCGGAGTTGGCACCCAGCAGGACGCGCTCGCCCAGGGTGATGCGCTCCTTGCCGCCGCCGGAGAGCATGCCCATGATGGAGGCGCCGCCGCCCACGTCCGTGCCGGTGCCCACCACCACGCCGGCGGAAATGCGGCCCTCCACCATGGAGGCGCCCAGTGTTCCGGCATTGAAGTTCACGAAACCCTCATGCATGACGGTGGTGCCGTCGGCCAGGTGCGCGCCCAGCCGGACCCGGTCGGCGTCGGCGATCCGCACGCCGGAGGGGACCACGTAGTCCACCATGCGCGGGAACTTGTCCACCGCGTACACCGTGACGGCGCCGCGGCGGCGCAACCTGGCGCGGGTCAGCTCAAACCCCTCCACGGGGGCCGGGCCGAAGTTGGTCCACACCACGTTGGCCAGCTTGGCGAAGACCCCGTCAAGGTTGATGCTGTTGGGCGCCGCCAGACGGTGGGAGAGCAGATGCAGGCGCAGGTAGGCGTCCACGGAGTCCGCGGGGGCCCGGTCCAGGTCGATCTGGGCAAAGACCACCCGCTGGTGCACGCCCCGGTCCGGGTCCGTGCCGGCCTGCGCCAGGGCGGCGAGTTCGTCCCCGGCCTCCGGTGCGGCTCCCAGCGAGTCCACCGCCATGCCCAGCGCGGGTTCCGGGAACCACACGTCCAGCACGGTGCCGTCGTCCGCGATCGTCGCCAGGCCAAATCCGTGGGCGGTGCGGTCGGGGGCGGTGCTGGGAGTGGCGGGGGTTGCCGGAGGTTGCGTCATGGCCCAAGTCTATCGAGGCGGGGATCGTCCGGAAAAACCGGCCGGTGCCGTCGGTGTTTCGTCCGGCGCCGGTAAACTTCGAGGGTGACCTACCTCCACGCCCCCGCCGGCACCCCAACACTGGACCTCACGCAGGACGTCGCGCAGCTGACCGCCTGCCTCATCGACATTGAAAGCGTCTCCGGCCATGAAACGGCCCTGGCCGACGCCGTCGAAGCGGCGCTGCGGGGGCTGGACCACCTGGCGGTGACCCGCAACGGGGACGCCATTGTCGCCCGCACCTCGCTCGGCCGCGCGGAGCGCGTCATTTTGGCCGGCCACCTGGATACGGTGCCGCTGCCCACCGTGCCGGGATCGCGCGGCACCGTGCCCGGCACCTGGGACGGCGATGTGCTGTACGGGCGCGGCACGACGGACATGAAGGGTGGGGTGGCCGTGCAGCTGGCCCTGGCCGCGACGCTGCCCGCACCCACCAAGGACGTCACCTTCATCTTCTACGACCAGGAGGAAGTGGCGGCCGCCAAGAGCGGGCTGGGCCGGTTGGTGCGGGAGAACCGGGAGCTGCTCGATGCAGACTTCGGGATCCTGCTCGAGCCTACGAACGGCACGGTGGAAGGCGGGTGCAACGGCACCATCCGCTTCGAGGCGACCCTTCGCGGGAAGGCGGCGCATTCGGCCCGTGCCTGGATGGGCGAGAACGCCGTCCACGCCGCCGCACCCCTGCTGGCCCGTTTGGCGGCCTACGACCCGGCGACGGTCATGGTGGACGGGCTGGCCTACAGGGAGTCGATGAACGCGGTGAGAATTCACGGCGGCACGGCCGGCAACGTCATCCCGGACGCGTGCGTGGTGGAGATCAACTACCGTTTTGCCCCGGACAAGACGCCGGCGCAGGCGGAAGCGCATGTGCGGGAGCTGCTGGCCGGCTTTGAGCTGGTGTGCACGGATTCCTCCGCCGGGGCGCGTCCCGGGCTCCACGCCCCGGCGGCCGCGAGCTTCGTGGCGGCCGTGGGGCGGGAGCCGCTGCCCAAGTACGGGTGGACGGATGTGGCCCGGTTGAGTGAGATGGGGATCCCGGCCGTGAACTTCGGGCCGGGAGACGCCCTGCTGGCGCACAGCGATGATGAGCATGTTTCGGGTGAGGACGTCCGGGCGTGCCTGGCCGCCCTCACCCGCTGGCTGGGGTGAGCCGCTAGTCCATCAGCCCGATCTTGGTCTTGACGACCTTGACGCGGCTGGACATCCTGCTCTCCACCAACTTGGCCACACCGGACAAAATCAGGCACAGGCCCACGTAAATGACGCCGGCGACCATGAGCGCCGGAACGACGGGGGAGCCGTAGCTTCCCTGCCCGCCGAGGTAGTTGGCCAGGTACAGGATCTCGTTGTAGGTGATCAGGAAGCCCAACGCGGTGTCCTTGAGGATCACCACAAGCTGGGAGATGATCACCGGCAGCATGGAGCGGACCGCCTGCGGCAGCAGAATGATGACCTGCACCTGGCTCTTGGTCATGCCGACGGCCAGGCCGGCCTCCCGCTGCCCCTTCGGCAGCGACTCTATGCCGGCGCGGAAGACCTCGGCCAGCACCGAGCCGTTGTAGAGGATCAGGCCAACCACGACGGCGATGAAGGGCGTGATGCCCTTGACCCCGACGGAGGGCAGGCCGTAGTACATGATCATCATCAGGATCAGCAGCGGCACGGCACGGAACAGCTCCGTGAACCAGTAGCACGGGATCCGCACCCACCTGATGTCGGCCAGGCGGCCGAAGGCGAGCAGGATGCCCAGGACCAGGCTGCCGAGGGCGGCCACGGCAAACGCGCTCAGCGTCGCGGACACCGCGTTGGCCAGCAGCTTTTGGACGTAGGGGAAGGAAAACACCTGCCACTTGGCGGCCGTGAACTGCCCGCTCTCCGCGAAGCGGTACAGGATGAAGCCGATGATGCCCAGCACCACCACCAGCGTCACCACGTTTAGGTAGGCGTAGCGGGCCCGGGCCTTGGGGCCGGGGACGTCAAACAAAACGCTGCTCATCGGGCCACCCTCCACTTCTTCTCGAGGTAACGCTGCAACGGGGTCATGATGGCCAGCACCGCAATGATGAAGGCCAGGGCCACCCACAGCAGGCCGGTGAGCATGGGTTCCCCGCGCTCGCTGAGGTTGGCGCGGATGGCGCCGGCCTCCAGGACGGAGAAACCGGCGGCCACGGTGGTGTTCTTCAGCAGGGCGATGAACACGCTAAAAAGCGGCGGAACCACGGAGCGGAAGGCCTGGGGCAGCACGATCAAGGTCAGCGTCGACATGAACGGCAGCCCAATGGCGCGGGCGGCCTCCGACTGCCCCACGGCGACCGTGTTGATGCCGGAGCGGATCGCCTCCGAAACATACGTTGCCGTGTACAGGGACAGGCCGACCGTGGCGGCGACCATGAAACTGATGGGCGGCAGCCCCAGCTTCGGGTAGCCCAAGGCAAAAAATGCCAGGATCAACGTCAGCGGCGAGTTGCGCACCGTATTGACGTAAAACGTGCCCACGGCGCGCATGGCCGGGGCGGGCGAGACGCGCATGCCGGCAACGATGGTGCCGAGAATGAGGGCAAAAAATGCGGAAAAGATGAACAGGATTCCCGTGTTCTTGAACCCGGTGATGAATAAGTCTGCGTTATTTATGAGTGTATCCACAGTGCACTGTCGCTTTCAGTGAATCAATTGGGACGGGAAGTGCARGCGGTGCAGCGACCAAAAGAGGCTGCACCACCTGCACTTGCGTGGAACGTCTTAGTATTGATCAACCTTGGGCTGCTCGACCTTTGTTCCGGACTTGCCCAGCGTGGCATCGTAGATCTTGGTCCACGTGGCACCGCCGTCGGTCAGCGTCTTGTTGAAGAAGGTGCGCAGGGCGGTGTCGCCCTTGGGCACGCCAATTCCGTACTTCTCCACGGTGAAGGGCTCGCCCACGACCTTCAAGGCATCCGGGGACTGGGAGGCGAAGCCGAGCAGGATCGCCTGGTCGGTGGTCACGGCGTCGACGGAACCGCTCTTGAGCGCTTCGACGCACTTGGAGTACAGGTCAAACTCGGTGGTCTTGACGCCGGGGAAGTTTTCCTTGATGTTCTGGATGGGCGTCGAGCCGGTGGCGGAGCAAACGTCCTTGCCGGTCAAATCCTTTTCGCTCTTGATGGTGTCGTTGCTCTTTTGCACCAGCAGGCCCTGCCCGGTGATGAAGTACGGGCCGGCAAAGTCGATCAGGGCCTTGCGCTTGTCCGTGATGGAGTACGTGCCCACGTAGTAGTCGATGTCGCCGTTGGTGATCGCGGACTCGCGGTTGGCGGAGGGGATCGGCTTGAACTCGATCTTGTCCTGGGGGTAGCCCAGGGACGCCGCCATCCAGGTGGCGATCTGGATGTCAAAACCGCTGTACTGCCCCGTTTGGGCGTCCATGAAGCCCAGGCCGGGCTGGTCCTGCTTGACGCCGATGCGGATCTTGTCCGCGGACTTGATCTTGTCAAAGGTGGGGCTGCCGGTCAGGGCAACATCCTTGGCCACCTCAAAGGCGGGGTTGTCCGTGTTGCCGGGGGCGGCAGCGCCGCCACCGCAACCGGTCAGGGCAATTGCGGCCGCAGCGATGAGCGCCGCACCACCGAGGCGCTTTCGGCTGAAAAAGTTCTTCATGGGTTACCTTTCATAAACGGTTGGTCAACCAACCGTGGGTGTGAGACGAGAACCTGCTGGTTCGCGATGGGTCTAGTTGGTCAGGATCTTGGAAAGGAAGTCCTTGGCGCGTGCGCTTTGCGGGTTGGTGAAGAACTCATTCGGCGTTGCTTCCTCCACGATCTGGCCATCGGCCATGAAGACCACCCTGTCCGCCGCCTTGCGGGCAAAGCCCATCTCATGGGTGACAACCACCATGGTCATCCCTTCCTTGGCAAGTCCGACCATGACATCGAGGACTTCGTTGATCATTTCCGGGTCAAGGGCGGACGTGGGCTCGTCAAAGAGCATGACCTTGGGCTTCATCGCCAGGGCGCGGGCAATGGCCACGCGCTGCTGCTGGCCGCCGGAGAGCTGCGCCGGCAGCTTGGCCGCCTGCTGGCCGACACCGACGCGATCCAGGAGCGCCTGGGCCTGCTTGTCGGCCTCTTCCTTGGGGATGCCCTTGACCTTGATGGGTCCGAGCGTCACGTTTTCCAAAATGGTCTTGTGGGCAAACAGGTTGAACGACTGGAACACCATGCCGACGTCGGCCCGGAGGGCGGCCAGCGGCTTGCCTTCCTTGGGAAGTTCCTTGCCCTCAATGGTGATGGAACCATTGTCAATGGTCTCCAGGCGATTAATGGTTCGGCAGAGCGTGGACTTCCCGGAACCGGACGGGCCGATCACCACCACCACCTCACCCCTTTTGACCTGCAGATTAATATCTTGCAGGACGTGGAGGGCGCCGTAGTGCTTGTTGACGGCCTTCAGTTCGACAAGGGCAGGCGCCTGTGCGGAATTAGTCATGTAGCGAATGTATCGAATTTCGGGTTGCTTGGTAAACGCAGATCACATTTTCATCAGGATCGTAACGGGAAAGATACCTTGCACCGCGTCCCTTCCGCCGTCACGTACCCTTAGTGGCATGAGTGCACCCACCGGTTCCAGCAGGCCCGCCCGTTCCATCACCAAGCGCTTTGGTGTCTGGGAAAAGGGCGCCCCGGAGGGGACCACCGCCGACGCGAGGCTGCTGGACACCCCGGCCGGCAGCGGCTTCACGCACACCGACCCGTGGCGGGTCATGCGCATACAAAGCGAATTCGTGCAGGGTTTCGATGCGCTGGCCGAAATTGGCCCGGCTATCAGCGTGTTCGGCTCCGCGCGCACCAAGCCCGGAACACGGCACTACGAGATGGGCGTTGAAGTGGGACGCCGGCTGGTGGAGGCCGGCGTTGCCGTCATCACCGGCGGCGGGCCCGGGTCCATGGAGGCAGCCAACCGCGGCGCCGCCGAAGCCGGCGGACTCTCGATCGGGTTGGGCATCGAGCTGCCCTTCGAACAAGGCATGAACGAATGGGTTGGCCTCGGCGTGGACTTCCGCTACTTCTTTGCCCGCAAGACCATGTTTGTGAAATACGCCCAGGGGTTCATCGTGCTGCCCGGGGGCCTGGGCACCCTCGATGAACTGTTTGAGGCGATGGTGCTGGTGCAGACCAGCAAGGTCACGCAATTCCCGATCGTGCTGGTGGACGGCGCGTTTTGGGGGCCGATGCTGGACTGGGTCCGGGACACCATGGTGGCCGAAGGACTGGTTTCCCCGGGCGATCTGGGCATCGTCCAGCTGGCCGAGACGCCGGAGGAAGCCGTTGCCATGGTCATGGCCGGGGAAGCCGGGCTGGAGGTTGCCGCCCGGAAGTAGGCGCGCAGCCGGCGGCAGCGGCGCTGTTTGCCGGGCGGATCTGGCACCATGGAAGCGTGAGCTATTTCCTGATCTTTTTGGCCGTCATGCTGGCCGCGGCCGTGGCCGTGTATGTGGTCGGGCTCAAGCGCCCGGAAGGGGCGATCTACCGCGACGGGCTGGCGGCTCCCGTCGCCAATTTGCCGCCCGTCCTGCTGCCGGCGGCGCCGGAGCCCGGCGACGTGGACAGGCTGCGCTTCTCCCTGGGCCTGCGCGGCTACCGCATGGACCAGGTTGACGAGGTGCTGGACCGGCTGCGTGACGAACTCGCCGCCAAGGACCGGCGGATCACCGAGCTCGAAGGTCGTGCCCGCACCGCCCCGCCGTCCCCCACGGGACCGCAGACCCAACCGAACGGAGGGGAACAGCCGTGAGCGACGTCGTCGTGGGCTCTGATGGCAAGGCTCGGTGTGCGTGGGCCGGGCTTGCGGCCGACGAGCAATACCAGCGCTATCACGATCAGGAATGGGGCCGGCCGGTCTCCGGGGAGCGCGACTTGTTCGAACGGCTCAGCCTCGAGGCGTTCCAGTCGGGGCTGAGCTGGATCACGATCCTGCGCAAGCGTGAGGCCTTCCGGGCGGCGTTCGCGAACTTTGAACCGACCGCCGTGGCGGCCTTCAACGACGACGACATCGACCGCCTGCTGGCGGACGCGTCAATCGTGCGCAACCGGGTGAAGATCAGGGCCACCATCGGCAACGCCCGCGCCCTGCTGGCCCTGCCCGACGGTGTGACGCTCACCGAACTGGTGCACGCGCACGCGCCGGCGCCCCGGCCCGCGGGCGAGCCGGTCCCGGCGAAGACGGCGGAGTCCGCCGCCCTGGCCAAGGAGTTGAAGAAGCGCGGTTTTGCCTTCATCGGCCCCACCACGGCCTACGCGATGATGCAGGCGATCGGCCTGGCGAACGACCACCAGCCCGGCTGCTGGGTGGGGGAGTCGTTGCGCGCCGCGGAGGGGCGGTAGTGGCCCCGGCCGCCCGGCCCACCCTCAACGACGATTTCCTGTGGCTCCTGCGCAGGGCGGCCGCGCCGCTGAAATCGGCGCCGTGGTGGGTGCAGGTCACCCTCGTCTACCTCGCCGCACGGGTGGTCTCCTACGCCATCCTCCTGGCCACCGCCGGGCACGACGGCGTGACCCCGTGGGGGAGCGGCCCGGCCGGCTACCTGGACTTCATCAACCGGTGGGACGGGGAGTGGTACCAGCGCATCTATTCCGGCGGCTATCCCCACTCGATTCCCCGCGACGGAAACGGCAACGCCCAAACCAACGCCTGGGCGTTTTACCCGCTGTTCCCGTTCCTGGTGCGCGGCCTGCACGCGGCGACCACCCTCGACTGGGTGGTGCTGGCCCCCGCCGTCGCCACGCTGGCCGGGCTGGCCGCCACCTTGATGATCTACGTGCTGTTTGCCCGCTTTGTCCCGGGTGCGACGGCGCTGTGGGGTGCGGCGTTCTTTGCCACCTTCCCGATTTCCCCGGTTTTGCAGATCCCCTATGCGGAGTCCCTGAGCACCTTCCTGCTGGCGGCGGCACTGTATTTGCTCATCACCTCCCGGTACGGCTGGGCCATTCCGGTGGTGATCCTGCTGTGCCTCTCCCGGCCGGCGGGGGTGCCCTTCGCCGGGGTCGTGGCCGTCCACATCCTGCTGCGCTGGCGGCGCCGGCGGCGCACGCCGTTTCCGCCGCGCGAGGCTGCCGGTTCGCTGGTGCTGCTGCTGGTCAGCGGCGCGATGGCGTTGGCATGGATGTTCATTGCCTGGGCGGCCACGGGGGAACGGAGCGCCTACACGGACACGGAGACGTCGTGGCGCGGCGGCACCCTGGTGTTGTTCAAGCCCTGGTTTGACGCGGGCGTGCAGCTGGTCGGGCCGCTGTGGGGGCCGTTGCTGCCGGTGCTGCTGGCGGCGCTGGCGGCCCTGGCCCTGAACTCGCACGCCGTGCGGCTGATCGGCACCGAGCTGCGCGTCTGGTGTGCGTTGTACCTGCTGTACCTGCTGGCCGTCCTGGACCCGCAAACCAGCACCTTCCGGATGCTGCTGCCGCTGTTCCCGCTGGCCCTCGCGGCGGCGGCCGGCTCCAATTCCCGCGCGTACCGGTGGACGGTGGTGGTCATGTTCACGGCCCTGCAGATCGTGTGGGTTGTCTGGCTGTGGCGGTGGACCCCGCTGCCCGGCGGCGGCGACTATCCGCCCTAGTGCGAACCGTTGCCGTCAACGCCGGCCCGCAGCGCCGCCGCCGACGCGCGGGAGGGGCGCCCGATTAGCTCCCGCCCCTGATGTGCGGAATAATGGATGTGAGCGAACCAACACGAACGCTTTGCGCCGGATGCCCCACGGGCACGGCGTTTGTACTACGAAAAGGGGATGTCCTGATGGCGGCCATGAAACCGAGAACCGGCGACGGTCCAATGGAAGTGACCAAGGAAGGGCGGAGCCTGATCATGCGCCTGCCACTGGAAGGCGGCGGACGACTGGTCGTGGAAATGAACGCGGCCGAGGCCACCAGCCTGAAGGATTGCCTGCTGGGGGCAACCGAATAGGGCCGTGCGGCAGGCGGATGTGAGCAAGAGTTGACTACTGTGGGGCGGCCCGGGCCGTCCCACAGTTTTTGATTAAGTACGGTTCTTGATTAAGGACGGGTTTAGCGCTTGACCGCCAGCAACAGCCCGTCCCCGGTGGGCAGCATGGCCGAGACCAGGGAATCGTGGTCGCGGATCATCTTGCCCACCCGGCGCAACACCACGGTGCCGGGCTCGCGAATGGCCGGATCGGAGACCCTGTCCTTGTCGAGGGCGTCGTTGATCACCAGCAGGCCGCCGGACTTCAGTAATCGGATGCCGTGCTGGACGTAGTCCGGAAAGCTGGGCTTGTCGGCGTCGATGAACACCAGGTCATAGGCGGCGTCGGTCAGGCGCGGCAGGACGTCCTGGCCCCGCCCGGAAATGGTGCGGGTCCGGTTGGCCGGGGAACCGGATTCAATGAACGCCTCGCGCGCGGCCTTAAGGTGGTCCACATCCGGGTCGATCGTGGTCAGCACGGCCCGGGGCCCCAGTCCGCGCAACAGTGCGACCCCGGAAACGCCGGCCCCGGTCCCAACCTCAACGGCCGTCAGCGCCTTCGAGGACGCCGCCAGGACGGTCAGGGCCGCGGCCACCCCGGGGCTGACCGGAAAGAGCCCCAGCTCGTGGGACCGTTCGCGGGCGCGGCGCAGCACGCCATCTTCGACGGGCAGGCCCTCCGCGTAGGACCAACTGGTGGACTTGTCGGCGCTCATGGGTGGTGTTTTCCTAAACTGTTGCGGTGAGTGCCTCTAGCCTACTGCCTGCGCCGTGGGCTGAATTTCTCCCTTCATACAGYCAAATGCCAGATTTCTTTGGCACACTATGGGGACTCGGGCGGGAATTCCCGAGTGCCGCAGCGCTTGCCGAAGAAGAGAGATGCAGTCATGAGTTCAGCCGCCAGCTTCGCAGCCGTGCCTGTGGACCCCGGGCCGGACGCCGGCTGGGTCGCCCCGTCATGGGAGGACGTGGTCACCAACCATTCCGCCAAGGTCTTCCGGCTCGCCTACCGGCTCACCGGCAACAAGTTCGACGCCGAGGACCTCACCCAGGAAGTGTTCGTCCGGGTCTTCCGCTCCCTCGCCAACTTCAAGCCCGGCACCCTGGACGGCTGGCTGCACCGCATCACCACCAACTTGTTCCTTGACCAGGCCCGGCGCAAGCAGCGGATCCGCTTTGACGCGTTGGCGGAGGACGCCGAGTCCCGGCTGCCGGGCGCCGATCCCGGCCCGGAACGCACCTTTGAATTCAACAACCTCGACATGGACATCCAGGCCGCCCTGGAGGCGCTGCCGCCGGACTTCCGTGCCGCCGTCGTGCTGTGCGACATGGAAGGCCTCTCCTACGACGAGGTGGCGCACGCCCTGGACATCAAGCTCGGAACGGTGCGCTCGCGCATCCACCGCGGCCGGGCCATGCTGCGCGAATCCCTGGCGGACCTGGCCCCGGGCCGCACCAAGGCGCCGCGGACGCCCAAGAAGCCGCTCCTGTCGCTGCCGCGCATTGCCGGCCTGCACTGAATTGGCGGCCTGCACTGAATTGGCGCGGGTGGACGAATCGTTGCTTTGCGGCCTGAGAGGGTAATCTTCCTAACGTGTTTGGTATCAATACGCCCGAGCTGATTGTGATCGCCATTGTGGCGGTTCTGGTGATCGGCCCCACGCGCCTGCCCGGCTATGTGGAGAAGTTGAAGAACCTCATCCGCGAGGTGCGCAGGATGGCCTCCGGCGCGCGGGAAACCATCCGGGAAGAGGCGGGCCTGGACATTGACACCATTGACTGGAAGAAGCTCGATCCACGCCAGTACGACCCCCGCCGCATCATCCGCGAGGCCCTCCTCGATGACGAGGACGTCGCCGCGTTCGATTCGCTCAAGACGGCGCCCGGGGCGGCCCTGGCGTCCATGCTGGGCAAGGACTCACCCGAGGCACCCCCGGTCGTGGCCGAAACCCCGCTCGTGCGCCTCGCGGAGGGCCAGCGCGCCCCGTTTGACCACGAAGCCACCTGACGCCCGCCGCGAGGCAGACCCTGGCCCGCGAGAGCGACCCTGGCCAGCAGCGTTTTCGCGGGCGGGGGTCTATTTCGCGGGGATTCCGAGCTCGCGGTGCTCCCGGCCACCAATGGCTAGCGCGGCGTGACGCCCAGATGCAGGCCGGCCAGGCCGCGGGGGCGGACGGCCAGCTTGTCCGCAATGTCCCGCAGCGCCGCGGCGGCCGGGGACTCCGGGTTGGCCAGCACGATCGGGGCGCCAATGTCCCCGCCCTCCCGCAGGGCCACGTCGATGGGGATGTGGCCCAGGAGTTCCACCGGCGCGTTGACGGTCTGGCTCAGCCGCGATGCCAGCACCTGGCCGCCGCCGGAGCCGAACAATTCCATGGTGCTGCCGTCGGGCAACGTCAAGAACGACATGTTTTCCACCACCCCTGCGACCTTTTGCCCGGTCTGCACGGCGATGGCCCCGGCCCGTTCGGCGACGTCCGCGGCGGCGACCTGGGGCGTGGTGATCACCAGGATCTCCGCCTTGGGCAGCAGTTGCGCCACCGAGATGGCCACGTCGCCCGTGCCCGGGGGCAGGTCCAGGAACAACACGTCCAGATCGCCAAAGTACACGTCCGTCAGGAATTGTTCCAACGCGCGGTGCAGCATGGGCCCGCGCCAGGCCACGGGCTGGTTGCCCGTGACGAACATGCCGATCGAGATCACCTTGACGTCGTAGGCCACCGGCGGCAGGATCATCTCATCCACCCGGGTCGGAGCCTGGGTGATGCCCATGAGCGCCGGCACGGAAAAACCGTAAACGTCGGCGTCCACAATGCCCACACGCAACCCCTTGGCGGCCAGGGCGCAGGCCAGGTTCACCGTCACCGACGACTTCCCCACGCCGCCCTTGCCGCTGGCCACCGCATACACGCGCGTCAGCGAGGATTCGTCATTGAACGGGATGCCGCGCTGCGGGTTGGTGCCCTTGAGCCGCTCCTTCAGCGCCACCCGCTGCTCGGCCGTCATGACCATGAGCTCCACGCTCACGTCCGTGACGCCCTCGAGGCGCATCAACGCCGCGGTGGCATCCTTGCTGATGGTCCCGCGCAGGGGGCAGCCGGCGATCGTGAGCCGGACGACGGCGCGCACCCGGCCGGCGTCGTCGGCGGCGACGGACTCCACCATGTCCAGCTCGGTGATGGGCCGGCGCAGCTCGGGGTCGATCACGGTGGCGAGCGCGGCGAGCAGGGAGGATTCGGACAATGCAGACATGGCGGGGTGTGCCTTAGGGGTTGATGGTGCGTTTGGTGGTTACCGTCTTCAGGGCGTTGGTGGCGGGGGAGCGCTGGGTGCCGCGGGGCTCCCGGGCGGGTTCGACGTCGTCGTCGGAGATGGCGATGAGCTCCTCCAGGAGGCTGCGCAGCTCGGAGCGGACAAAGTCGCGGGTGGCGACCTCGCGCAAGGAGATGCGCAGCGCGGCGACCTCCCGGGTCAGGTACTCGGTGTCGGCCAGGTTGCGTTCGTCGCGGCTGCGGTCCTGTTCAATCTGCACCCGGTCCCGGTCGTCCTGACGGTTCTGGGCGAGCAGGATCAGCGGCGCCGCGTAGGAGGCCTGCGTGGAGAAGAACAGGTTGAGCAGGATGAACGGGTACGGATCCCATTTCAGGCCGAAGATGCCCACCACGTTGAACGCTATCCACACGATCACGAAGATGGTCATGTACAGCAGGAAGTTGGCGGTGCCCATGTAGCGGGCAAAGCGCTCGGCGAACCGGCCGAACGCGTCGGGATCCTTGGTCAGGTTCGGCAGCAGCCGGGACTTCAACTCCAGGGGAGTGTCAAGGCCGCCGCCCTTGGACTGGTGCCGTTCAGCCAATGCGGCCTCCCATTTTCCTGATCGGTGCCCCGTCGTCGTGCGAGCGCCAGTCGTCCGGGAGCAGGTGGTCCAGCAGGTCATCGACCGTCACGGCACCCACCAGGCGGCCCTCCCGGTTGACCACGGGGAGGGAGTTTAGATTGTAGGAGGCCATGGTGTGGCTGACGACGCTGACGGTGTCCTGGTCGGAGACCGGCTCAAGGTTCTTGTCCACCAGGGTGCCCAGCTGTTCCGGCGGGGCGCTGCGCAGCAGCTGCTGGATGTGCACCACGCCCAGGAACCGGCCGGTGGGGGTCTCCAGCGGTGGGCGGCAGATGAAGATCGCCGAGGCCAGGGCGGGGGAGAGGTCCTCGCTGCGCACGTGGGCGAGCGCCTCGGCGACGGTCGCCTCCGGCGGCAGGATCACCGGGACGGGGGTCATGAGGGCGCCGGCTGTGCCTTCCTCGTACTGCAGCAGGCGCCGGACGTCCTCGGCGTCGTCGGGTTCCATGAGCAGCAGCAGCTCCTCGGCCTTGGCCGTGGGAAGATCGGCCAGCAGGTCCGCGGCGTCATCCGGGTCCATTTCCTCCAGGACGTCGGCGGCCCGTTCACTGTCCAGTGCCGAGAGCAGCGCCACCTGGTCCTCCTCCGGGAGCTCGGACATGATGTCGGCCAGGCGCTCGTCCTGCAGTTCGCTGGCCACCTCGATCCGTCGTTTGTCGCTCATCTCCTGGAGCGCGTCGGCAAAGTCGGCGGGCTTGAGGTCCTCGTGGGTGGCCACAAAATGGGTGGCGCCCTGCGGTTCGGCCTCCGAGGCGGGCTGGGCGTCGGACCAGTCGATGAGCATGGTGTGGCCGCGGCGCAGGCCGCGCAGCCGGGAGGTGGAGGTGCCGCGGCGGACGAACAATTTGGTGACCAGCCAGTCGCCGTTGCGCTGCTGGTCCATGGCGATGTCCTCAATGACGGCCCCGCCGCTGCCATCGACCAGGGTGACTTGGCGGTCAAACATGTTGCCCACCACGAGTTGTTCGGCGCCGCGCTGTTCAAAGCGGCGCAAATTGACCAGCCCGGTGCAGATGATCTGGGCCTGGTCCATCGACGTCAGCCGGGTCATGGGCACAAACACCCGCTTCTTCCCGGGGACCTCAACCACAATGCCCACGGCGTGGGGGGCGGTGCGCTGGCCGCCGCCCAGGACCACGACGTCGCGCAAACGGCCCAGCCGGTCGCCCAGGGGGTCGAAGACGTCCAAACCTAAGAGGCGCGCAACAAAGATGCGCGTGGGTTGTGTGCTCACCCCTAAAGGCTACTTCCAAAGGGTCCCATTGCCCGAACCCCGTCCTTGCCACGCATGTCATCGCACCCCACCCGGTGCCGCCGGCCCGCTCCATCGGGCTGGCCTACCGTTCACTGCCAGCGATACTCCAGCCAATGTGCAGGAACATGGTGAAGAATGGGGACCATGGCAAACCTTTTTGGACGCACCCGACCCATGGATGCGGCACGCCTTGTGCCCACCGGTGAGACGATCGGTTCCTACACCTCATACCTGGATGCGCAAAAGGCCGTGGACTACCTGGCGGATGAAAAGTTCCCCGTCCAGCATGTTTCGATCGTGGGCAACGAGCTGAAGATGGTGGAGCGGGTCACCGGCAAGCTCAGCTACCCGCGCGTGGCGTTGACCGGTGCCATGACCGGTGCCTGGTTCGGCTTGTTCATCGGCGTCCTGCTCTCATTTTTCGACGGCACCAGCGGCACCTCCGGCGGGCCGTACCTGAACGTGTTCACCGCGGTGCTGATGGGCGCCGCCTTCTGGATGTTGTTTGCGATCATCGGCTACGCCGCCCAGCGCGGCAAGCGCGACTTCACCTCCACCAACCAGGTGCTGGCCTCAAGCTACGACGTCATCGTCACCCCGGATGTGGCCATGGAGGCCCGGCGATTGCTGGCCCAGCTGCCCATGACCTCCACGGCGCCGCGTCCCGGCCCCCAGGGATACGGCCAGCCGCCGGCGCGCCCCAACGGGTGGCATGATCCCTACGGCCAGCCGCCGGCCCAGCCCGAGCCGGCCGAGGACGACCATACCCGGCCCGGGCAGGCGCCCCTGAGTGGTCCGCGCCGCGGCCAGTTCCCGGACCTGCCCGACGGCCGTCCGCAGTACGGCATCCGCGTGGACACCCCCGCTCCTGCCGAACCGGAAGCGGAGCAGTAACGCTTTTCGTCCGGCGCCGGGCCCCTCTCGCCTTATAGCGATCGGGCCGGACCCTAGCCGCTGAGCCGGGCCATCCAGGCCTCGACGTCGTCGGGGGTGCGGGGCAGGGCCGCGCTCAGGTTGACGGGACCCTCGGCCGTGATCAGGATGTCGTCCTCGATCCGCACGCCGTGGCCGCGGAACTCCGCCGGGATCGCCAGGTCCTCGGCCTTGAAGTAGAGACCCGGTTCGATGGTGAAGATCATGCCTTCGGTGATGACGCCGTCCAGGTACAGTTCGGCGCGGGCCTGCGCGCAGTCGTGCACGTCCAGGCCCAGGTGGTGGCTGGTGCCGTGCGGCATCCAGCGGCGGTGCTGCTGCCCGTCCACGCTGAGGGCCTCCGCGGCGGGAACGGGCAGGAACCCCCACTCCTCGAGGCGGGCGGCCAGGACCTCCATGGCGGCGTTGTGTACGTCGCGGAACTTGCGGCCCGGCTGCGCCACGGCGTACGCGGCGTCCGCGGCATCCAGGACGGCCTGGTAGATGGTGCGCTGGACCGGCGAGTACGTGCCGTTGACGGGGATGGTGCGGGTGACGTCCGCCGTGTACAGCGAATCCGCCTCCACGCCGGCGTCGACCAGCAGCAGCTCGCCGGCCGTGACGGTGCCGGTGTTGCGCGTCCAGTGCAAAATGGTGGCGTTGTTGCCGGCGGCGGCGATGGTGTCATAGCCGAGCTCATTGCCCTCCTCGCGGGCGCGGGCAAAGAACGCACCCTCCACCACCCGCTCGCCGCGCCGGTGCGAGACGGCGCGCGGCAGGGCCTTGATGATGTCCGCAAAGCCCGCGGCGGTGGCGGCCACGGCCATCTTCATTTGCTCGACCTCCCAGGCGTCCTTGACCAGGCGCAGCTCGGAGAGGGCCTCGGCCAGCTTCGCATCCAACGCATCCAAGGCGCTGAGGTCCACCGACTCCGGGTCGACGGCCGTGTTGTACCGGGCCGTGTCCACCAACGCGTCGATGTTCTCGTCGACCTTGCGGACCAGGCGGACGGAGACGCCGCCCACGGACGGCTCTCCGACGTTCTTGGTGATCGCCACTTCCAGCGCCGAGATGTCCACCGTGTCCAGGCCCAGCAGCGCCCTGAACTCGGCCAGTGTGGGCCGCGGGCCGATCCAGAACTCGCCGCTGCGGGAGTCCGCGTAGAACTGCTTGGTGTCCCGGCCGGCCAGCGGACGGAAGTACAGCGACGCGTGGTGATGGCCGCCGTCGTCCCCCGCGCCGTCGGCGACGGGCTCCATGACCAGGACGGCGTCCGGCTCATGATCCACGCCGAGGCCGGTGAGGTGGGCGAAGGCGGAGTGCGGGCGGAAGCGGTAGTCGCAATCGTTGGAGCGGACCTTTAGGGCACCGGCCGGGATCACCAGCCGTTCGCCCTTGAACTGCTCGGAGATGGCACGACGGCGGCGTGCGGCGTGGTCGGCCACCTCGGCCCGGGCGGGCAGCTCGGTGGAGGCGGGGGCCCAGTTGGCGGCCATGAAGGCGCGGAACGCATCCGAATCGGGGCGGTGCGAGCGGTTGTTCACCCGCTCTTCGAGCGGTTGCAAGGTGGTGGGGTCTGGGTGCACGGAGGATTGCTCAGTTTGGTTCACCCTTCAAGTCTCTCACCGGCCGCGCGGCGGGACAAAGTGCCCCGCGCGCGGCGGCGGAGGGGGAAGCGTCGTAGGCTTGAGGCGTGAGGATCGACCTGCATGCGCATTCAAACATCTCCGACGGCACGCAGCCCCCGGCCGGGCTGGTGGCCGCCGCGGCCGCTGCCGGGCTCGGCGTGCTGGCGCTGACCGACCACGACTCCACCGCGGGCTGGGCCGAGGCCCTCGCGGCGGCCCGCGAACACGGGCTGGGGCTGGTGCCGGGCATGGAGATTTCCTGCAAGACCGCCGAGGGCATCAGCGTGCACCTGCTGGCCTACCTGCACGACCCCGCCCATCCGGGGCTGCTGGAAGAGATCACAAAGGCCAAGGACGCCCGCCTCAGCCGGGCCGAACGCATGGTGGAGCGACTGGCGGAGGACTACCCGCTGAACTGGGACGATGTGAGCGCCCATGTCGCCCCCGGCGCCACCGTGGGCCGCCCGCACATTGCCGACGCCATGGTGGCGGCCGGGATTGTGGCGGACCGCAGTGAGGCGTTTGCCAACATCCTCACCTCGCATTCACGCTATTTCGTCAGCCACTACGCCCCGGACCCGGTGCTGGCCGTGGCCCTGGTGCGTGCCGCCGGCGGCGTGCCGGTGTTCGCCCATCCCGTCGCGTCGGCCCGCGGCCGGGTGGTGGCCTCGGGAATCTTTGATGACATGATCGACGCCGGCCTGCTCGGTTTGGAGGTTGACCACCGGGACAATCCTCCCGAAGGCCGCGAATGGCTGCGCGCCTTGGCCGCGAAGCGCGGACTGCTGGTGACGGGGTCCTCCGACTACCACGGGGCCGGCAAGCCGAATCTGCTCGGGGAGAACCTCACCACCCCGCAGGTGCTGGAGCGGATCCTGGCCGCCGGAACGGGATCACCGGCCTACCTGCCCTAGCACGCGCATCTGACCCGCAATAGATGTCGAAAAATCGCGAAATTTCGCGATTTTTCGACATCTATTGCGGGACCCTTCTATATTTGTCAAGCTGCATTTGGTGCCTCGTTGTGGGTCGTGGTTCTATATTTGTCAAGCTGCATTTGGTGCCTCGTTGTGGGTCGTGGTT
>NZ_JBFREA010000011.1:0-80765 GCF_052114065.1 Specibacter sp. RAF43 | reverse complement strand
TGCACCTTCCCCGACTGCACCGCCCCCGCCTGGTGGACCGAGGCCCACCACCTCACCCCCTGGCAGCTGGGCGGGGAAACCGACATCAACAACGCCGCCCTGCTCTGCAGCCGCCACCACCACCTCCTCCACCACGGCGCCTGGACCCTCACCATGATCCACGGCACCCCCCACTTCACCCCGCCCTACACCCTGGACCCCACCCGCCGCCCCCGCCGCAACACCTACCACCACGGCCTCCCCAGAAACTAGCAACGCCACCGACAACCGCCACCACGGCAAAGGGCCCCGATCACCACGATCGGAGCCCTTCCCACACAACCCGCAACACCCCCAAAGGCGCCAACACCTACCCCGGCAACACGCAACGGTAGACATCCAGCGTTTGTTCAACTATTGATTCCCAGGAGAAATGATCTCTGGCCCGCTGCCGGCCCTTCTCACCCATCGCGCGAGCCCTCGCCGGGTCGCTGACCACCTCAACCAGTGCGGCGGCGAAGTCGGAGACGAACTTGTCCGGGTCCAGTGGCGTGCCCGTCCCATCCGCCACCTGCTCAAGCGGAACCAACAGGCCTGTTTCGCCATGAGTCACCACTTCGGGGATGCCGCCGGTGGCGCTGGCCACCACGGCCGCCCCGCACGCCATGGCTTCCAGGTTCACTATGCCAAGAGGCTCGTAAATCGACGGGCAGGCAAACACGGTGGCGTGGCTTAGGACCTGGATGAGCTCGTGGCGCGGGAGCATCCGTTCGATAACGACTACGCCGTCTCGCTGCTCCTCCAAACCGGCTATCAGTGCGTTGACCTCGGCCCCCAGCTCGGGTGTGTCGGCGGCTCCCGCGCACAGCACCAACTGCACCTCCGGAGGCAAGGACGCCGCCGCCTTCAAAAGATAAGGAACGCCCTTTTGCCGGGTCACCCGGCCAACCCACACCACGCAGGGACGGTCGGGGTCGATCCCCAGGGCACGGACGACGTCGTCCGCCTCGTCACGCTGCCACGCCGAGACGTCGATGCCGTTGTGGATGACCTTGACCTTGCCGGGGGCGACTTCCGGATAGCTGCGCAAGATGTCCTGGCGCATGCCGTCCGAGACGGCGATGATTGCGGCGGCCGCTTCATATGCCGTCTTCTCCACCCAGGACGACAGCGCATAGCCGCCGCCCAGCTGTTCGGCCTTCCAGGGCCGCAGCGGTTCCAGGCTGTGCGCGCTCAGGACATGCGGGATGCCATGGAGCAAGGAGGCCAGATGCCCGGCCATGTTGGCATACCAGGTGTGCGAGTGCACCAGATCGGCACCGGCAATATCCGGAACGATTTGAAGATCGACGCCCAGTGTCTGCATGGCCGCATTCGCGCCCTCCAGCTGGGGCAGGTTTCCATACGTGGATACGGTGGCACCGTGATAGTTTTGGTCCCGATCGGCGCCAAACACGCGGACGCGCAGGTCCACGCGGGCGGCCAGCACACGGCTCAGCTCGGCAACGTGGACACCGGCCCCACCATATATCTCAGGGGGAAATTCCTTGGAAACAATATCGATTCGCACCCTCTCAAGGTAGTCTGTCCGGGCACTTTGTTCTAGTGTGAGGGTGTCAGGTTCCGTTACGAGTCGTGACAAAACGCAACACCAAGCTGTCGGAGGATTCGATATGGCGATCAAGAAGGTTCTGGCGATTGTATTGGCAGGCGGCGAGGGCAAAAGACTGATGCCCTTGACAGCGGACCGGGCCAAACCGGCCGTTCCCTTCGGGAGTTTTCGACTCGTGGATTTCGCGCTGTCAAATCTTGTCAATTCGCGCTACCTGAAGATCGTGGTGTTGACGCAATACAAGTCACACAGCCTGGACCGCCACATTTCCGAAACGTGGAGGATGTCGACCCAACTGGGCAACTACGTTGCCACCGTTCCCGCACAGCAACGACGCGGCAAGAGCTGGTTCCTGGGCAGCGCCAATGCGATCTATCAATCCATGAACCTGATCAACGACGCCGAGCCGGACATCGTGGTGGTGGTCGGTGCGGACCATGTCTACCGCATGGACTTTTCCCAAATGGTCCAAAGCCACATTGCGTCCGGGGCTCGGGCCACCGTGGCCGCCGTTCGCCAGCCGCTTGAGATGGCCAACCAGTTTGGCGTCATCGAAGTCGATCCCACCCAGCAGACCAGCGCGCTCGGAGCCCACAAGATCTCCGCGTTCGTCGAAAAACCCGATTCCACCCCGGGGCTGGCGGACGCACCCGACCAGTTCCTGGCCTCCATGGGGAATTACGTCTTCGATACCGATGCGCTGGTGGAAGCCCTGGAGCTCGACGCCGTCAAGAAGGACACGAAGAACGACATGGGCGGGGACATCATTCCCTATTTCGTGAACCGGAATGAGGCCTACGTCTACGACTTCTCCACGAACGACATCCCCGAGGCCACCGACCGGGACCGCAACTACTGGCGGGACGTGGGGACCATCGACTCCTACTACGACGCACACATGGACCTCATCTCCCCCATGCCCGTCTTCAACCTGTACAACCGGGCCTGGCCGATCTACACCCGGCAAACACTGTCGGCGCCGGCCAAGTTCGTCCACGGCGAACACAATGCCATCGGCACGGCACTGGATTCCATCGTGGCCCCGGGCGTGGTGGTCTCGGGCGGCATCGTGGAAAGCTCGGTGCTCTCCTATGACGTCTACGTCGGCACGGGCGCCCGTGTGCGGGAATCCGTGCTCATGGACAAGGTGATCGTCGGACCCGGGGCCGTGGTCAATAAGGCCATCATCGATAAGAACGTGAGGATCCCGGCGGGGGCCGCCATCGGGGTGGACCACGACCTCGACAGGGCCCGCGGGTTCACCGTGACGGAGTCCGGCATCACTGTCCTGAGCAAGGGGCAACTTGTGCCTACGCCGGGCGCCGCGGAACTGGAGCTGTCCCTGTCGGCGGCATCCGAACTTCCCGAGGCGCTGCAGCTGGTGATCCACTCGAAGAAGGGCCTCAAGGCCGCCATCGAGCAGGCAGTGGAGAACCAGCTCGACGCCATCGCGTCGGCGGCAGCGGCGGGAGACGCTAAAATTAAGAAGTGACTCCCGTTGACCTGACGCCCGAAGAAATCAATAATTGCATTAAAGTTTTGGAAAATATTCACATATATGATGAAGAAGATCCAAATTATGTTAATGTCCGCCGCGCCACCGGTAAAATGTTCAAGGCGGTCAAGCGGCATCGCCGCAACGCCAAAAGGGATGCCATCAATGCGGCCGATCGCGCGGTAATTGCCAAGACCGCCACGGCCGCCCCGGACCGGATCGATGATGAAACCCGGGGCAACAAACTAAAAACGTCTACGACCGGCAACATGGCCGGAACACTGCTGCGCTCGCGCCCCTGCTACATTTGCAAGCAGCATTACACGCAAGTGGACGCCTTCTACCACCAGCTGTGCCCGGACTGCGCCGCCTTCAATCACTCAAAGCGCGACGCCCGGACGAATCTGGCGGGGAAACGGGCGCTGTTGACCGGCGGTCGGGCGAAGATCGGCATGTACATTGCCTTGCGCCTGCTCCGTGACGGCGCCCACACCACCATCACCACCCGCTTCCCCAAGGATGCGGCGCGCCGCTACGCCGCCATGGAGGACAGCGCGAACTGGCTGCACCGCCTGCGCATCGTGGGCATCGATCTGCGCGACCCCAGCCAGGTCATCGCCCTGACCGATTCGCTCACGGATGCCGGTCCGCTGGACATCATCATCAACAACGCCGCCCAGACCGTGCGCCGCTCCGGCAACGCCTACAAGCCGCTCGTGGACGCCGAGTTGGAACCCCTGCCCACCGACTCCCCCATGCCCGAGCTGGTGACCTTCGGCCACGCGCACGACAAACATCCGCTGGCCCTCGCCAGCCAAATGATGGAACAGCCGCAACTGGCCGGGGATGAAATCGCCGCACTGGCCCTATCCATGGGCTCGGCATCGCTGGAGCGCATCGCCGCGGGCACGGCCATCGACGCCGGCGGGCTGGTCCCGGACGTGGCCGCCATCAACAGCTGGACCCAGGTGGTGGACGAGGTGGACCCGCTGGAGATGCTGGAGGTCCAGCTGTGCAACGTCACGGCCCCGTTCCTGCTGGTCTCGCGCCTGCGCCCGGCCATGCGGGCATCCGGCGCGCACCGCAAGTACATCGTGAACGTCTCGGCCATGGAAGGGCAGTTCTCGCGCGCCTACAAGGGCCCGGGCCACCCGCACACCAACATGGCCAAGGCGGCGCTGAACATGCTCACCCGCACCAGCGCGCAGGAAATGCTGGACTCGGACGGCATCCTCATGACGGCCGTGGACACCGGCTGGATCACCGACGAGCGCCCGCACTACACCAAGATCCGCCTGGCCGAGGAAGGCTTCCACGCCCCTCTTGACCTGGTCGACGGCGCGGCGCGCGTCTATGACCCGATCGTCATGGGCGAATCCGGCGAAGACCAATACGGCGTATTCCTCAAGGACTACAAACCGAGTCCTTGGTGACGGCCGCGCCGTCCGCCTTGGGACGCCGCGCCAGCGCCACCCGCCCGCTCGTCCCCGGCCTGGCCGCGGCCCTGGCGGCCGTCGCCGTCGCCCTGGTGGTCCACGGCCTCGTGCCGGTGCTGCCGGCCATGACCGTCGCCGTCGTGCTCGGGATCGCGGCCGTCAACCTGCCCGGCACCCGGGCACTGTGTGAGGGGCCGCTGCGGGCCGGGCTGAACTTTGCCGGCAAGCACCTCATGCGGGTGGGCATCGTGTTCCTGGGCCTGAAACTGAGTCTGGGCGACATCGCGCACCTGGGCTGGGTGACGGTGGCGCTGGTGGTCTCGGTCGTCCTGCTCAGCTTCGCCGGCACCTACTGCCTGGGCAAGCTCTTCAGGCTCGACGGCGACACCCCCTTGCTCATCGCCACCGGCTTCTCGATCTGCGGCGCATCGGCGATCGGGGCCATGGCCGCGGTCCGGGGCACCAAACACGCCGACACGGTCTTGCCGGTCGCGCTGGTGACCCTGTGCGGCACACTGGCGATCGGCGTGCTGCCCCTGCTGATGGACCCGCTGGGGCTGACCACCCTCCAGTTCGGCCAGTGGGTGGGCGCCGGCGTGCACGACGTTGGCCAGGTGGTGGCCACGGCGCAAACCGCCGGGACCGTCGCGTTGAGCGCCGCCATCGTCATCAAGCTCACCCGCGTGGTGCTGCTGGCACCGATGGTTGGTGTGGCGGGAGGACTGGAACGACGCCGGCAGACCCGGGCCAACCAGATGCCCGCATCGATACCGGCCCGGACGCCGACGTTCCCGCCGGTGATTCCCTTGTTCGTGGTGGGCTTCCTGGCCATGATCGTGCTGCGCACCGTGGGATGGCTGCCGCCGACGCTGGTCGACGCCGGCGCGACGGTCCAGGACCTTGCCCTGGGCGCGGCCCTGTTTGGGCTGGGTTCATCGGTGCGCGTGCGCGAACTCCTGCGCACCGGCCTGCGTGCCACCATCATGGCCTTGTGTTCCTGGGCGCTCATCGCCGCCCTGGCGTTTGGCGCCGTGCACCTGATGGGCGCATAGGAGGGTCGGAGGTCATCTGCGCCGGGCGTGGTTGAATGAAATGGTGTCCAATTCTAATCTCAGCCGTGTCGAGGCAGCCACGCGAAAATCGCTGCTCACCGTCCACCACTATGAAGTCTGGGTCGATGTGAGCAATGCCCGCAATCTTCACGAGCAGGGCTTTTCCACCCGAAGCACCATCACCTTCAGTTCGCGGCACGAGGGTGCCGCAACGTTTCTGGACTTCATCGGTCCGGGCGTGGAATCGGTGATCCTCAACGGCCGGGCGCTGGATGTGGCACAGGTGGTGGATGGGGCGCGCATCCACCTGCCCGGCCTGGCCCTGGAGAACCAGGTCTCCGTCACGGCCACCGCGGCCTATTCACGCAGCGGCGAGGGCCTGCACAGATTCGTGGACCCGGCGGACGATCAGGTTTACACCTACACGCAGTATGAGCCCGCCGATGCCCGGCGCGTGTTCGCCAACTTTGAGCAGCCGGACCTCAAGGCCCCATTCACGTTCCACGTAACCGCGCCGGCGCACTGGGAGGTTGCCTCCAATCGGCCCGTGGCCGGTTACAGGGACGTGGCGTTCGACGCCGCCGGGGTCCCGGTCTCCGGCGAGTGGGACTTCGCCCCCACGCTTCCCATCTCCACCTACATCACCACCATCCTGGCAGGGCCGTACTTCAAGGCCTCGGACCACTTCAGCATGACCTTTGGCGAGGACAGCGCACACGCCGGAACCGTGCTGGACATCCCCTTGACGGCCTATTGCCGGTCCTCGCTGCAGGCGAACTTTGACACGGACCCGATCTTCGCGGTGACCAAGGCCGGCCTGGCCTATTTCAACGAAATATTCGACTACCCGTACCCGTTCGGCAAGTACGACCAGGCGTTCGTGCCCGAGTACAACCTCGGTGCCATGGAAAATCCCGGCCTGGTGACCTTCACCGAGTCCTACATCCACACCTCCCGCGCGACGGACACCCAGTACCAACAACGCGCCAACACGATCATGCACGAGATGGCACACATGTGGTTTGGCGACCTCGTGACGATGAGCTGGTGGGACGATCTCTGGCTCAAGGAGTCGTTTGCCGACTTCATGGGCCACCTGGCCGTGGCCGAGGCCACCGACTGGGGGGCGAAGTCCTGGACGTTGTTTGCCAGCCGGCGCAAGGTGTGGGCCTACCTACAGGACCAGCTGCCCACCACGCATCCCATTGTGGCGGACATCCCCCACCTGGAAGCGGCCAAGCAAAACTTTGACGGCATCACCTACGCCAAGGGCGCCTCGGTCCTCAAGCAACTGGTCGCCTATGTTGGCCGGGATGCGTTCATGGCCGGTGCGCGGGACTATTTCGCCGCCCATGAATACGCCAACACCACCCTCGCGGACCTGCTGGTGCCGCTGAGTGCGGCATCCGGCCGGGACCTGTCCACCTGGGCCGGGCAGTGGCTCCAGACGGCCGGCATCTCCACCCTGACACCGGTCATGGACGTCGCGGACGGGCTCATCACCGGGCTGAGCATCACCCAGGAGGCGGTGGACCCCGTCACCGGCCGCCCCGCACTTCGCCCGCATCGGATCGGCATCGGCTTGTTCAATCACGACGACGGCCGGCTGGTTCGGTCCCATTCGGTCACCATCGATGTGGCCGGGGACCAGACGGCCGTCCCGGAGCTGGTGGGACTGCCCGCCCCGGCCCTGCTGGTGGTCAACGACCGGGACCTCACCTACGCGAAGGTGCGCCTGGACGACGTCTCGCTGGCCACGGCGCTGCAATCGCTGGGCCGGATCGAGGATCCGCTGGCCCGCAGCCTGGTGTGGTCGTCACTGTGGAACGCCGTGCGCGACGCCCTGGTGCCGGCGGAGGTCTACGTCCGGGCGGTGTGCGACCACGCCGCCGGCGAGAAGGACATCGCGCTGCTGCAGTCGCTGGTGGACAACGCCCGCCAGGCCGTGGCGAACTACTGCCCGGCCGCGAACCGGGACGAGGTGCGCGCGCTGCTGGTGGCCGGCGTCGAGGAACACCTGGGCGCGGCGGCGGCCGGCGGGGATGAACAACTCGTCTGGGCCCGCACTCTTGGTGCCCTGGGGCGCTCCACCGACGCCACCACGGCCCGCCTGCGCGAGCTCCTGGCCGGGGAGCCCGGCGGTGCCGCGGGCAAGGGCGTCCCGGCCGGGCTCGCCGTCGACTCGGCCCTGCGCTGGGTGTTCTGGCAGGCGCTGGCCGCACGGGGTGGGGCGGACGCCGGGGAACTCGACGCCGAACTGGCCCGCGCCACGACGGCCGAGACCCGGGCCAACCGGTTGACGGCCGGGGCCGCCATGCCGGACGCGGCCGTCAAGGCCCGGGCGTGGCAGGACGCCGTGATTGGCACGGAGCTGACCAATGAACTGCTCGGCGCCACGATCGAAGGCTTCACGGTGGGCGGCCATGAGCTCCTGGCCCCCTATGTGGAGCCCTACTTTGCGGCCCTGACCGGCGTCTGGGAGTCGCGCAGCATTGAAATCGCGGGCCGCATTGTCCGCGGCCTCTTCCCGGCGCAGCAGGACCTGGCGCCGGGGACGCAACCGGCGGATCACCCGGTGGTGCGCCGGTGTGACGCCTGGCTGGCGGAGAATCCGGACGCGGCGTCCGGCTTGCGCCGCATCATCCTCGAGCAGCGCGACCACCTCCTGCGCTCACTTACGGCGCAGGGCGCGAACCAACTCGTGCGTTCCTGAGACCGGTGGCGGCGGTGACAACCATCAGGGCGGTCACCGCCAGCCACACGGCCACGGCCAGCCAGCTCGCCCACCGGCCGATTTCGCCCAGCAACGGCACCCCGGCAATCCGGCCAAAGTGGAAGCTGGCCACGGAGTACATGCCCAGCGGGAACACGATGCTCCATAGCCCGGTCCCGTAAACCAGCCGCTCACGGCGGACCACATGGCGCCAAAAGCCGAAGATCACCAGCAGCGGCACCCACCACATGCCAAAGGCCCACAACATATACGACAACCCGCCCACCACCGGGACCGTGAGCCGCAGGAGGGGGTCATCCGCGGGCAGGCCCAGGATGTGGGAGCCGGCCAGCACCGTGATGGCCGTGGCGCCCATGTAGATCCAGTTCGACGGGACAATCCCGTCCCGGGGACCGGTCCCGGCCAGCAGGCGCAGGGTGACCAGCGTCGTCAGCATCAGGTACAGCAGCACGCCGATCCCCCACAGCCCCACCGCCGCATTGACCAGCAGCGCCTGCGCCATGCCCCCGCCCGGCCCCGCGCCGTCGAGCAGGCCGCGGGCCAGCGTGGCGGCGGCCACCGACACCGACTGCGTGGCCACCACCCACAGGAACCAGCTGCCGTCCGCCTGCGCGGCCGTGCCCTTCGCCGATCCGCCCGGGCGCAGCATGACGATGGCGGGGATGCCGTAGGTGAACGCCAGCCACAGCGGAACGCTTGCCGCGGCGAGGACCCAGGTCACCACGGGGGCCGTGGCGCTGAAGCCGGCCCCCACCACGTTTAGGGCGGCCACAAGGGTAAAGAAGCCAAAGGTGGCGCGGGGGTCAAGCGCGTCGCGGCGAAGGCCGCCGTAATCGGTGGCCAGCCGCCACGCAAGGCCGGCCAGCAGCACCACCAGGGCCGCGGCGGACACTCCAAGCAGTAGGCGGGAGAAGACGCTCAGCCCCACGTCCTCCAGCGCCAGCGCCACGATGCCCGTGGCCATGACGAACGAAAAAGCCGCCGGCGGTTGCCGCCGGAACACCCCCGCAAGCAGGCCCGTCACGGGATGCGTTCAAGCCAGGCGCGGGTGCCGAACTTCGCCTCCACGCGTCGGGCGGCCTCGGCGAGCTCGCCATCGGTGAGCGTGGCCGCCCGGGCATCATAGCGCTCGACGAAGGCGGCCATCAGGTGCTCCAGGATCTCCGTCCGGCCGAGTCCTGTCTGCCGCCGCAGCGGGTCGACTCTTTTCTTGGCGGAGCGGGTGCCCTTGTCCGACAGTTTTTCCTTGCCGATGCGCAGCACGTCCACCATTTTGTCCGCGTCAATGTCGTAGCTCATCGTCACATGGTGGAGCATGCCGCCGTTGCTCAGGCGTTTTTGCGCGGCCCCGCCGATCTTGCCCTGATCGGTGGCGATGTCATTGAGCGGCACGTAGTAGGCCTGCACGCCAAGGGATGCCAGCGCCGCCAGGACCCAGCTGTCCAGGAACTTGTACGAGTCCTCGAAGGAAAGCCCGTCCACGAGGGTCTGCGGCAGGTAGAGCGAGTAGGTGATGCAGTTGCCGGCCTCCATGAACATGGCCCCGCCGCCGCTGATCCGGCGCACCACCGTGATGCCGTGGCGCTCGACGCCGGCCGGGTCCAGTTCGTTGCGCACCGACTGGAAGCTGCCAATCACCACGGAGGGCTCATCCCAGTCCCACAACCGCAGCGTGGGGTTGCGGCGCCCGGCGCCGACCTCCTCGGTCAGGACCTCATCCAGGGCCACGTTCACGACGGTGGGGCGCACCGTGGGGGCGATGATCTCCCACTGGTGGTCGGCCCAGCCGGTCGCCTTCGCCAGGGCGCGGCGCACGGCCACCGCCACGGCCTGGGCCGAGAAGCCGAAGAGGACGACGCCGGCGGGCAGGGCTTCGGTGATGGCGGCGGCCAGCGCCGTGGCCGGGAGGTCGACCGACCTGCCGTTGAGCGCGTTGTTGATGTCCGCCAGGGCCTCGTCCGGTTCGAGGAAGAAGTCGCCGCTGACACTGACATTGGCCAGCAGCCCCTGGACGACGTCGAGATCCACCACCACGAGTTTGCCGCCGTGGACCTTGTATTCGCCGTGCAACCCAAGAGTCATGGGCCTAGTGTCCCAAGGAATTGCGGGCGGGCGCAAAAGTCCCAAGCGTCCCTTGCCTTAAACGCGCCAGGCCCGCACCAAACGGTGCGGGCCTGGACCATGAAAGGGCTCTTACTTCTTGCCGAAGTTGGCGAAGCGGGCGTTGAAGCGCTCCACGCGGCCGGCGCTGTCCATGATGCGCTGCTTGCCGGTGTAGAACGGGTGCGACTCCGAGGAAATTTCAACGTCGATGACCGGGTAGGTGTTGCCGTCTTCCCACTCGATGGTCTTGCTTGACGTCGCGGTGGAGCGCGTCAGGAACTTGGTCCCGGAAGCCAGGTCGTTGAAAACGATGGCTTCATACTTGGGGTGGGTGTTGAGCTTCACGGTTCTACCTCGAAATGTAATCGTCTGGTTTTTGCCAGACTGATGAATATTATGGCCACGGGGACCAGCTATGAACTTTACCGGTTCCCGGGCTTTTCACCAAGCCGACACGCACAAAAGCGCGCCATCAGACTAGTAGGGCCAGGGCCCGGAGGGCTTCGTCGGCGTGGGCGTCCATGTTGGTTTCGCTGCTGGTGCGAAATTGCAGGCGCAGCCCCGCATCGACGATGAACGTGGACCGCTTGGTGGGCAGCATCTTGGCCAGCAGGCGGCGGCGCACACCGAACTGGTCCGCGACGGCGCCGGCCCGGTCGCTGAGCAGCGGAAACGTGAAGTGGTTCTCGGTGGCAAACGCCAGCTGCCTGGCCGGCGAATCCGTGCTGATGCCCACGATCGCTGCCCCCGCCGCGGCAAATTCCGGTTCCAGGTCCCGGAAGTGGCAGGCCTCCTGGGTGCACCCGCCGCTGCCGGCCAGGGGATAGAAAAAGATCACCAGCGGGCCATTGGCGGCCAGCTCACCCAGGCGCCGCGGGTGTCCGTGCTGGTCCGGCAGTTCAAAGTCCTCAACCACATCACCGATCTTCATGCTTGCAGCCTACCCGCCGCGGAAATCCGGGCGCCCGGTTGGCCGCTCACGGCAGCGGCGCCCGGCAGGCGAAGAAGGCCACGGCGCTGGCGGCGGCCACATTCAGTGAGTCAACACCGGCGCGCATGGGGATCGTGACGGAGAAGTCGGCCCGGGCCAGCGTGTGCGCGCCCAGGCCATCGCCTTCCGTGCCCAGGATCAGCGCGAGTTTCTCGTCGTTGCGGGCCGCCAGGTCATCGATGGTCAGCGATCCGGGCGCCAATGCCAGTGCCGCCGTCACAAAACCGGCGCGCTGCAAGGTCTCCATGCCTTCCGGCCACTCGGCCAGCCGGGCCCAGGGAACCTGGAATACGGTGCCCATGCTGACCCGGATGCTGCGCCGGTACAGCGGGTCGGCGCAGCGCGGGCTGACGAGGACGGCGTCCACGCCCAGGGCGGCCGCGGAGCGGAACACGGCGCCGATGTTGGTGTGGTCCACGATGTCCTCCAGCACGGCCACACGGCGGGCCCCGTCCAGCAGGGTCGCCACGTCGGCGGGCTCGGGCCGGTGCATGGCGGCCATGGCCCCGCGGTGCAGGTGGAAGCCGGTGATGGCCTCCAGCATCGGCGCCGTGCCCACAAAGGCGGGGACGTCGGGGTGGGCGGCGATGACGTCGCCGAGGTCGGCAAGCCACTTTTCGGCCAGGAAGAAGGAGCGTGGCGCGTGCCCGGCATCCAGGGCCCGGCGCAGCACCCTGGAGCTTTCGGCAATGTACATGCCCTCGGCCGGTTCGCGGACGCGGCGCAGCTGGACGTCGGTCAGCGACGTGTAGTCGCTCACCCGGGGATCTGCGGGGTCGCTCAGATGGATGATCATCCGCCGCTAGCGGCGGGCTGTTGCGGCGAACCGGCCGCCGTTGGAGGTCACGTTCAGCGGCACCCCGAAGGTGGCGCTGAGGTTTTCCTCGGTCAACACGTCGTGGAGCGGACCCTGGGCGACCACACCGCCGTCGCGCAGCAATAGCGCGTGCGTGAATCCCGGCGGGACTTCCTCCAAATGGTGCGTCACCAGCACCGTGCAGGGCGCGGTGGGATCGGCGGCCAGCTCGCTCAGGCGGCTGACCAGGTCCTCGCGGCCGGCCAGGTCAAGCCCGGCGCCGGGCTCATCCAGGAGCAGGAGCTCAGGATCGCTCATCAGCGCACGGGCGATCTGCACGCGCTTGCGCTCGCCCTCACTCAGGGAGGCGAACGGGCGGTTGAGGAAGGTGGACATGCCCCAGTCCTCGAGGAGGCGGAAGGCAYGGCGTTCGTCGTCGCGCTCATACGCCTCACGCCACCGCCCGGTGACGCCGTAGGAGGCCGTGACCACCACGTTGAGCACCTTTTCATGCTCGGGGATGTGATTGGCCAGGCTGGAGGAGGCCAGGCCGATCCGGGGGCGCAGTTCAAAAACGTCGACGGCGCCGAGCACCTCGTCCAGGATGCCGGCCACGCCGCGCGTGGGGTGCATGCGGGCGCCGGCGATCTGCAGCAGGGTGCTCTTGCCGGCGCCGTTGGGGCCCAGGACAACCCAGCGTTCGCCCTCGGCCACCCGCCAGTCGATGGAATCCAACAATGTTTTGGTGCCGCGGACCACGCTGACACCGGCCAAACCCAGAACTTCGCTCATAGACATTGAGCCTATGACACCGGGGGCGGCCAACGCGAACTGCGCGGTTGGCGCGTGCGGGACAGGGCCACGGCGCGCCGCCGCCGCCGTGGATGTCGGTAGAATCGAGCCATGCCCACCACATACACCGCGGTCAGCTACGGCCATGCCCTGTCCGAGGACGCACTGGTCACGGTCCGCCGCATCCTGGCCTCTGCGGGGGCGGAGGTCACGGGCGAATCCCGTGCCCGCCATCCCGGTTTCGACGCGGCCGCATTCCAGGTCCGTGACGCCGATTTCAGCGCCACGGCATCGGAGCGCCCGGCAGGGTCGCGGGACCCTGCCGGATTTGTGGTGCGCCTGCGCCGGGCGCTGGCCGACGCCGGGCCGGCTGACGTGGACACCGCCGTCGTGCCGGACACCCTGCGCACCGCGGTCCGGAAGTTCATCATCCTGGACGTGGACTCGACCCTGATCCAGCAAGAGGTCATCGAGCTGCTGGCCGCCCACGCCGGCACCGAGGCCCAGGTGGCGAAGGTCACGGCGGCCGCCATGCGCGGCGAGCTGGACTTTGCGCAGAGCCTCCACCACCGCGTGGCAACGCTGGCGGGGCTGCCGGAGTCCGTGTTGGCCGATGTGGGGGCAAAGGTCATGCTTTCGGTGGGCGCCGAGCGGCTGGTGCGCGACGCCAGGGCCGCCGGGCACGTGGTGGCGGCCGTATCCGGCGGGTTCTCCCAGATCCTGGCGCCGCTGGCCGAAAGCCTGGGCCTGGACTTTGCGCTGGCCAACGACCTTGAAATCATCGACGGACGGCTCACCGGAAGGGTCAGCGGCGCCGTGGTGGACCGGGCCGCGAAGGCCGCATCCCTGCTCAAATGGAGCGCGGAGGCCGGCATCGACCCGGCCGCCACGATCGCCATCGGCGACGGCGCCAACGACCTGGACATGATGGCCGCGGCCGCGCTCGGGGTCGCCTTCAACGCCAAGCCCGCCGTGCGCGCCGCGGCGGACGCGCAGATCAACCTGCCCAACCTGGACGTCGTGCTCGCCCTCGCGGGCATCCGGGGCGCCTAGCGTCCACCGCGCCCGGCCACGAAACAGACCCCGCCCCGCGAACCAGCTGATGGGCAGCATACGGTTTCGCGGGGCAGGGTCTGTTGATGTGCCGGACTCTGTTTACATGCCGGACTCAATCGAATGGCCAGGCTCCGGCCTACTTGAAGTAGTCGGCCCCGCCGACGTATTCGGTGTGGCCGGATTCAACATCGGCGGTGGCCATTGCGGCCACCTCGGCGGCAAACTCGGCCACAGAGTAGAGGCGCCCGGCCTCCGCGCGGCGGGCCTCGATGGCGCCGGGGTTGGCCCGATCCAGCAGTGTGGCGGTCACGGTGCCCTCAATCATGTCCCCGGAGACCACGACCAGGGAGATGTCCTCCGCCGCAAGGGTCGGGATCAAGGCACGCAGGGCGTCTTCGCCGGCGCGCTTGCTCCGGGCCACCGGCTCGTACTCAGCCATGGTGGGCACAGTCTCGATGAAGTGCGCCTGGTGGCTGGTGACGAACACGACGCGGGAGCCGGCGGACATGAGCGGAAGGGCGCTGTTGAGCAGGTTGACCTGGGCGTCCCGGTTGAGCTTGAGCGCATAGTTCTCCGCCATGCCGCTTTCCATGCCGCCGGAGGCGTTCAGGACCACCAGGTCCAGCGACCCGAAGTTTTCCATGGCGGCGCTGACCAGCGCCTGCACGCCCTCCTGGGTGATCAGGTCGGCGCCCACGGCCACGGCCCGGCCGCCGGCGGCCGCGATCTCGGCCACCACCTTGTTGGCGCGCGGCGCCTTCTGGCGGTAGTTAACCACGACCGCGGCACCCTCGGCGGCGAGGAACTTGGCCACATCGGCGCCAACGCCGCGGGATGATCCCGTGACAATCGCCGTTTTTCCGTCAAGCTTTCCCATGAATAATCCTTTGTGCTTGGTAATAAATAGTTGTGTATGCGGCACCCGTTGGCAGTTTAGCGGCACGCGCAGGGCCGCGGCCGCCCGAACGGGCCGCGGGGCAGCTGCCGGTGGGCCTAGTGGCCCATGCCCAGGCCGCCGTCGACCGGGATCACGGCCCCGGAAATGTAGGCCGCCTCGTCGCTGCCAATCCAGCGCACCACCGCGGCCACCTCCTGGGCCGTGGCGAAGCGTCCGGCGGGGATCGTGGCGAGGTACTGCCGTTGCGTCTCCTCGGGCAGGGCGGCGGTCATGTCCGTGCTGATGAAGCCCGGTGCGACGACGTTGGCCGTGATGCCGCGGGAGCCCAGCTCGCGGGTGATGGAGCGGGCAATGCCGACCAGGCCAGCCTTGGACGCGGCATAGTTGACCTGTCCGGGCGAGCCGTAGAGTCCCACCACCGAGGAGATTAAGATCACCCGTCCTTTGCGCAGGCGGATCATGCCCTTGGACGCGCGCTTGATGACCCGGAAGGCGCCCGTGAGGTTGGTGTCCACCACGGAGGTGAAGTCGTCCTCACTCATGCGCAGCAGCAGGGTGTCCTTGGTGATGCCCGCGTTGGCCACGAGCACCTCAACCGGACCATGGGCGGCCTCCACCTCGGTGAATGCCGCATCCACGGATGCCTGGTCCGTGACGTCGGCCCGGACGCCAAGGATGCCCTCGGGCAGCTCGGACGGGGTCCTGAACGTGACGGCGACCTTGTCGCCGTTCGCCAGGAAGGACTGCGCAATGGCCAAGCCAATGCCACGGTTTCCACCGGTGACCAGGACGCTGCGGCCCCGTGCGGGTGCTGGGTCGGGTGCGCTCATGTATATCTCCATCCATTAAATCCCTTGGGAGTCGTAGTCGCATTGAATCCTACGATGAAAGGCGGCGCGGAACACAGTCGGGCTTTTGCCCCTCCCCTGCCGCGGTGAGAGAATGGGAGGGTCCCTTGGAGTGTGATGAAAGACCATTCAACAGCGCCGTCCTATGCGGGCGGCCCGCGGAAGTCCCGCCACCAGGGCGGTGCCGACGCCGAAGTACTGTCCATCACCAATGCCGCCGCAGCCCACAGCGACGACATGCACGCGCGATTTGTCAAGTATGCGGTGGCCATGGGCATCCGCATGGTGTGCATCATCCTCATCTTCGTCGTGGACGGGTGGTTCAAGATCATCCCCGTCGTCGGGGCCGTGCTGTTGCCCTGGGTGGCGGTCGTCATCGCCAACGGCGGCAGCGACACGAACCACCTGYAGGCCGGTTCGCTGCTAGAGGAGGCCCCCCAGTTTGAATTGGCCGACACCGCGGCGGCGCCGGAGGACGAGACCGGGGTCGTGCTGGAGGGCGAGGTCATTTTCGACCCCGCCGCAGGCGACGCACACACCAATGAAGTCAACACAGATATCAACGGCATGGAGGACAAAGCGTGAACCTGTTGGACATGACGGCACCCGGGCCGGCGGAGGCAATTTGTTCGCGCAAGGGGTGCCGCACCAAGGCCACCACGCAGTTGCTGTGGAACAACCCGAAGATCCACACGCCCGAGCGGCGCAAGATTTGGCTTGCCTGCGACGAGCACGCCGCCTGGCTGCAGGACTACCTGCAGGGCCGGTCCCTGTGGAAGGAAACCCTGCCGTTGACCAGCGAGGAACCCCGCTAGCTCCATGAAGACCTACAAATTCCTGTTTTCCAGCAAGTGGTTGGGCTATTTCGTGCTGGCCGTGATCTTTGCCCTGGCGTGCGTGGCGCTGGGAAACTGGCAAATGGACCGGCGCAACGACGTGGTGGCGAACATTGCCAAGATCACCGCCAACTACTCCGGCCAACCGGTGGAGTATGCCAAGGTGGCCGGGCAGTTCGACTCACTGGACCCGGCCCTGGAATGGACCCAGGTCCTGATGAAGGGCACCTACCAAACGGCCGACCAGCGCGTGGTGCGCAACCGCCCGCTCAGCGGCACGCCCGGCTACGAGGTCCTGGTCCCGCTGAAACTGGAAAACGGCGACACCGTCATCATCGACCGCGGCTGGCTGCCGATCGGCAACAAGCAGGCCGGACACCCCGACAACATCCCGCAGCCGGCATCGGGCACCGTGACGGTCGTGGCCCGGCTTAAGCCGGCCGAGCCGCAACTGGACCGCGGCGCCCCCGCCGGGCAGCTGGCCTCCATCGAACTCCATGACTACGCGGCACAACTCGGCTACCCGATCAAGACCGGCGCCTACGGGCAGCTGGCCGAGGAAACGCCCGCGGCCGCCACCAACCCGGTCCCCTTCCCGCCGCCGTCCATCGACGAGGGCTCGCACCTCAGTTACGCCATGCAATGGATCTGCTTCGGCGTCCTGGCCTTCGTCGGCTTCGGCTATGCGGCGCGCATGCAACGCCGCAATGACGAATACGACGAGTTGGAGGCCGCCGACTCGGGA
Source organism: Specibacter sp. RAF43 (assembly GCF_052114065.1). Lineage (NCBI taxonomy): Bacteria > Bacillati > Actinomycetota > Actinomycetes > Micrococcales > Micrococcaceae > Specibacter > Specibacter sp. RAF43. The sequence continues at coordinate 63,392 of NZ_JBFREA010000011.1, read as the reverse complement.
ATTCCCGCCGACGAGGCATACGGGCGCGGTTCGGCATTTCATCCGCGCCGGGTCAAGAAGCCCCGCAAGCCGGGCTCCCGCCCCACCGCCGAGGAGGAAGAGGACGCCATCCTCGACTCGCAGGGATTCTAGTGCCCTGCCCCGGTCGTCCGGCCCGGCGTGACTTTCATCATAGACTGGGCCTCGTGAGTGCTGAACTGAGCGAAGAAACCATCAATCCCGTGGTCGCGAACGTGCGTGCGGCCCTGCTGGCCGCCGGCCTGCCGGACACCGTGATCGTCGTCGATGACACGGTGGCCACCGCCGCCGCGGCCGCCGCGGTCCTTGGCTGCGAGGTCGGCGCCATCGCCAACAGCCTCATTTTCGAGTGCGGCGGGGAGCCCCTGCTGATTTTGGCCAGCGGCGCCGCCAAGGTCGACGTTAAATTGGTGGCCCGCGAGCACGGGCTGCCCAAGATCAGCCGGGCCACTCCGGAGTTTGTGTTGGCACACGCCGGGCAGCCCGTGGGCGGCGTGGCACCGCTGGGGCATCCGCGGCCCATTCGCGCCTTCCTGGACACCGAGCTGGCCCGGTACCCGGTGCTGTGGGCGGGCGCCGGCAGCCACCGGGCAATGCTCTCCCTCGGCTATGAGGACCTGGCGCGGGTCACGGGAGCCGTGGCCACCGCGGTCCGCTGACCGCGGCCGGCGGGACGCGCTGGGCAGCTCGGCATTCAGCCACGTCTACAGCTAGGCGAGCGTGATCAGGTCCAGGTAGTCGTGGCTCCACAGGTCCTCGTCCCCGTCGGGGAGCAGCACTACCCGCTCGGGATCCAGTGCCTCCACGGCCCCTTCGTCGTGGCTGACCAGGACCACGGCGCCGGAATAGTTCTTCAACGCCCCCAGGATCTCGGCCCGGCTGGCCGGGTCCAGGTTGTTGGTCGGTTCATCCAGGAGCAGCACATTGGCCGACGACGCCACGATCGTGGCCAGGGCCAGACGGGTCTTCTCGCCGCCGGAGAGCACCCCGGCCGGCTTGTTGACGTCGTCGCCGGAGAATAGGAAGGATCCGAGGATGCCGCGCACCTCGGCGTCGTTCATGGTGCCGGCGGAGGAGCGCATATTCTCCAGGACGGTCCGGTTGACGTCCAGGGTGTCGTGCTCCTGGGCGTAGTAGCCGATCTTCAGCCCGTGCCCGGGGATGACTTCCCCCGTGTCCGGCCGCGAGACGCCGGCCAGCATGCGCAGCAGCGTGGTCTTGCCGGCACCGTTGAGACCTAGGATGACCACCTTGGAGCCGCGGTCGATGGCCAGACTGACGTCGGTAAAGATTTCCAGGGACCCGTAGGACTTGCTCAGCCCCTCCGCCATCAGGGGGGTCTTGCCGCACGGGGCGGGCTCGGGGAAGCGCAGCGCGGCGACCCGGTCCTGGGCGCGCACGTCTTCGAGCCCGGCCAGCAACCGTTCGGCCCGCTTGGCCATGTTTTGCGCGGCCACGGCCTTGGTGGCCTTGGCGCGCATCTTGTTGGCCTGGTCCATCAGGACGCCGGCCTTCTTTTCCGCGTTGGCGCGTTCCCGGCGCCGGGCCCGCTCGTCGGTTTCCCGCTGGGCCAGGTACTTTTTCCAGCCGAGGTTGTATTGGTCGATCGTGGCGCGGTTGGCATCCAGGTGGAAAACCTTATTCACCGTGGCCTCCAACAGTTCGGTGTTGTGGCTGATCACGATCAGCCCGCCCTGGTGGTTCTTGAGGAAGTCGCGCAGCCACGCGATGGAATCGGCGTCCAGGTGGTTGGTGGGCTCATCCAGGAGCATGGTCTGGGCGCCGGAGAAGAGGATCCGGGCCAGCTCGACGCGGCGGCGCTGGCCGCCGGAGAGTGTTTTGAGCGGCTGATTCAGGATGCGCTCGGGCAGGGCCAGGTTGGAGGAAATAGCGGCGGCCTCGGCCTCGGCGGCATACCCGCCGCCGGCCAGGAACTCGTTCTCCAGGCGGTCGTAGCGGCGCATGGCCTTGTCCCGGACCGTGGTGTCCTCGCTGGCCATCTCGGCTTCGGCGGCGCGCAGCTTGGTGATGACCTTGTCGAGGTCGCGGGCGGCCAGGATGCGGTCGCGGGCCAATTGCTCCATGTCGGGGGTGCGCGGATCCTGGGGCAGGTAGCCGATCTCCCCGGCGCGGGTGACCTTGCCGCCGGCCGGCAGGCCCTCACCGGCGAGCACCCGGGTCAGCGTCGTCTTCCCGGCACCGTTGCGCCCCACCAGGCCGATTTTGTCGCCCTTGTCGATCCGGAATGACACTTCGTCCATGAGCAGTCGCGCCCCGGCGCGTAACTCAAGGTCTTGGACCGTAATCAACGTAGTAACCTTTCAGAGGTGGGTAAGTGCCGCATAAGGTTGCCGCCCCTGCTTGGGTTGGACACACTTTGCACAACCTATCCAGTCTAGCGACGTTCGGACACAACTAAAATCCGGGCGTGAGGAAAGTAACGCACAATGAATCAATCATCGCGGTCACCGCAAGCCCCGGAGGGCACGACGCCGTCCCCCTCCTCCGCACCCACCAACGGTCGGCCCGTCCGTCGCCAGCGTTGGGGCGCCGTCGACCTGTCCCTGATCGCCGTGTTCGCGGCGCTGCTGGCCGCCTCCATCACCATTCCCGGCATCAACGTCGGCCCGCTCGGGGTGGCCATCACCCTGCAAACCCTGGTGGTCAGCCTGTGCGGGCTGGTGCTTGGCTTCGGGCGCGGCACCGCGGCGGTCGGCCTGTACATCCTGCTGGGCCTGGCCGGCCTGCCGATCTTCAGCGGCTTCCGCGCCGGCCCGGCCGTGCTGGCCAGCCCGTCCGCCGGCTACATCATCGGCTTCATCTTCGGCGTCGCCGTGGTGGGCCTGCTGGCCACCTGGGCGGTGCGGCGGCGCTTCAAGGGCGTTGCCTTGTTCGGTGCGGCCCTGGCCGGCATGGTGGTCATCCACGTGTGCGGCATCATCGGCTTTGTCCTCAAGGGCATGGGCCTGGTCGCGGCGATCGGCGCCGATGCCATCTACCTGCCCGGGGACATCCTCAAGAACGTCATTGCCGTCGTCATCGCCTTGAGCCTGCACCGTGCGTTCCCCGACCTGCTGGTGCGCCGCCGACGGTGACCGCTCCCGCATCCCCTTCCATCGTTCTGGAGTCTGCCGGCGTCAGCATCGCCCCCCTCGACGCCGCCGGCACCGGGGTCCGTTCCATCCTCAAGCCGGCCACCGTGACCCTGGCGGAACGGCGGATCGCCGTCATCGGCGCCAACGGCTCGGGAAAGTCCACGCTCCTGCGGCTGCTCAACGGGCTGGTGCTGCCGTCCACCGGCACGGTGCGGGTGAACGGCCTGGACACCCGCACGGACGGGGCGGCCGTGCGGCGCAGCGTGGGCTTCGTCTTCACCGACCCCTTGTCCCAGCTGGTCATGCCCACCCCGGTGGAGGACGTGGAGTTGTCCCTGCGCCGGCTCAAACTGGGCAAGAAGGAGCGGCGGGCGCGGGCCGAGGCCATCCTGGCCGGCTACGGTCTGGCCCATCTGGCGCACAGCAGCATCTACGAACTCTCCGGGGGCGAACGCCAGCTGACCGCCCTGGCGGCCGTGCTCGCCGTCGAGCCGGCCGTGCTGGTCCTCGATGAGCCCTCCACGCTCCTTGACCTGCGCAATACCCGGCTCCTGCGCGAGCGGCTCGCGGCCCTGCCGCAGCAGGTCATCATGTCCACGCACGATTTGTCCCTGGCCGCCACGTGCGCCCGGGTGCTGGTGATTGACGACGGCGCCATCGCCTTTGACGGCGACCCCGCCGAGGCCGTGTCCCGGTACCGGGAAATGGCCGGCTGATGCGCGGCCACGCCCACCTGGTGGCCGGGTACATCCCGGGGACGTCCCCCGTGCACCGCATGCGGCTGTGGGTCAAGGGCGTACTCCTGCTGGCCACGGCCGTGCTGTGCCTGGCGTCGCCGGCCGTCTCGATCCGGTTTGGCGCGGCCGTGACGGGCACGGTCCTGTTGCTGGTGGTGGCCGCGCACGGCGTCGCCCGGCTGCCATGGGACCGCTTGCGCCGGGCCGTTCGCCTGATGGCCGTGTTCCTGGTGCTTATTGCCGCCTACCAGTGGTGGCAGAACGGGCCGGTGACGGCGTGGCAGGTGGTGGCCGCCATTGTGGCCACCGTGCTGGCGTCGAACATCCTGACGGCGACCACGCCCGTGGACGAGCTCCTGGACGGTTTGTCGGCCCTGGTGCGGCCGTTGGCGCGTTTTGGCGCGGACCCCGAGCGGTTTTCCCTGACCGTTGCCCTGATGCTGCGCAGCATTCCGTTTGTCATCGGCGCGTTCGCCGATGTCAGGGATGCCGCGCGGGCCCGGGGCCTGGAGCGGAACCTGCTGGCCCGGTCCCTGCCGGTCGTGATTTCGACCGTCGGCTATGCCCGCGCCACCGGCGAGGCCCTGGCGGCCCGCGGCCTGGGCGAGAGCGAGTCGGACTGACGCCCGGCACCCGCCGCTACGGCTTGCGCCACTGGAATTGGGCGGACAGGCCCATGCCGCCGGCCATGCTGATCAGCGCCAGCGTGGAGAGGCCGTCGAGGCCGCGGCGCTGCGCCTGGGCGTAGAGCCGGGTGACGGACACGGCCCCCGATGCCCCGTACGGATGCCCCAGCGCCAGCGCGCCGCCGTCGGCGTTGAACCGGGCCGCGTCAAGGCCCAGGAGGTCGGCCACGGCCAGCACCTGCGCCGCAAAGGCCTCGTTGAACTCGATCAGCTCCCACCGGGGTGCCCGCCCCGCGGCGCGGGCCATCAGTGCCTGCGTGGAATGCGCCGCCCCCATGCCCAGCAGGTTCGGATCGTTGCCGGCCACGGTGGCATCCTCGAAGACCAGCCCGGCGCGCCCCAGCTGCCGGGCCCGCGCGAGGGTGGTGACGACGACGGCGGCCGCGCCGTCGCTGTAGGGACAGGAGTTGGCCGCCGTGACGGTTCCGCCGGGAACAAATGCCGCCGGGAACCGTGCCATCAGCGCCGGCGTCAGGCCCTTGTGCGGGCCCTGGTCCGCGGACAGCCCGGCCAGCGGCACCAGCTCCGCCGCAAAGGCGCCGTCCTTGGCGGCATCCAGCGCCCGGCGATGGCTTTGAAGCGCGTAGGCGTCCTGGCGTTCGCGCGTGATGCCGTAGCGGCGGGCCACGTTTTCGGCTGCCGGCCCGGGATCCGGGTCCCCCGTCTGTCGCGGCGCGAACTGGGCGCGGCTGTAAAAGTCCAAGGTCCCGTCGGCGTTGCGGTTGGCCCGCGCGGGGGCGGTGCTGATGCTTTCCACTCCCCCGGCGACGTAGGTCTCCCCCGCCCCGGCCGCAACGAGCCGGCAGGCCAGGATGACGGCCTCGAGGCCCGAACCGCACTGCCTGTCCACCGTCAGCCCGGGCACCGAATCCGGGAACCCCGCCGTCAGGGCGGCCAGCCGGGCCACGTTGCCCCCTCCGCCGGTCGCGTTGCCCAGCATGACGTCGGAGATCTCCGCCGGCGGGATTCCGGCGTCGGCCACGACCGCCCGCAAGACCGTCGCCGCGAGCTCGTGCGCCGGGATGCTGCGGTACGGGCCGCCGGCTTTGGCCGTCGGGAGCCGCTTGGCGGCAATGATGACCGGCGTCCGGGCCGGATCCGCCGGGGTCCGCTGGGCGCTCGGCCGTCCGGCCGCGGGAGTTTCAGTGGAGTCGTCGGACACGCGGGTCCCCCTTCTCGATCCAGTCGCGCAGCAGCGCCCGGCTTGGCTTCCCGGCGCGGGTCAGGGGCGGCTCGGTCGCCACGTAGTACCGGGACGGGCGCGCCTGGTGCGCCAGCAGCGCCGCCCGGCCCCGGATCCCGGCCAGTGCCTGCCGAAGGAACGAGTCGGGCGCGTCGGCCGGGGCATCGACATAGAGGCCCGCGACCACGCGCTGACCCCGGTAAGGGTCCGCGATGCCGGTAACCATTACCGTGACGTCCGGTTGCTTCGCCCCCGCGGCAGGGGATTTCGCGGGGGGCGCGAGGGCGGCCTCGACCTGTTGCGGGTACACGTTGTTGCCGCCGGTGACGATCATCTCCGAGGCCCGCCCGACAACACTCAGCGTTCCCTCGGCGTCGAGGAATCCCTGGTCGTGGACGGTGGACCAGGGGCCGCCGCCGTCGTCCGCCGGCACGGAGCTGAAGGCGAGCCGGTCATCTCCCCAGGCGTAGCCGTCACTGACATAGGGGCTGCGCACATGGATGCCGCCCGTTTGCCCGGCCGGCAGCGGCACGCCGGCCGCGTCCCGAATGCTGAGCCGGGCGCCGGGGAATGCGCCTCCCACGCGCAGCGGCACGAACGGCCGCGTCGCGGTTGGACCGGCCACAACGCCGGCGGCCACGAAGCCCAGCTCCGAGGCGCCGTAATACTGGTGGATGACCGCCTGCGGGGCCCACGCGGCGGCGGCGGCCAGGGCGGGTGTGGATAGTGCCGCACCGGCGCACACGATGGAGCGCACGGCCTCCGGGCCGCGGCCGGTGGCCAGGCCGCGCTCGGCGAGCAGCGCCAAGACGGTGGGCACCAGCACGAGCCGGGTGACGCCGTCGTCCGCCAGGGCGTCCAGGACGGCGTCGGCGCTGAAGTCCGGCAGGGCACGGAACGTGGAGCCGGCGGCCAGGCATTCCGCGAGGGCGTACAGGTTCATGCTGGCGGACATGGGGCCGGGGGCCAGCGTGACGGTCTCGGGGCGGACGGCGAAGTAGCGCACGCTGGTGGCGAAGGACTCCGTCCAGGAGCGGCGGGTCCGGGTGAACGCCTTGGGCAGGGCGCTGGTGCCCGAGGTGAAGCCCAGCAGGAACGCCGATTCCGGCGGGCCGTCAGCGAGACCGGTCGCGACCCCGCGCGTCCTGCCGGCGGACCAGTGTGCCGCGGCGGCGGTGAGGGAGGCCCGCAGCGGCGCCGGCCACGACGGGTCCAGGACGGCGGCCACGCCGTCGCCGGCCACAGCGGTGCAGAACTCGACGGCGAGGTCAAGGCCGTTGGCCCGGTCCACGACGGTCACGAGCGGGCGCGGTGCGCCTTCCGGGGCTGCGCCTTCCGGGGCGTCCGCCCGGCGCAGGGCGGCCTCGAGGGTGGCCTCGACGGCGGCCTGCAGCTGGGCATAGCTGAGTGAGCGGGCACCCACGGCGACGGCGGTGCGCTCCGGTTGCATCTTGGCCCACCGGCGCACCTGGTTGAGAAACGGCATCGCCTTCATGGTAAGCGACGGGGCTCCGAAAATGTTCACTCGTCTCCACCCATGGGATGGTCGCCGGCCGGCGTCTAGTGTGGTGCCATGACGTTTAACGAGGGGGCCCGCCTTGATCCGTCGCAGGCCGAGGACCGGCGGGGCGGCATGCGCCCCGCCGGCAAGGTGGGGATCGGCCTCGGCGGCGGCCTGCTGCTCCTGATCGGCGCATTGCTTGGCATCAACCCGGACCTGCTGGCAGGGCTGGTGGGAGGCGGGTCCACCCAGCCGGCCATCGAACAGGGTGGCGGCTCGGAGCTGGAAAGCTGCCTCACCGGCCAGGACGCCAACAGCCGGCTGGACTGCCGCATCCTGGGCACGGCCAATTCGCTCAACAGCTTTTGGCCGGCCTACCTGCGGCAGTACAACGTCACCTACACGGCGCCGAAAACGGTGATCTTCAGTGCCCGGGTCGGAACGGGGTGCGGCACGGCCTCCTCCGACGTCGGCCCATTCTATTGCCCCGCGGACAACAAGGCCTACTTCGACCCGGACTTCTTCGCGCAGCTGGAAACCCGGTTCGGTTCCTCGGGCGGACCCCTGGCGCAGGAATACGTGGTGGCCCATGAGTTCGGCCACCACCTCCAGGACCTGCTGGGTACCGTCGGCAAGGCCCAGGCGGATCCGCGGGGCGCCCAGTCGGCCTCGGTGCGCACGGAGCTGCAGGCCGACTGCTACGCGGGCATCTGGATGCGGTACGCCTCCAGCCAACCCGCACCGGGCTCCGGCCGGCCGTTCCTGGCGCCGCTGGTGCAAAAGGACCTCAATGATGCGTTGTCGGCGGCCGCCTCCGTAGGGGACGACCGCATCCAGCAGGCCGCCACCGGCCGCACCAACCCGGAGTCCTGGACGCACGGCTCCAGCGCGCAACGCCAAAAGTGGCTGTACACCGGCTACCAGTCCGCCGACCTGGCCGGCTGCGACACATTCGCGGTCCCCGCGGTCTAACTTAAGGAAACTGACCCGCAATACATGTCGAAAAATCGGAAAAATCAACGATTTTCGACATGTATTGCGGGTCAGTCGCCAGGCGCGAGCTAGATGTTGAAGCCGAGGGCGCGCATCTGGTCGCGGCCGTCATCGGTGATCCGCTCGGGACCCCACGGCGGCATCCAGACCCAGTTGATCCGCCACTCGTCCACGATGGGTCCGAGCGCGTTTTCGACCTGTTCCTCGATGACGTCCTGGAGGGGGCAGGCCGCCGTGGTCAGCGTCATGTCCAGCAGCAGGGCACCGTCGTCCCCGTAGCGGTGCCCGTACAGGAGGCCGAGGTCGACGATGTTGACGCCGAGCTCCGGGTCGATGACGTCCTTGAGTGCTTCCTCGACGTCTTCCAGACTTGTCTGTGCGCTGGCCGCTGGGGCCGTTGATTCGCTGATATCAGTCATGATTCCTTCTTAGCGTAGGCGTGGGCCCGGTGCCGGCTAGGCCTGGACGGCTTGCGCCGACAGGTAACGGTCGTAACCTTCATCTTCGAGGCGGTCGGCGAGCTCGGGGCCGCCCTGCTCGGCGATGTTGCCGTCAACGAAAACGTGCACAAAGTCGGGCTTGATGTAGCGCAGGATGCGGGTGTAGTGGGTGATGAGCAAGGTGCCCAGCCCGCCCGTTTCGATGGCGCGGTTGACGCCCTCGGAAACAACCTTCAAGGCATCCACGTCCAGGCCGGAGTCGGTCTCATCCAAGATGGCGAACTTCGGCTTGAGCAGTTCCAGCTGCAGGATYTCGTGGCGCTTCTTCTCGCCGCCGGAGAAGCCTTCGTTGACATTGCGCTCGGCGAACTCCGGCTCGATGCGCAGCTGCTGCATGGCCGCCTTGACGTCCTTGGTCCAGGTGCGCAGCTTGGGGGCCTCGCCGTCGATCGCGGTCTTGGCGGTGCGCAGGAAGTTCGTCATGGTGACACCGGGGATTTCCACCGGATACTGCATGGCCAAAAACAGGCCGGCCCGGGCGCGCTTGTCCACGCTCATGGCCAGGACGTCCTCGCCGTCGAGCGTGATGGACCCGCTGTCCACCGTGTACCGGGGGTGTCCGGCGATGGTGGCGGCCAGGGTGGACTTGCCGGAGCCGTTGGGGCCCATGATGGCGTGGGTCTCACCGGTCTTGATGGTCAGGCTGACGCCCTTGAGGATCGGCTTGGCGCCTTGCTCGGTGGCGATGCTGACGTGCAGGTCCTTGATTTCCAGAGTAGACATACTCTATTTTCTCCTAAAAAAAGTTTGGTGGTGTTCGTTCCAGCGCTACTGCGTGATGACGCCGTTGAGAATGTTGGTGACGTCCACGTAGACGTCGTCGCCGTGGATGGCCAGGGCAAAGACCGGCACCGGTTCGAAGGCCGGCAATGTCAGCGGTTCGCCCGTTTTCAGGTCGAACGAGCTGCCGTGTGCCCAGCATTCGATGGTGGCGTCCTCCACGTCGCCCTCGCTGAGCGAAATTTCCGCGTGCGAGCACGTGTCCCCGATCGCGTGCAGCTCTCCATAGGAGTCGCGCACGATCGCCACGGGCAGCTCGCCGATTTCGACCAGGAGGGACGACTTGACGGATACGTCACCCACATGGCAGACGACGACGCCGGCCGGCAACGTGGCGGATGCTTCGGTCATTACAGCGTGCCTGCCGCCAGTTCACGCTCCACGGACTCGCGCAGGCGCTCCTCCAGGGCGGGAACCTTGATGTGCTGGATGACCTCGTTGAGGAACCCGCGCACCACCAGGCGCCGGGCGACGTCTTCGGGGATGCCGCGGGCCTGGAGGTAGAACAGCTGCTGGTCGTCAAAGCGGCCGGTGGCGCTGGCGTGGCCGGCACCCTCGATCAGCCCGGTCTCGATTTCCAGGTTCGGCACGGAGTCCGCGCGCGCACCCTGGGTCAGGATCAGGTTCCGGTTCAGCTCGTACGTGTCGGTTCCCTCGGCCTCCTTGCGGATGAGGACATCGCCGATCCACACGGCATGCGCGCCCTCGCCCTGCAAGGCGCCCTTGTAGGTGACCCGGGACTTGCAGTTGTTCGTGGAGTGGTCCACGAACAGGCGCTGCTCCAGGTGCTGGCCGGCGTCGGCAAAGTACAACCCGTACATTTCCACTTCGCCGCCGGTGCTGCTGTAGCGGGCGGACGGTGTGGTGCGCAGCAGGCTGCCGCCGAGGTTGACGACGACGTGCTTGACCTTGGCGTCCCGGCCCACCTTGATGTGCTGGGCGCTGGCGTGTACGGCGTCGTTGTCCCAGTCCTGGATGCTCACGACCGTCAGGGTCGCGCCGTCCTCCACCAGGATCTCCACGTTTTCACTCAGGACGGCGCTGCCACGGTGGTCCAGGACCACGACCCCGGTTGCGAACGGCTTGGCGTGCACCAGGATGTGCGACGCCGCAGGGGTCTCGCCCGCGCCGGTGATCGTCAAGGTGGTGATGTCATCGACCGTGCCGGCGTATTCCTTGGGCAGGGTGACGACGGTGGCGGTGGTGAAGTTTTCCCAGGCGGCCGCGGCCACCCGGTCCTCGGGAATGCCCGCGCTGCCGATGCGCGCATCCTCACGCCCCACGGTCTCAACCGTGACCGCGTCAGGGGTGGTGACCTCAATGGTGGGGGCCGGGCCGTTGAGTTCCTGGCCCTTGACACCCACGCGGTCCAGCCCGCGCAGGCGCTTGAGCGGGGTGAAGCGCCAGTCCTCTTCGCGGCCGGTGATGAGCGGGAAATCGGCCAATTTGTAGGAGGTGAGGCGGCCGGCGCGTGAGCTGTCCGGAATGCCGACCCCGCCGCCGTGGCTGTCGCCGCCGTGGCTGTGGGCCTTGGCTGCGCTGCCGCCGAGCGGGCCGGTCTCGGGATTGATCTCGGAAAGCTTTTCGCCTTCCTCGGTCATGCCCTTGATGAACCCCTGGGACCAAACTTTTTCGTCGGTTGTCTTTTCTTCGGTGAGCTCGGTCATTTAGCCGACGGCCCCTTCCATCTGCAGTTCGATCAGGCGGTTCAGTTCAAGCGCATATTCCATGGGAAGTTCACGCGAAATCGGCTCGATAAAGCCGCGCACGATCATAGCCATGGCCTCGTCCTCGGGCATGCCGCGGGACATCAGGTAGAACAACTGCTCCGCGCTGACCTTCGAAACGGTGGCCTCGTGGCCCATGGAGACGTCATCCTCGCGGACGTCGACGTACGGGTAGGTGTCCGACCGGGAGATGGTGTCCACCAGCAGGGCGTCGCAACGGACCGTATTGGCCGAATGGGTGGCGCCTTCGCGGATTTGGACCAGGCCGCGGTAGGCGGAGCGGCCGCCGCCGCGCGCCACGGACTTGGAGATGATGGAGGACTGCGTGTTCGGCGCAATGTGAACCATCTTCGAGCCGGTGTCCTGGTGCTGGCCCTCGCCGGCAAACGCGATGGACAGGGTCTCCCCCTTGGCGTGCTCGCCGACCAGGTAGACGGCCGGGTACTTCATGGTGACCTTGGAGCCGATGTTGCCGTCGACCCATTCCATCGTGGCGCCTTCGTGCGCGATGGCGCGCTTGGTCACCAGGTTGTACACGTTGTTGGACCAGTTCTGGATGGTGGTGTAGCGAACGCGGGCGTTCTTCTTCACCACGATCTCCACGACGGCCGAGTGCAGGGAGTCCGAGGTGTAGATGGGGGCCGTGCAGCCCTCGATGTAGTGGACGTAGCTTCCCTCGTCGGCGATGATGAGCGTGCGCTCAAACTGGCCCATGTTCTCCGTGTTGATGCGGAAGTAGGCCTGCAGCGGGATTTCGACGTGGACGCCCGGGGGGACGTAGACGAAGGAGCCGCCGGACCAGACGGCCGTGTTCAGCGACGCGAACTTGTTGTCGCCCACCGGGATCATGGTGCCGAAGTATTCCTCGAAGAATTCGGGGTGTTCGCGCAATGCGGTGTCGGTGTCGGTGAAGATGACGCCCTGGGCTTCCAGGTCCTCGCGAATCTGGTGGTAGACGACCTCGGACTCGTACTGGGCCGTGACGCCGCCGACCAGGCGGTTGCGCTCGGCCTCCGGGATGCCGATGCGCTCATAGGTGGTGCGGATGTCCTCGGGCAGGTCTTCCCAGGTCTGGGCTTGCTTTTCCGTGGAGCGCACAAAGTACTTGATGTTATCGAAGTCGATGCCGGAGAGGTCCGCGCCCCAGGTGGGCATGGGCTTGCGGTCGAAGTACTTCAGGCCCTTCAGGCGCATATCAAGCATCCACTGCGGCTCGCCCTTTTTGGCCGAGATGTCACGGACGACTTCCTCGCTCAGGCCGCGCCGGGCGTTGTCACTGGCGGTGTTTTTGTCCGACCAGCCGAAGGCATAGGTTCCGATGCCCTCCAACTCCGGGTTTCGTTCGAGGATATCGGTGGTGACACTGTCATGGACAGCAGCATCGGCGCCTACTTCCTGCGCTAGTTGATCCGTCATCACGGCCTTTCTTGCTGATGGTTGGAAATATTGTTCGACGGCGCGGCGTGGACTGCTGGCGTGTTGACACGCTTGCGGACCACGGCCCGCCCCGTTGGCACATGGGTGGTGCAAACATGTCCGCCGCTGGCGAGCGTGGACAGCCTGCGCACATCGACGCCCAGAAGCCGTGCAAAGACTTCCGTTTCGGCGTCGCAAAACTCGGGGAAGGTGGTCGCGAGCTCCTGGATGGGGCAGTGCCCCTGGCACAGCTGCTCGGCGGCCATGGCGGAATGGGGATTGAGCGAATTGGAGGTCGCCACGAAGCGGTCGGTGTTCAGGGCCGAGGCCAGGGCCTTGGAGCGGGCGGCCACGTCCGGGCCGGCGGCGTCAACCAGCGGCTGGTATTTTTCTTCCATCTTGGCAAACCGGCGCTCGGCAAAGTCGACGATCCCCTGTTCGCCCTGCCCCCCGGCAATCTCCGTCAGGGCCAGGCGTGCAATTTCCAGGTAGTCGTCACCGATCTCGCTTTGGCCCTGCTTGGAGACTACGTAGCGGCGCGCGGGCCGCCCCGCGCCGGCGTGGGCGTTGCTGGTCAGCTTGACCTCGATCACTCCCTGCCGGGAGAGCGTGTCCAGGTGGCGGCGCACCGCGGCGGGGGTCAGTCCGAGCAGCCTGCCCAATTGGGCGGCGCTGACGGGGCCGCGTTCGAGCACCGCGGTCAGCACCCGATCGCGGGTCCGCTCGTCCGGATCCGGCACGGCGGCAACACCCGAGACTGCCTGCGTCACCTGCACACCTCCAGCACATGGAAAAAACCGCTACTAATAAACAACACAAGTATGTCGTAATTCGCCGGTCCATACCAGTAAGGTGAGCCTACCCACGTTGCCGGGGTGCCCGGACGCAACGGCGCATACTCTTGTCCCTTCGCTGGTGCAGACTTTCGCGCATACTACCTCGCGTAGAATAGGCCCGTGCCAGAATCTCATTTCCCCGCCCCGGGGGCCGGCCCCGACGCCGTTCCCGCGCTGGATATCGCCGGCCTCGTCAAGGATGTCGGCCCGATACCGGCCTTGGAGGGCCGGATGAAGCGGATCATCTCCAACATCAGCCTGCGGGCCCATTACGGCCAGGTCACGGCCCTTTTGGGGGCCAATGGCGCCGGCAAGACGACGACCATTGAATGCGCCCAGGGGCTGCAGCGCCGTACCGCCGGCACCATTTCGCTCCTGGGCCAAGACCCCGAAACGGCCGATGCCGGGCTGCGGGCCCGGGTGGGGGTGATGCTCCAGGACGGCGGCCTGCCCCCGGCGGCCCGACCCGTGGCGCTGCTGCGGCACATTGCCGGGATGTATGACCATCCGCTGAGCGTGGATGCGCTGGTGGCGCGGCTGGGCATCGGCGAATTCTCCGGCACCACCATCCGCCGGCTCTCGGGCGGGCAAAAGCAGCGGGTGGCCTTGGCGGCGAGCCTGCTGGGCAATCCCGAAATTCTCTTCCTGGATGAACCCAGCGCCGGGTTGGACCCGCAGTCGCGGATCATGGTGTTCGAGCTCATCCGCGAGTTGCGCGACGCCGGCAAGGCGATCGTCCTCACCACGCACCTGCTCGATGACGCCCAGCGGCTCGCCGACTACGTCTACATCGTGAACAACGGCGAGTCGGTCACCCAGGGCACGGTGCCGGAGCTGCTGCGCCAGTCCACGGCCACCTTGACCCGGCGCACCATGACGTTTGAGGCGGCCCCGGGCGGGGACCTCTCCGGCCTGCGCCGGGCGGGGGTGGCGTGCGAAGAGACCCGGCCGGGCAGCTACCGGCTCACCGGTTCGCTGGAGCCGGCGGACCTGGCCGCCTTTGGCCGGTGGTGCGCGGAGCTGGCCATCATGCCGACGTCGGTGCACCTGGCGTCACAGTCCCTGGAGGATGTGTTCCTGGCCGTGTCCAGGGAAAGCTCCCCGCCCCAGCCCCTGTCCCCGGCCGTTGAAAGGGAAATCCGATGAGCGTCCCGGTCCACTCCCCCCACAACCCGGCGTCCCTGAATTTTAGGGACGCCCAGCCGGGCGCCGCCGCCCCGCTATTTCGGCGGGTGCTCAACCAGGGCCGGCACGAGGCTGCCACCATGTTGCGCAACGGCGAACAGCTGGTGCTCATGATCGTGATGCCGCTGCTGGGCCTGATCGCGCTGGCCGTCACCCCCATCCTGGACGGCATGGGAGATTCCCGCATCAACATCGCCACCCCCGGCATCCTGGCCCTGTGCGCCCTGTCGACGGCGTTCACCGGGCAGGGCATCGCGACCGGCTTTGACCGCCGGTACGGAGTCCTGCGTTTCCTCTCCACCACCCCGCTGGGCAGGACCGGGCTGATCGCCGGGAAGGTCATCGCGGTGCTGGCGGCGCTGGCCATCCAGGTGGCCGTCATCTCCACCGTGGCCGCCTTCCTGGGCTGGCGTCCGCCCGTCGTCGGCATCCTGCTGGGCATTCCACTGCTCGTGCTGGGCGCCGCCACCTTTACGGCCCTCGGCCTGCTCATTGCCGGGACGGTCCGGCCCGAGGCCACCCTGGCGATCACCAACCTGGGCTGGATCCTGTTCGCGGCCCTCGGCGGGATTGTGCTGCCGGCGGAAAAGTTCTCAACCACCATGGCCGGAATCGTCGACTGGCTGCCCTCCGGGGCGCTGGGAACACTGATGCGCGCGGCCCTGCTGGACGGCGACGTGAATATCTTCGCCCTTGTCATCTTGCTCGCGTGGGCCGTCGCCGGTTCGCTCGCGGCAATCAAATGGTTCAAATGGAGTTGAAAGACGTGAATGAAGTGAGTCAACGCAGCACGGCCGCCCGATCCCTGGGCAGCCGCCTCCCCACCACCATCACCCCCGCGCTGCGCCGGCTGTCCGTCGCGTCCCTCATCGGCCAGGGCGTGCTGATCGTCTCCGGCGGCGTCGTGCGGCTGACCGCCTCCGGCCTGGGCTGCCCCACGTGGCCCAAGTGCACCGCCGAGTCCGTGGTCAACACGCCCGAGATGGGCATTCACGGCATCATCGAGTTCGGCAACCGGACCCTGACGTTTGCGCTGGCCGCCGTCGCGCTGGCCATGCTGGTGATGTTGTGGAAGCTGCGCAGGGAACGGCGGGACCTGTTCGGGCTGGCGGTTGGCCTGCTGGCCAGCATTCCGGCCCAGGCCGTCATCGGCGGGATCACCGTGAAGACCGGCCTGAATCCTTACGTCGTCAGCCTGCACTTCCTGGTCTCCGCCGCCCTGGTGGTCTTTGCCATGCTGCTGGTGAACCGCACCTACGGCAGGACGGGCGTCTCGGCTCCCGCCGGCGTCGTGCGTCCGGGGCGGACCATCCGCCAGCTGAGCGTCGTGGCCGCCGTCTGCACCTACCTGGCCGTGGTGCTCGGGACCATGGTGACCGGTTCCGGTCCGCACGCCGGCGACGCCAACGCCCCCCGGAACATGCTTGACCCGTACCTGATCACCCGCACCCACGTGGTGCCGGTGTACCTCCTGGTGGCCGTCTCGGTCATCCTGGTGATCCTGCTGTGGCGCCGCGGCAAGGGCGACCTCCTGCGCACCGCCGCCATCTTGTTGATCGCCACCGTGGTGTTCCAGGGCGTCATCGGCTACTGGCAGTACTTCACCGGCGTCCCTGCCCTGCTGGTGGGCCTGCACATGCTTGGCTCCTCGGCACTGCTGGCCACGGGCACCAATATGGCCGACCTCGCCCTGCGCCGCGGTGCGGACCGGGTCCGCGCCTAAGCGACGACCGAACTAGTCCCCCAAGCGGGGACGACGGCGGCCCCGCACCTTGAACGCCCAAGGTACGGGGCCGCCGTCGTCCCCGGCTCACCACGCAACCAACCCGCAATAGATGTCGAAAAACACGCTCAAATCACGAATTTTCGACATCTATTGCGGGTCAGGTAGGGGTGGGGCGGGGGCGGTGCGGCGGCTAGTTAGCCGATCAACGGGGCCCCGACGAAGGGGTCGATGGCCAGGGAGAGGAACACCAGGGTCAGGTAGGTGATGGACACGTGGAACACCTTCATGGCGTTCTTCTTGGTGACCAGGTCCTTCGTGGAGTTGTTGTACAGCGTGTGGGCCTCAAAGAGGAACCACGCGCCGGCGGCCACGGCCGTGACCGTGTAGACGACCCCGGCACCGCCGAGGGGCACCATCAGCAGGGAGCACGCCACCATGGCCCACGTGTACAAGACCACCTGGACGGCGACGGTGCGGGACCCGGCCACGGCGCCGAGCATGGGGACATTGACGGCGTTGTAGTCGTCGCTGTAGCGCATGGACAGCGGCCAGTAGTGCGGCGGAGTCCACAGGAAGATGATCATGAAGAGCACGACGGCGGGCCAGTCCACCGTGTTGGTCACGGCCGCCCAGGCGATGAGCACGGGCATGCAGCCGGCGGCCCCGCCCCACACGATGTTCTGCGTGGTGCGGCGCTTGAGGATCAGCGAGTAGACCACGACGTACAAGAAGATGGCGCCCACGCCCAACAGGCCGGTCAGCGGGTTGGCGCCGAACCACAGGATGACCACCGACAACACGGCCAGCACCCAGGAAAACACGAGCGCCTCACGGGGGGTGATGACCCCGGTCACCAGCGGGCGCTTGGAGGTGCGGTGCATGATCTTGTCGATGTCGCGGTCAATGTAGCAGTTGAACGCCCCGGACGCGCCGGCGGCCAGCGCACCGCCGACCATGGTGGCCACCATGAGCCAGACGCCCGGAACGCCCCGCTGGGCGAAGAACATGGTGGGCAGCGTCGTCACCAACAGCAACTCCACCACCCGGGGCTTGGTCAGGGCCAGGTATCCCTTGGCCTTGGCGGAGAACCCCACGGAGCCGTTGGATGCGGTTCCGGCGGTGGGGGCATGCGTTGCACTCACGTGTAATGTCACCATGTTTCATCGTTGGATTCCAGCAATCGGCCGGACCTGCGTCAGGCCCCGGCCGAGCCTCTCAATATCATACCCGTCCGACGCTGGATAGGCATGAATCGACATTAGTCAAGGATCAGGGTGAACTTCCCTGAAACTTGATCACATGTCCGCGCAGGTGACCGCAATGTGAATGCGTGCGAGCCGCCGGATTTAGTGGTCGCCCATGGCTGTTGGACTAAGCTGAAGCCAGATGAAATTTTGTACCGTGAGCAGTGCGCACCGGGGCGGCTGGCAGGGTTTCGACCACGTCCGTCCGATGTCACCGCGCCTGTTTCATCCATGCACCCAACGAGAGGGACTGTAAGTGTCACATTTGGATTCCGCACCGTTTACCTGGACAGCCGAAGACCAGCGCGCGGTGGACACCGCCCGGGTGCTGGCGGCCGACGCAGTGGAAAAGGTCGGCAACGGCCACCCCGGAACCGCCATGTCCCTGGCCCCGGCAGCCTACCTGCTCTTTCAAAAGGTCATGCGCCTGGACCCGAAGACGCCCGACTGGATTGGCCGCGACCGGTTCATCCTCTCCCCCGGCCACACGTCCCTGACGCTCTACATCCAACTCTTCCTTTCCGGCTACGGCCTGGAGCTCACCGATCTTCAGGCGCTGCGCACCTGGGGCTCCCTGACCCCCGGCCACCCCGAGTACAAGCACACCCGGGGTGTGGAGATCACCACCGGCCCCCTCGGCCAGGGCCTGGCCTCCGCGGTCGGCTTTGCCTACTCCCAGCGGCGCATGCGCGGGCTGATGGACCCCGACGCCGCCCCCGGCACCAGCCCCTTCGACCACACCGTGTGGGTCATCGCCTCCGACGGCGACCTCCAGGAAGGCGTGACCAGCGAGGCGTCCTCGCTGGCCGGGCACCAGGAACTGGGCAATATGGTGGTCATCTACGATTCGAACCACATCTCCATCGAGGACGACACCAACATCGCCTACTCGGAGGATGTCCTTGCGCGCTACGAGGCCTACGGCTGGCACGTGCAGCGCGTGGACTGGACGAAGACCGGCGAATATGTCGAGGACGTCGCAGAGCTCAACGCCGCCCTTCAGGCGGCAAAGGCCGAGACCAGCAAGCCGTCCCTGGTGCTGCTGCGCACCATCATCGGCTACCCCTCCCCCAAGAAGCAGAACACGGGCGCCATCCACGGCTCGGCGCTGGGCGCCGCCGAGGTGGCCGCGCTGAAGACCGAGCTGGGCTTCGACCCGGAGAAGCACTTCGACGTCGACCCCGCCATCCTGGCCCACGCCCGCCAGCTGGTGGAGCGCGGCGCCGCGGCCCGCACGGAATGGACCGCCGGCTTCACCGCCTGGCAGGCCGCCAACCCGGAGAATGCGGCCCTGCTCGAGCGCCTCGAGAACAAGAAGCTGCCGGCCGGCTGGGAGGCCAGCCTGCCCGACTTTGCCCCCGGCAAGGACGTGTCCACCCGTGTCGCCTCCGGCAAGGTCCTCAACGCCATCGGCCCGGTGCTCCCGGAGCTGTGGGGCGGCTCCTGCGACCTCGCCGGCTCCAACAACACCACCATCGAGGGGTCGGGCTCGTTTGTGCCGGCTTCCAAGCAGACGGACACCTGGTCCGGGGGGCCCTACGGCCGGGTGCTGCACTTTGGCATCCGCGAGCACGCCGCGGCCGCCATTGTCAATGGCATCCACCTCGGCGGCCCCACCCGGGCGTTCTCCGGGACGTTCCTGATCTTCAGCGACTACCAGCGGCCGGCGATCCGGCTCAGCGCCCTCATGGGCGTGCCGTCCATCTACGTCTGGACGCACGACTCGATCGGGCTGGGCGAGGACGGCCCCACCCATCAGCCGGTGGAGCAGCTCGCCACGCTGCGGGCCATCCCCGGCCTGGACGTGGTGCGCCCCGGCGACGCCAACGAGGTCGCCGCGGCCTGGGCCAAGATCCTGCAGACCACCGACCACCCGGCCGGGATCGTGCTGACCCGCCAGAACATCCCCACCTACGCCCGCGGCGCCGGCCCGGCCACGGCCACCGACTTCGGCTCCGCCGCCGGGGTGGCCAGGGGCGGCTACATCCTGGCCGAGGCCGTGCGTGAGGGCACCGTCACCACCCCCGACGTGATCCTGATCGCCACGGGCTCGGAGGTCCAGCTGGCCGTGGAGGCCCGCGAGGCCCTGGCGGCCGACGGCGTCGCCGCCCGGGTCGTGTCCATGCCGTGTGTGGAATGGTTCCACGCCCAGCCGGCCGACTACCGCGAGCAGGTGCTCCCCGCCGCCGTCAAGGCCCGCGTGTCCGTGGAGGCCGGCCTGTCCCTGGGCTGGCGCGAATTCACCGGCGACGCCGGCCGTTCCATCTCCCTGGAACACTTTGGCGCCTCCGCCGACTACAAGCGCCTGTTCCAGGAGTTCGGCATCACCACCGAGGCCGTCACCGCCGCCGCCAGGGACTCCATGGCCGCCGCCGGTGCCTAGCCTCCCGCCGCAGGGCACGGGCCCTCCACCCGCCCCTGCGGAGTCTTCCTACCAAAGTCACATATTTTTTTCAGAAAGAAGATAAAGAGATGACTGATTTGACTCCCACTGCGGCCCTTTCCGCCGCCGGCGTTTCCATCTGGCTTGACGACCTCTCCCGCACGCGCCTGGAGTCGGGCAGCCTGCAGACCCTCATTGGCGACAAGAACGTTGTCGGCGTCACGACCAACCCCAGCATCTTCGAGGCCGCCATCACCAAGAGCGACGCCTACAAGGCCGAGCTGCGGGCCTTCTCGGCCCAGGGCGTGCACTCCGAGGACGCCCTCTTTGAGCTGACGACGGCGGACGTGGCCGCGGGCTGCGACTTGTTCGCCCCCATCGCCGAGTCCACCCGGGGCGTCGACGGCCGCGTGTCCATCGAGGTCGACCCGCGCAAGGCCTGGGACACCGAGGGCACCATCGCCGAGGCCAAGCGCCTCTACGCCAAGGTGGACAAGAAGAACGTCTACATCAAGATCCCGGCCACCCTGGAGGGGCTGGAGGCCATCACGGCCACCCTGGCCGCGGGCATCAGCGTCAACGTCACGCTGATCTTCTCCCTGGAACGCTACCGCGCCGTCGTCAACGCCTTCCTCAACGGGCTCGAGCAGGCCAAGGCCAACGGGCATGCCCTCGCCGATATCCACTCGGTGGCCTCCTTCTTCGTCTCCCGCGTGGACACGGAGATCGACAAGCGCCTCGATGCCGTGGGCACCGAGGAGGCTCGCGGGCTCAAGGGCAAGGCCGGCATCGCCAACGCCCGCCTGGCCTACCAGGTGTTCGAGGAGATGTTCAGCACCGAGCGCTGGGCCCTGCTGGCCGACGCCGGGGCCCTGCCCCAGCGCCCCCTGTGGGCTTCCACGGGTGTGAAGGACCCGGCCTACCCGGACACGATGTACGTCACCGAGCTGGTTGCCGCCAATGTGGTCAACACCATGCCGGAGAAGACCCTCGAGGCCGTCTTCGACCACGGCGTGGTCACCGGGGACACCATCACCTCCGGCTACCAGGATGCCAACGCCCTGCTGAACAAGCTCGAGAGCCTGGGTGTTTCCTACAACGACGTCGTGGACTTGCTGGAGCGCGAGGGCTTGGCGAAGTTCGTGACCAGCTGGAAGGAACTGCTGGACCACGTCCAGGACGCCCTGGACGCCGTCGGCGCGGAGGCCTAGGGCATGACGACGCTGGCATTCGCGGCCACCGGCGCCGCCCGGGCCGCCGGCACGGCCCACCTTCCGACGCTCGTGGCCGAGCGGATCGCCTCCCGGATCTTCGCCAAGGACGCCACGTTGTGGGGTCCGGACGCCGAAAGCGAGTCCGCGATCCGGCTCGGCTGGGTGAGCGCCCCCGAGGTGTCCGCGCCCCTGGTGGCGGACATCGAGGCCCTGCGCCTGGAACTGGCCGCCGAGGGTGTCACCCACATCGTGCTGTGCGGCATGGGCGGCTCGTCCCTGGCCCCGGAGGTCATCACGGCCACGGCCGGCGTCGAACTCACCGTGCTGGACAGCACCGACCCGGACCAGGTCCGTGCCGCGGTCTCCGACCGGCTCGCGCAAACCGCCATCGTCGTATCCTCCAAGTCCGGTTCCACGCTGGAGACGGATTCGCAGCGGCGCATCTTCGAGCAGGAGTTCGCCGCGGCCGGCATTGACGCCCGGCGGCGCATCATTGTCGTGACCGACCCCGGCTCGCCGCTGGACGCTTCCGCCCGCGCGGCCGGCTACCGCAAGGTCTTCAACGCCGACCCCAATGTGGGCGGGCGCTATTCGGCACTGACCGCGTTCGGTCTGGTTCCCTCTGGCCTGGCCGGGGTGGATGTGCGGGCGCTGCTGGACTCGGCCGAGGAGGCCGCGGAAATCCTGCGTGAGGACGCCGCGGAGAACATCGGCCTGGCCCTGGGCGCGGCCCTGGGCGGGACGGCCCCGCTGCGGGACAAAATCGTGATCGTGGACGAAGGATCGGGCATCGTCGGGTTCGCCGATTGGGCCGAGCAGTTGATCGCCGAATCGACCGGCAAGCTGGGCACCGGGCTGCTGCCCGTCGTGGCCGGCCCGGACTCCCCCGAGGTGACCGGCGGGGCGCCCGACGTGCTGACCGCGCGGCTGGTGGCCGCGGACGCCGACGTCGAGCTGGGCGAGAACGGCGCGAACGGCGAGAGCGGCTCAAATTCGGTATCCATCGCCGGGGACCTGGGCGCGCAATTGATGGTGTGGGAGTTTGCCACCGTCGTCGCCGGCCGCCTGCTGGGCATCAATCCCTTTGACCAGCCGGACGTGGAGGCCGCCAAGGTCGCCGCCCGCGGCCTGCTCGACGCCACCCCCGCACCGACGCCCGCCCTGTTCACCGACGGCGCCGTCGAGGTCCGCACGGCCAATGACGACGCCGGCTGGCTGGCCGGGGCCACGACCGTGGCCCAGGCCCTGGAGGCCGTGACCGGGCGGCTGCCGGCCAACGGCTACCTCAGCGTCCAGGCGTACCTGGACCGGCCCGCGAACCCGTCGCTGGCCGACGTCCGCGACCCGCTGGCGGCGGCCACCGGCCGTCCCGTCACGTTTGGCTGGGGACCCCGCTTCCTGCACTCCACCGGCCAGTTCCACAAGGGCGGGCCCGCCGTCGGGGTGTTCCTTCAAATCACCGGTTCCACCGCCGCGGACCTGCCCATCCCGGAGCGCCCCTTCACCTTTGGGGAGCTGATTGCCGCCCAGGCGGCCGGCGACGCCCGGGTGCTGGCCGACCACGGCCGGCCCGTGCTGCGTCTGCACTTCACGGATGTGGCCGCCGGCGTTGAACAACTGAAAACTGTGGTGGCCGCACTTGCCGGCCGGCACACCGACGCATAAGGCCAGAACACCTCCATGCCCCACGAAGCTGCTACACAACACCTCAACCCGCTCCGGGACAGCCGCGACCGGCGGCTTTCCCGGGTGGCGGGACCGTCGTCGCTGGTGCTCTTTGGGGTCACCGGCGACCTGGCCCGCAAGAAGCTCATGCCGGCCGTCTACGATCTCGCCAACCGGGGCCTGCTTCCGCCTAGCTTCGCGTTGGTGGGCTTTGCCCGCCGCGACTGGAGCGATACGGAGTTTGCCGCACGGGTCAAGGAGTCGGTGCAGGCCCACTGCCGCACGCCCTTCGACGAAACCGTGTGGAACCAGCTGCGCGAGGGCATTCGCTTCGTGCGGGGCGAGTTTGACGACGACGACGCCTTTGAACGGCTCAAGGACACCCTGGCCACCCTTGATGAGCACCGGGGCACGCAGGGCAATCACGCGTTCTACCTCTCCATCCCGCCCAAGGCGTTCGAGCTGGTGTGCCGGCAGCTGTCCGACCACGGGCTGGCACAAAACGACGCGGACAACTGGCGCCGGGTGGTCATCGAAAAGCCCTTCGGCCACAACCTGGCTTCCGCCCGGGCGCTCAACGACATCGTCGAATCGGTCTTCCCGGCGGATTCGGTGTTCCGCATCGATCACTACCTGGGCAAGGAAACCGTGCAGAACATCCTGGCGCTGCGCTTTGCCAACCAATTCTTTGAGCCGTTGTGGAACGCCAACTACGTGGACCATGTGCAGATCACCATGGCCGAGGACATCGGCACCGGCGGCCGGGCCGGCTACTACGACGGCGTGGGCGCGGCCCGCGACGTCATCCAAAACCACTTGCTGCAGCTGTTGGCCCTGACGGCCATGGAGGAGCCGATCTCCTTCAACGCCGAGCACCTGCGCGCCGAGAAGGAAAAAGTGCTGGCGGCCGTCAAGCTGCCCGCGGACCTGTCCCGGCATTCGGCCCGCGGCCAGTTTGCCGGCGGCTGGCAGGGCGGCGAGCACGTCCAGGGTTATCTTCAGGAGGAGGGCATCCCGGCCCATTCCACCACGGAGACGTACGCCGCGGTCCGGCTGGACATCAACACCCGGCGCTGGAGCGGGGTGCCGTTTTACCTGCGCGCCGGCAAGCGGCTGGGGCGCCGGGTCACCGAGATCGCCGTGGTGTTCAAGCGGGCGCCGAACCTGCTGTTCACCGACCACGGGGAGGACGACTTCGGCCAAAACGCCGTCGTCATTCGGGTCCAGCCCGACGAAGGCGTGACCATCCGCTTCGGCTCCAAGGTGCCCGGCACCCAGATGGAGGTTAGGGACGTCACGATGGACTTTGGCTACGGCCACGCGTTCACCGAATCCAGCCCCGAAGCGTACGAACGTCTCATCCTGGATGTGCTGCTGGGCGAGCCGCCGCTGTTCCCCCGCCACCAGGAGGTGGAGCTGTCCTGGAAAATCCTGGACCCGTTCGAGGAATACTGGGCGGCGGAGGGCGTGCAGCCGGAAAGCTACGAGCCCGGCAGCTGGGGCCCGGCGTCGGCCGATGAACTGTTGAAGCGAGACGGAAGGACGTGGCGTCGACCATGATCGTTGACCTGCCGGACACAACAACCTCAAGGATCACCAAGCAGATCGTCAAGATGCGCGAACAGGGCGGCGTCGTCACCCTGGGCCGGGTCCTGACCCTGGTGGTCATCACCAAGGGCGGGCTGGAGGAGGACGCCATTGCGGCGGCCAACCTGGCCAGCCGCGAACACCCGTGCCGCATCATCGTGCTGGCTTCCGGCTCCCCCGATGCCCCCACCCGCCTGGACGGGGAGATCCGCGTGGGCGGCGACGCCGGCGCGTCCGAGGTGATCGTGCTGCGCGGCCATGGGGAACTGGCCGCCGAGAGCGAGTCCGTGGTGTCCGCCCTGCTGCTGCCGGACGCCCCCATCGTGGCCTGGTGGCCGCACGGCGCCCCGGACTCGCCCAGCACGAGCCCGGTGGGCCGGATTGCGCACCGCCGGATCACGGACTCGGCCAACGAGGCCGATCCCCGGGCGGCGCTGGGGCACATCGCCCAAACGTACGCGGCCGGCGACACCGACCTCGCCTGGACCCGGTTGACCAACTGGCGCATCCAGCTGGCGGCCGTCCTGGACTCGGCGGACGGTTCCGAACCCGTCACCGCGCTCCAGGTGGAGGGTGCCAGCGATTCCCCCAGCACCCTGCTGCTCGCGGCCTGGCTGCACCGGGCCCTCGAGGTGCCCATCACCATCACGGAGGATGCGCGCGGCACCGGCATCCGGCGGGTGGTCATGGAACGGGCCAACGGAAACGTGGAGCTCCACCGACCGGGCACGACCGAGGCCGTGCTGACCCAGCCCGGGCAGCCCGTCCAGCGCATTTCGCTCCCGCGCCGGACGCTGCAGGACTGTTTGGCGGAGGAATTGCGTAGGCTGGACCCCGATGAGGTCTTCGGTGAGGTCATCACCCGGGGCCTGACGACGCTTTTGGCCGACGAATTGGTGGTACAGGCATGACCCGCAACGTTCGCATCACGCTCCATCCGTCCTTTGACGTGCTGGCCGCCACCACCGCCGCACGGCTCATAACGCGCCTGTTGGACGTCCAAAGTGAGCGCGGCGAGGCCACCGTGGTCCTGACCGGGGGCAGCGTCGGCATCGCCACCCTGACGGCCATTGCGCAGTCCCCGGCGCGGCTGGCCGTGGACTGGGCCAAGGTGAACTTTTGGTTCGGCGACGACAGATTTGTCGCCGCCGACTCCCCCGACCGCAACGCCGGCCAGGCCGCCGCCGCACTCCTGGACCATATCGACGCCGATCCGGCCCGGGTGCACGTCATGGCCGCCTCGGACCAGGTGGCCGATCTCGCCGCCGCCGCCGCGGACTACACCGCCCAGCTCGCCGCCGCCGCCCGGCTCGAGTGGGAGAACGACGACGACGCCGCCTCCGCGACGGAGCCGACTGTCCCCCGGTTCGACGTGTTGTTGCTGGGCCTGGGCCCCGACGCCCACATCGCCTCCCTGTTCCCGGAGATGGCCGGCATCCGCACCGCGGGAGTGCCGGTGGTGGGCGTGGTGAACTCCCCCAAGCCGCCGCCCCTGCGCGTGTCCCTGACGCTGGAGGCCATCAACTCGGCCCAGGAGATCTGGATTGTGGCCGCCGGCGCGGACAAGGCCGCCGCCGTCGGGCTGGGCCTGGCCGGCGCCAACCCGGTGCAGGTGCCCGCGTCGGGCGCCCGGGGCCTGGCCAAGACCCTGTGGCTCCTTGACCAGGACGCCGCCGCCAAGGTGCCCGAGCAGCTCATGCGCCGGGAACAATACAGCCGCTAGCATCCGCCGCACGCACAAAGGGTCCGCCCGGCATGTTGCCGGGCGGACCCTTTGTGCGTGTTGCCCTGCGGCTTTAGGTTGCGTAGGACATGATCAGGCCCAGTCCAATGATGTCCAGGCCCCACACAATGCCCAGGATCACGGTGAAGCGGTTGAGGTTGCGCTCGGCCACGCCGGAGGAGCCGAGGTTGGAACTCATGCCGCCACCGAACATGTCCGACAGCCCGCCGCCGCGCCCCTTGTGGAGCAGGATCAACAGGGTCAACAGCAAACTGGTGACGCCCAGGATGATCTGCAGGGTGATTTGAAGTGCTTCCACTGGTGGCCTTTCAGCATGGGCGGGCATCCGGTTGGGTCAACCGGGCCCAAATGGACGGCGTGTCCGTTGGCAGGAAAAACTCACGGTCCGGGTCACCCGGGCCGTAGTCCGCAGCCCAGTCTATCCGCCAACGGGACGGCTTGGCGAATGGACGGGGCCGCCTCGCCGCGGCGCCGGGCGGGTGCCCCTAGTTGGTGACGAGGTGGTTTTCAAAGCGGGCGATGCTGGCGAATTCGCCGGCGTCCAGGCTGGCACCGCCCACGAGCACGCCGTCGACGTCGCGTCCGGCCATGATGGCCGCGACGTTGGCTGCCTTGACGGAGCCGCCGTAGAGCAGGCGCGTCTTGGCGGCGGTGTCGGCGTCGAAAAGCGCGGCGAGCTCGGTGCGGATGGCCGTGCACATCTCCTGGGCGTCCTGCGGGCCGGCGACCTCACCGGTGCCGATGGCCCAGATGGGCTCGTACGCGACCACGAGTTCGGCCGCCTGTTCGGCGCCCAGGCCCGCGACGCCGGCGCGAAGCTGCGCCAGGGTGTGCTGGACATGGGTTCCGGCCTGGCGGACGTCCAGGCCCTCCCCCGCGCACAGCACCGGGGTGAGCTTGTGCCGGAACGCGGCCTTGACCTTGGCGTTGAGGAGTTCGTCGCCTTCGCCGTGGATGCTGCGGCGTTCGCTGTGCCCAACCAGCACGTAGCTGCAGCCGAGCTTGTTCAGGAAGGCCCCGGAAATGTCGCCCGTGTAGGCGCCTGCGTCTTGGTCGGAGAGATCCTGCGCCCCGTAGCCGAGTTTCAGCTTGTCGCCCTGGACCAGGGTTTGCACGCCGCGAATGTCGGTGAAGGGGGGGAAGACCGCGACCTCGACCCGGCTGAAGTCGTGCCGGGCGTCGGACAGCGTCCATGCCAGCTTCTGCAGCAGCGTGATGCCCTGGACGTGGTCCATGTTCATCTTCCAGTTGCCGGCAATCAGCGGCGTGCGGTCAAATTTTCCGTTGGTCGAAGTCGTCATCGCTCTCTCCATAAACTGCTCATTGGTGCATCCAGATGGTGGCGCCGCGGCGGGCGCAAGGCGGTGGCGGCGGAAGGTTCCGCCGCCACCGGATGGTTAGCGGTCCAGCGCTCTCAGCCCGGGCAGTTCCTTGCCCTCGAGGAACTCCAGGCTTGCCCCGCCGCCGGTGGAGATGTGCCCAAACGCGGAGTCGGCAAATCCGAGGGCGCGCACGGCCGCCGCGGAGTCACCGCCGCCCACCACCGTGAAGCCGCCGTTGGCCGTGTTCTCGCGTAGCGCCGTTGCCACGGCGCGCGTGCCTTCGGCGAAGGCGGGGAATTCAAACACGCCCATGGGCCCGTTCCAAAACACAGTCCTGGCGGAGGCCACCGCCTGCGCGAAGTCCGCGCCGGACAGCGGGCCGATGTCCAGCCCGATCCCGCCGGCGCCGAAGCTGCTTGACTCCATGGCGTCCGCGGCCACCGTCTCATGGGCGGCATCCGCGGCGAAGCCGGCGGCCACCACGATGTCGGTGGGCAGCACGAACGTGGTCCCCGCCGCTTCGGCCCGCGCGAGGTAGTCCCGCACCACGGGGATCTGCTCCGTTTCCAGCAGCGACGCACCGACGGCGTGGCCCTGCGCGGCCAGGAACGTGAACACCATGCCCCCGCCCACCAGGATCTTGTCGGCCTTGCCGAGCAGGTTCTCAATGACGGCCAGCTTGTCGGAGACCTTCGAGCCGCCCAGGACCACCACGTACGGGCGTTCGGTGGCGGTTGTCAGCGTCCGCAGGACGGTCAACTCGGTGCGGACCAAATCGCCCTGGTAGGACGGCAGCAGCGCGGCAATGTCAAAGACGCTGGCGTGCTTGCGGTGCACGGCGCCAAAGGCGTCATCCACATACGCACCGTCCTCTCCGGTCAGTGCCGCAAGCTCGGCCGCGAACGCCCCCCGTGCGGCGTCGTCCTTGGATGTTTCCCGCGCATCGAAGCGCACGTTTTCCAGCACCAGGACCGATCCGTCGGCCAGGGCTGCCGCTGCCGCCTGCGCGGCCGGGCCCGTGGTGTCCGCGGCCAGGGTGGCATTCAGCGCCGGGGCAAGTTCCGCGAGCCGGGCCACTGCGGGCGCCAGCGAATACCTGGCGTCCGGCACACCCTTGGGGCGGCCCAGGTGGGCGCAGACCAGGACGCGTGCACCGGCGTCGGCCAGGGCGGTGATTACGGGCAGGGAGGCCTTGATGCGGCCGTCGTCGGTCACCGTAGAGCCGTCGAGCGGCACGTTCAGATCGCTACGGATCAAAACGTACCGCCCACGGACACCGGCATCGACGAGTTCCTCGAGGGTGTGCAATGTCATTCCTTCAGCCTAACCCAGCTTGTCGGCCACAAGCCTGGTCAGGTCCACGAGCCGGTTGGAGTAGCCCCATTCGTTGTCATACCAGGCCACCACCTTGACCTGGTTGCCGATCACCTTGGTCAGGCCGGAGTCGAAGATGGAGGAGGCGGGGTCGTGGACGATGTCCGAGGAGACGATCGGGTCTTCCGTGTACGTCAGGTACCCGGCCAGCTTGCCCTCGGCGGCGGCGGCCTTGTAGGCGGCGTTGACCTCTTCGACGGTGACCTCCCGGCCCACCGTGGCCGTCAGGTCCGTGGCGGAGCCGGTGGGGACCGGGACGCGGATGGCGTAGCCGTCCAGCTTGCCCTTCAGCTCCGGCAGGACCAGCCCGATCGCCTTCGCGGCACCGGTGGAGGTGGGCACCATGTTGACGGCGGCGGCGCGGGCCCGGCGCAGGTCCCGGTGCGGGCCGTCCTGCAGGTTCTGGTCGGCGGTGTACGCGTGGATGGTGGTCATCAGGCCGCGCTCGATGCCAAACGAGTCGTTGAGGACCTTGGCCAGCGGGCCGAGGCAGTTGGTGGTGCAGGAGGCGTTGGAGATGATGTGGTGTGCGGCGGGGTCGTACAGGCCGTCGTTGACGCCCATGACGATCGTGATGTCCTCATCGGCGGCGGGCGCCGAGATCAGCACCTTCCGGGCGCCGGCGTCGATGTGCTTTTGCGCGTCCGCGGCCTTGGTGAAGAAACCGGTGGACTCGATGACGATGTCAACCTCCAGCTCCCGCCAGGGCAGCTTCGCCGGATCGCGCTCGGCGAGGACCTTGATCTCCTTGCCGTCCACCACGAGCTGGCCGTCGACGACCTTCACATCGACGCCCAGGCGCCCGGCCACGGAATCATACTTGAGCAGGTGGGCCAGCGTCTCGGGGCTGGTGAGGTCGTTAACGGCAACGATCTCAAGGTCGGCACCCTGTGCCAGCGCCGCCCGGAAGTAGTTGCGGCCGATCCGGCCAAATCCGTTGATGCCAATGCGAGTAGTCACTTTTTCTCTTTCCTTGGTGCTCTTGCGAACACGCGTTGTCAAGGCCAAGGTTGCCCCTCAACCAGTGGTTCCCGCACGACGTTGGGCAGAGATGTAGATTTTTGCGAATATCGTTGGCGCTCACGCGCCGCGGCTACTCGCGGTGGGCCCGGCCGCGGTGCCGGCCGGGCCGGGCACCGGCGAAACCGGCTTCGTGATCCATATTACGTTCCGTGGTGCCCGCCCCGAAAACCTGGCGGGGCGGGCGTCCACATTTTGGTCGACCAGGTGGGCAGGGAAACACCCGGGGGCCGGACCGCAGGGCAGGAAGCTACGGCAGAATCAGGCCGGTGGCGTTCTTGCGGGCGGCCTCGAAGCGCTTGGCGACGTCCGCCCAGTTCACGATGTTCCAGAACGCCTTGACGTAGTCGGCCTTGACGTTGACGTAGTCCAGGTAGAAGGCGTGCTCCCACATGTCCAGCATGAGCAGCGGGGTGGTGGCCACGGGGACGTTGCCCTGCTGGTCGAAGAGCTGCTCGATGATGATGTTCCCGCCCAGGCCCTCAAAAGAGAGCAGCGCCCAGCCGGAGCCCTGAATGCCCAGGGCGGCCGCGGTGAAGTGGGCACGGAATGCGTCGAAGGAGCCAAAGGCGTCGTCGATGGCGGCGGCCAGCTCGCCCTCGGGCTTGTCGCCCCCCTCGGGAGAGAGGTTGTTCCAGAAGATGGAGTGGTTGGTGTGCCCGCCGAGGTTGAAGGCGAGGTCCTTGGAGTACTTGGCGACATTCGCGAAGTTGTTGGTTGAGCGTGCCTCGGCCAGCTGCTCGAGTGCCGTGTTGGCACCGGCAACATAGGCCGCGTGGTGCTTGCTGTGGTGAAGCTCCATGATGCGGGCGGAAATGTTGGGCTCCAGGGCAGCATAGTCATAGCTGAGTTCTGGAAGTGTGTACTTAGTCACGGTTCCTCCGTTGCGATTCATTTATAGTTTGGCGGCTCGTTTGTCCCGCCATTTTGCATAACCGGGTGTGTGCCCGGTTATATTTCCACTCTTTCATATTAGGCGCGCTTATTGCTCGAGCATTTCGAAAGTAACGCTTGACTCGGTGCCCGGAATGCCCAGGTCCGCGGCCTTTTTGTCCGCCATGGCGAGCAGGCGGCGGATGCGCCCGGCAATAGCGTCCTTGGTCAGCGGCGGGTCGGCGAGCCGGCCCAGCTCATCCAGGCTCGCCTGCTTGTGGGCAACGCGCAGTTCCCCGGCGTACTTGAGGTGGTCGGGAACGTCGTCGCCGAGGATTTCCAGCGCCCGGTCCACGCGCGCGCCGGCGGCGACGGCGGCCTGCGCGGAGCGGCGCAGGTTGGCGTCGTCAAAGTTCGCCAGGCGGTTGGCGGTGGCCCGCACTTCCTTGCGCATGCGCCGTTCCTCCCACACGAGCAGGGTTTCGTGGGCGCCCATGCGGATCAGCAGTTCGGCGATGGTGTCCCCGTCACGGATCACCACCCGGTCGATGCCGCGCACCTCCCGGGCCTTGGCCGCAATATCGATGCGCCGGGCCGCCCCGACCAGTGCCAGGGCCGCCTCGGGGCCGGGGCAGGTCACCTCCAGGGCCGAGGAGCGGCCCGGTTCGGTCAGCGAGCCGTGGGCCAGGAAGGCGCCGCGCCACACGGCCTCGGCGTCGGCCGCGGAGCCGTTGACGACGACGGACGGGAGCCCGCGCACGGGCCGGCCCCGGCCGTCCAGCAGGCCCGTCTGGCGGGCCAGGGCCTCGCCGTCGCGCACCACCCGCACGACGTACCGGTTGCCGCGGCGCAGGCCGCCGCCGGAGACGACGATGATTTCGCTCTGGTGGCCGTAGATTTCGGCGATGGCCGCCCGGAGCCGGCGGGCCGTGGCGGCCGAGTCGACCTCCGCCTCGATGACGATCCGGCCCGAAATGATGTGCAGGCCGCCGGCAAACCGCAGCAGCGTCGACACTTCCGCCTTGCGCACCGAGGACTTCTTGATGTCCAGCCGGGACAGTTCCTCTTTTACCGCCACTGTCAGCGCCATAGTTTAGCCTTCACTCTCACGTGCTAGTTGTCCCCAAAAATGTCTCGGTATGCGGCAGCGAGCCGCAAGGGGTCGTGCACGGCCGCACCCCCGGACCCTCCCACCTTACCGAACACCACCTCGGCACCGATCATCGCGGCCGCCTCGGTGAACTCGGCCACATCGGTTATGCCCGCGGGATCCGCCAAGACCACGTCCACGCCGAACTCCGGGGCGTACCTGGCGATGACGCGCAGGTGGTCCGCGGCGTTCATGCCGGTGGCCTCGCGGTCGTTGATGTCAAGGTTCATGGTGATCAGGCGCCGAGCGGCGGTGGCGCACAGGGCGGTGCGCAGTTCCGGCAGCAACAGGTGCGGGAGCACCGAGGTGTACCAGGACCCCGGGCCCAGGACCACCCAGTCCGCCTGGGTGATGGCCGCCAGCGCTTCCGGGCAGGCCGGCGCGTTGTGCGGGACCAGGCGCACGTTTTCCACCTCGCCGGCCTTGGCCAGCGTGGCCTGGCCGCGGATGGTCCGCCGGAACGGCGTGCCGTCGGGGGCGTGGAACTTCACCTGCCCCTCGATGGTCAGCGGCACGCTGGCCATCGGCAGCACCTCGCCGCGGGCCCCGAGCAGGGCCCCCGCCCAGCGCAGCCCGGCCACGGTGTCGCCCAGCAGCTCCCACAGGGTGACGATCAGCAGATTGCCCAGGGCGTGGTTGTCCAGGGAACCGGTGACGCCTTCCCGGGACGTGAAGCGGTGTTGCATGACGTCGCGCCAGGTCCGCCCCCAGTCGGTGTCGTCGCACAGGGCGGCCAGGGCCATGCGCAGGTCCCCGGGCGGCAGGACGCCCAGCTCCTGGCGCAGGCGGCCGGAGGAGCCGCCGTCGTCCGCCACCGTGACGACGGCGGTGAGGTTGCTGGTGAGCAGGCGGAGGGCGGACAGCGACGCCGACAGCCCGTGCCCGCCGCCCAGGGCGGCCACCTTCACGCCGGACTCACCCGCCGGCAGCCGTCCCGCCGCCGGCATGATCGGCAGGATTCCGGTGTACACCGCTACTCCCTGCCCAGGTCGCGGTGCCTGATGCTGGTGGTGACGCGCGGCAGCTGGCTCAGCCGCTTGGCCAGTTCGATCGCCACGGCCACCGAACGGTGCTTGCCGCCCGTGCAGCCGATGGCAATGGTGGCATAGTGCTTGTTCTCGCGCCGGTACCCGGCCAGGACGGGCTCCAGCGCGTGGACGTAGCGGTCCACGAAGTCGGCGGCGCCGTTGTCCTTGAGCACGAAGTCGCTGACGGCCGCATCCTGCCCCGTCAGGGGGCGCAGCTGCGGGATCCAGTGCGGGTTGGGAATGAAGCGCACATCTGCCACGTAGTTCGCGTCTACGGGCAGGCCGTACTTGAAGCCGAAGCTCATCACCGTCAGGGCCAGCACCACGGGCCCGGATTCGGAGAACAGTTCCGTGACGGCGGAGCCAAGCTCGTGGACGTTCATGACCGAGGTGTCCAGCACCATCTCGGCCTGCGACTTCATCTCCGCGAGCAGGAGGCGCTCGGCGGCGATGCCGTCCAGGATGCGCCCGTCCGCCTGCAGCGGGTGCGGGCGGCGGCCCTGTTCAAACCGGCGCACCAGGGTTTCATCGCTCGCGTCAAGGAACAGCACACGGAAGGTGACGCCGGCGGCGGACAGCGCGTTCAGGGATTCGCGGATGTCGGCAAAGAGGGCCTTGCCGCGGACGTCGACGACGACGGCCAGCTTGGGCAGGGCGGCCGGCATGCGCGAGACCAGCTCGGCCAGCGTGCCCAGCATTTGCGGGGGCAGGTTCTCAATGACGTACCAGCCGTGGTCCTCCAGGGCGTCGGCGGCCGTGCTGCGGCCGGCCCCGGACATGCCGGTAACCACCAGCAGCTCCGACTCCACGGGCTTGACCGGCGTCAGCGCGCCGTCGTCGGTCTCCGGCGCTGGGTGGTGCTCCGTCATGGCACTGGTCCTTCTTGGGTCGTTGGGGCTGGTCGCCGGCGGTGGCCGGCGGCCAGCTCCAGCCTAGTCAAGAACCTCCCCGGTCGTCATATTGACGGCGGGGGCGGGCGTCCCGGCGTCCGTGTGCAGCGTCTCGTGGATGGCCTGGGCCAGGACGGGGCCGATCCCCCGGGCGCCGGCCAGCTCGGCGGCGTCGGCGGCCCGCACCTTCTTCAGCGAGCCGAAGTGCTCCAGGAGGGCCTTTTGCTTGGCCGCGCCCAGCCCCGGCACGGTGTCCAGCACGGAGGCGGTCATGGCCTTGCCCCGCTTGGCCCGGTGGAAGGTGATGGCGAAGCGGTGGGCCTCGTCGCGGATGCGCTGGAGCAGGTAGAGCCCCTCGGAGGACCGGGGCAGGATCACCGGGAAGTCGCTGTCCGGCACCCACACCTCCTCCAGCCGCTTGGCCAACCCGATCACGGCGACGTCGGTGATGCCCAGGTCCGCCAGGGCCTGCGAGGCCGCATGCACCTGCGGCACGCCTCCGTCGACCACCACCAGGTTCGGCGGGTAGGCAAACTTCGACGGTTCACCCTGGGCCGGTCCCGGGGCGCCGCTGCCGTCGGCGGCGACCCTCCCGGAAATCTCCCCGGAGGCCGTGACACCCTGCTGGCGCTGCGCCGTTTCGGCCAGGTAGTGGCGGAAGCGGCGGGTGATGACGTTGTACATGGAGGCGGTGTCGTCGACGGCGGCATCCCCGGTGATGGAAAACTTTCGGTACTCGCCCTTCTTGGCCAGCCCGTCCTCCACCACCACCATGGATGCCACCACATTGGTGCCCTGGACATGGGAAATGTCGTAGCACTCGATGCGCAGCAGCGGCCGGGGCAGCTCCAGCGCCTCCTGGAGTTCCTGCAGCGCCAGGGAGCGGGTGGTCAGGTCCCCGGCGCGCCGGGACTTGTGCAGGGCCATGGCGTGCTGCGCGTTTTGCCGCACGGTTTCCATCAGGGCGGCCTTCTCCCCCCGCTGGGGCACCTTGATTTCCACGCGGCCGCCGCGCAGCCCGGCGAGCCATTCGGCCAGATGCTCGTGGTTGGCCGGGCGCCGGGGCACCAGGATCTGGCGCGGAATGCTCTCCGGTTGCTGGTCCGCCGACCCGTAGACCTGCTGCATGAGGTGTTCCCACAGGTCCGCCTGCGTGGCGTCCTCCACTTTCTCCACCACCCAGCCGCGCTGTCCGCGGATGCGGCCGCCGCGGACGTGGAAGACCTGCACGGCCGCCTCCAGCTCGTCCTGTTCGACGGCGAAGATGTCCGCGTTGGTGTCCTCGGAGAGCACCACGGCGTTGCGCTCAAAGACCTTTCTGAGCGCGATGATGTCATCGCGCAGCCGGGCGGCACGTTCATAGTCGAGTTCGGCGACGGCCGCGGCCATGGACTTCTCCAGCTTGCGGATGAACCGGGTGGCCTCCCCGCCCATGAAGTCGCAAAAGTCCTCGGCCAGCGCCCGGTGGTCCTCCTCGCTGATGCGGCCCACGCACGGGGCGGCGCACTTGTCGATGTAGCCGAGCAGGCAGGGCCGGCCGCTGCGTTCGGCCCGCCGCAGGACCCCGACGCTGCAGCTGCGCACCGGGAAGACGCGCAGCAGGGTGTCCATGGTCTCCCGGATGGCCCCCGCCGTGTACGGGCCAAAGTACTTGGTGCCCTTGCGCCGTTCGCCGCGCATGACCTGGACGCGGGGGTATTTTTCGCTCATGGACACGGCCAGGTACGGGTAGGTCTTGTCGTCCCGGAAGGCGAGGTTGTAGCGGGGGGCGAATTCCTTGATCCACGTGTATTCCAGCTGCAGCGCCTCCAGTTCGCTGCCCACCGTGGTCCATTGCACGCTGGCGGCGTGGTGCACCATCGCATGCGTTTTGGGCAGCAGGGTGGCGGGGTTGGCGAAGTAGGAGTTCAGCCGGGAGCGGAGGTTCTTCGCCTTGCCCACGTAGATGATGCGCCCGTGTTCGTCCCGGAACCGGTAGACGCCGGGGTCGGTGGGAATCTCCCCTGGTCGGGGCCGGTAACTTGCTGGATCTGCCACAGTTCCATCATGCCATCCGCACCCGCGGGTGCTGCCACCTGAACGGGTTCGTCCGGCCGTCACCACCCGGCCGGAGGCTGGTGGTCCCGGTCCCGGGCCTACTCCAGGGTGGGGCTTTGGTTGTATTTGGCGCAGCGCTCCTGGCCAGAGAGTGCGGCAATGGCGTCCATGATGGTGTCCGTGACGGCACGCCGGGCTGGCAGGGAGTGTTCCGGGCCGGTCTTCTCAAAGTGCAGGGCAGGGCCRAAGCGCAGCGTGAACGGCGCCGGCTTGACCACCTTCCGCCCCGCCGGTTGCAGTTTTTCCGTCCCGATGATGCCCACCGGGACCACGGGGGCGCCCGTGGTCAGCGCCAGCCAGCCCACCCCGGTGCGGCCGCGGTACAGGATCCCGTCGCGGGACCGGGTGCCCTCCGGGTAGATGCCCACCCCGTCGCCGCGGCCCAGGATGTCCAGGAGCGTTTTCAGGGCCTTGACGCTGGCGGCCTGTTCGCCGCGTTCCACGGGGATGGAGTGGACGGATTCGAAGAATTGCCTCATCACCTTGCCCTTCAGGCCCCTGCCGGTGAAGTATTCGGCCTTGGCAAAGAAGGAAACCGGCCGGGGGGTGAGCGCCTGGACGATCACGGAGTCGAAGAAGGAGAGGTGGTTGGGGGCCACGATGAACGGCCCGCCCGCCGGGACGTGGTGCAGTCCCTCCACGGTGGGCCGGCACAGGGTGCCAATGGTGCCGCGCGTGAGCACCCGGGTCAGGTCATAGAGCGCCACGGGCACCCCCGTCCACCACGGCGGAACGGAAGGCGCCGCCGGCCGGGCCGGCTAGTTCGCGCGCCAGTTCCGCTGCGGTATGGACGACGCCGGCTGCCCCTGCCGCCGCCAGCTCGCCGTCGGGGGCAAATCCCCAGGACACGCCGATGCACGGGATGGAATTCGCCGCTGCGCCGTGCACGTCCTGGTGCCGGTCCCCCACCATGACGGCTCCGGCGGCGCCGCCCCGGGCCGCAGAGACGCCTAGCGCGGCGAGGGCCGACCCTATGATCTCCGACTTGCCCTGCCGGTAGCCGGCATCACCGGGCATCAGCGTTTCATCGGCCGAGGAACCGCAGATCACGTCAAAGAGCCCGGCCACGCCGTGGTGGGCCAGCAGCGTCTTCGCCAGCGGTTCCGGTTTCTGGGTGGCGACGCCCAGTGGGATGCCCGCGTCACGCAGGCCCGCGAGCAGCTCGCTGATCCCGGGATAGAGGCGGGAGCGTCCCTTGCCGGTGTCCCGGTACCAGCTCCGGTAGATGCCGATGGCCTCGGCCACCCGGTGCGCGGGCACGCCGGCGTGCCCGACCATGGCGTCGGCCAGCTTGGGACCGATCATGGCGTGGAGCGCCTCGTCTGCGGGCACGGGCAGGTCCATGGCCCGGAGGGCATGTGCGATGCCGCCGGTGATCCCCCCGGCCGGATCGACGAGCGTGCCGTCCAAGTCGAAGAGGACGGCGTCATAGAAGATGGCGGGGCCGGCGATAGTCACGACCCCAGTTTCTCATGGCCGCCGCTGCCCCTCGGCGAAGCATGCCCTGCCAGGCATATCTTGCCGGCGGCTACAGAACCTCGCGCAGGAACGTGGCCGTGTAGCTGACCTCATTTTGGGCCACCTTTTCCGGGGTGCCGGTGGCAATCACCTGACCGCCGCCGGTGCCGCCGTCCGGGCCCAGGTCCACGATCCAGTCGGCGCTCTTGATGACGTCCAGGTTGTGCTCGATCACGATGACCGTGTTGCCCTTCTCGACCAGGCCCTGCAGCACGAGCAGGAGCTTGCGGATGTCCTCGAAGTGCAGCCCGGTGGTGGGCTCGTCGAGGACGTAGATGCTGCGGCCATTGGAGCGTTTTTGCAGTTCGGCAGCCAGCTTCACCCGCTGCGCCTCCCCGCCGGAGAGGGTGGTGGAGGCCTGCCCCAGGCGGACGTAGCCGAGTCCGACGTCGACCAGCGTGCGCAGGTGGCGGGCGATCGGGGTGAACGCGGCAAAGAAGTCCGCGCCCTCCTCGATGGGCATGTTCAGGACGTCGGCGATCGACTTGCCCTTGTAGTGGACCTCCAGGGTTTCCCGGTTGTAGCGGGCGCCGTGGCAGACCTCGCAGGGGACGTAGACGTCGGGCAGGAAGTTCATTTCGATCTTCAGCGTGCCGTCGCCCGTGCAGGCCTCGCAGCGCCCGCCCTTGACGTTGAAGGAGAACCGGCCGGGCTGGTAGCCGCGCACCTTGGCCTCGTTGGTTTCGGCGAACAGCTTACGGATGTTGTCAAAGACGCCGGTGTAGGTGGCGGGGTTGGAGCGCGGGGTGCGGCCGATGGGGCTTTGGTCCACGTGCACCACCTTGTCCAGGTGTTCGAGCCCGTCCACGCGCAGGTGGCGCCCGGCCACCTGCTTGGCGCCGTTGAGCTTGGTCGCGAGCACCTTGTAGAGGATGTCGTTGACCAGCGTGGACTTGCCGGAGCCGCTGACGCCGGTGACGGCGGTCAGCACGCCCAGCGGGAACGCCACGTCGATGCCGCGCAGGTTGTTCTCGCGCGCCCCGATGACCTTCAGCTCACGCTTTTTGTCGTACTTGCGCCGCTTGGCCGGCACCGGGATGCTCCTGCGGCCCGAGAGGTAGTCCCCGGTGAGGGACTCGGTGTTGGCCAGCAGCCCCTCCAGCGACCCGGAATGCACGACGCGTCCGCCGTGTTCCCCGGCGCCGGGGCCGATGTCCACGATCCAGTCGGCCTCCTGGATGGTGTCCTCGTCGTGCTCCACCACGATCAGGGTGTTGCCGAGGTCGCGCAGGCGGGTCAGCGTCTCGATCAGCCGGCGGTTGTCGCGCTGGTGCAGGCCGATCGAGGGCTCGTCCAGCACGTACAGCACGCCCACCAGCCCGGAGCCGATCTGGGTGGCCAGCCGGATCCGCTGGGCCTCCCCGCCGGAGAGGGTGGCGGAGGCGCGTTCCAGGTTCAGGTATTCCAGTCCCACGTCCAGCAGGAACTTCAGCCGGGCCTGGATTTCCTTGAGCACCTGGCTGGCGATCTGGGCCTCCCGGCCGGTCAGCACCAGGTGGGAGAGGAAGTCAAAGCAGTCCCGCATGGACAGGGCGCAGACCTCGGCGATGGACTTGTCGTTGATCAGCACGGACAGCGACGCCGGGTTCAGGCGCGCGCCGCCGCAGGACGGGCACGGAATCTGGCGCATGTATTCCTCGTACCGGTCCCGGGCGGAGTCGGACTCGGTTTCCACGTGCTTGCGCTGGATGTATTGCACGGCGCCTTCAAAGCCGGTGCTGTACTTGCGTTCGCGGCCAAACCGGTTCTTGTACTGCACCACCACCTTGTGGTCCTTGCCGTACAGGATGGCCTGGCGGGAGTCGGTGCTGAGCTTGTTCCAGGGGTCGTCCAGATCGAAGCCCAGGTCATCGGCGAGGCCCGCCAGGAGGCGGTTCCAGTACTCGGTGGTGGCGGTGCCCAGCGACCACGGGGCGATGGCGCCGTTGCGCAGCGAGAGGAACGGGTTGGGCACCACCAGTTCCTCGTCCACCTCCAGCTTGGTGCCGATGCCGCTGCAGGCCTGGCATGCGCCAAACGGGTTGTTGAAGGAGAACGACCGCGGCTCGATCTCGTCGATGGCCAGGGGGTGCTCGTTGGGGCAGGCGAGGTTTTCGGAGAACTGCCGCACCCGGCCGGCGTGGTCGCCGTCCAGGTCCACCAGCTCGGCCAGCACCCGGCCCTCGGCCAGCCCCAGGGCCGTCTCCACGGAGTCGGTGAGGCGCTGCCGGATGCCGTCCTTGACCACGAGCCGGTCCACGACCACCTCGATGGTGTGCTTGACCTGCTTCTTGAGCTGGGGCGCGTCGGCGAGCTGGACCTGCGCGCCGTCGACCTTGACGCGCGAATAGCCCTTGGCGGTCAGTTCCCGGAACAGGTCCACAAACTCGCCCTTGCGTGCCCGCACGACGGGCGCGAGCACCTGAAAGCGCGTCCCTTCCGGCATTTCCAGCAGTTGGTCCACGATCTGCTGCGGGGTCTGCTTGGCGATGGGTTCACCACAGACGGGACAGTGCGGCGTACCCACCCGCGCCCAGAGCAGGCGCATGTAGTCGTAGATCTCGGTGATGGTGCCCACCGTGGAGCGGGGGTTCTTGCTGGTGGACTTTTGGTCGATGGAGACCGCCGGGGAAAGCCCCTCGATGAAGTCGACGTCCGGTTTGTCGACCTGGCCCAGGAACTGGCGGGCGTACGCGGAGAGGGACTCCACGTAGCGGCGCTGCCCCTCGGCGAAAATGGTGTCAAAGGCCAGGGAGGACTTCCCCGAGCCGGAGAGCCCGGTGAAGACGATCATGGCGTCCCGGGGCAGGTCCAAATCCACGTTACGAAGGTTGTGTTCGCGCGCGCCCTTGACGATCAAGCGGGATAAATCGGGGCGGGACACTTCAGCGCGCGACAAATCGGGGAGCTGGTTCACAGGCTGGGGCATTGTTTCCTTCAGACATTTCCGGCGTCAATCAAACACGTGTTAGGCAAGCACGTAAGGAGCGGATTCCTTATTTAGGCCACAACGAAAAGTATAGTCGAATCTTCGTTCGAACACGGGCGTTCGAACATTTCTCCGTACCGGCGTCCCCCGTCCGGGGCACCACCGTGCTACCGGACCGAGTCCCGGTCCAGGGCGGCCGCGACGATCGCCAGCGCCTTGGCGCCGGGCATGCCCAGGTCCTTCACGACGCCGGCAAACACGTCCGCGGCCTCGGCCACCTGCGCCCCGATCCTGTCCCCGCCCGAGGCCACGGCCGTCCCGCTGCGCCCCGCGGTGACGACGATGCCGGCCTGTTCGAGTTCCCGGTACGCCCGGGCGACGGTGTTGGCGGCCACGCCGAGGTCCGTGGCCAGGGACCGCACGGACGGCAGCCGGGTGCCGACGGCCAGGGCGCCCGCCGCGGCCAGGTCCAGGATGCGCAGCCGGATTTGTTCAAAGGGCGGCACGGTGGAGTCGGTGTCGACCTTCCAGCGGCGCACGATGACGTCCACGGCATTCATGCCCGGCTCGCCTCTTCCACGAGGGGATCCCCGAATTGGCTCATGTACAGATCGTAGTAGAAAGTGCGCTGCCCCAGCAGTTCCTCGTGCGTGCCTTGTTCGATGATGCGCCCGTCCCGCATGACCAGGATGAGGTCGGCGTCGCGGATGGTGGAGAGCCGGTGGGCGATCACAAAGCTGGTGCGATCCTGGCGCAGCCGGTTCATGGCCTGGCGGATCAACACCTCGGTGCGGGTGTCCACGGAGCTCGTGGCCTCGTCGAGGATCAGGATGCCCGGGTTGGCGATCCAGGCCCGGGCAATGGTCATCAGCTGGCGCTGGCCCTGGCTCAGCCCGCCGCCGTCGTCGGAAAGGATCGTGTCGTAACCGTCCGGCAGGGAACGCACAAAGTGGTCCACGTGCGTGGCCTCGGCCGCCTGCACTATTTCCTCAAAGGTGGCGTCCAGCTTGCCGTACGCCAGGTTTTCCCGGATGGTCCCGCCAAACAGCCAGGCGTCCTGGAGCACCATGCCGAAGCGGCGGCGGAGGTCGTCGCGGGTGAGCAGGGCCGTGTCCACGCCGTCGACGGTGATCTTGCCGGAGTCGATCTCGTAGAAACGCATCAGGAGGTTGACCAGGGTGGTCTTGCCGGCACCGGTGGGCCCGACGATCGCCACGGTC
Source organism: Specibacter sp. RAF43 (assembly GCF_052114065.1). Taxonomy (NCBI): domain Bacteria; kingdom Bacillati; phylum Actinomycetota; class Actinomycetes; order Micrococcales; family Micrococcaceae; genus Specibacter; species Specibacter sp. RAF43. Next base: position 21,772 of record NZ_JBFREA010000011.1, on the reverse strand, counting down.
TCGCCCGGCTCGGCCACCAGGGACAGGTCCTTGATGAGCGGTTCGCCGGGGGTGTAGCTGAAGTTGACGTTGTCAAAGACGACGCGGCCCTTCGTCTCGCCCAGCACGGCGGCGGGGACGTGGTCCGGCCGCTGTTCCTGCGCGTCGACCAGGTCAAAGACCCGCTCGGCGGAGGCGACGCCGGACTGCAGCAGGTTAATCATGCTGCCGATTTGGGCCAGCGGCTGGCTGAATTGCCGGGAGTATTGGATGAACGCCTGGACGCTGCCGATCGTGATGACGCCCGAGGCGACCTGGACGCCGCCGAGCACGGCCACCACCACGTAGTTGAGGTTGGAGACGAAGTTCATGCTGGGCATGATGATGCCGGAGATGAACTGCGCCTTCGCGCTGGACTCATATAGCGAGTCATTGGAGACCTTGAACTTCTCGATGGCGTTTTGCTGCTGCCCGAACGCCTTGACGATCTCGTGGCCGGTGAACATTTCCTCCACGTGCCCGTTGAGCTCGCCGGTGGTCTTCCACTGCGCCATGAACTCCACCCGGGACCGCTTGGCGATGACCACGGTGACGGCGGCGATCAGCGGTACCGTCAACAGGGAAATTCCGGCCAGCAGGGGCGAGATGGAGAACATCATGCCCAGCACGCCCACCACCGTCAGCGTGGCGATGAGCAGTTGGGTGAGCGTCTGGTTCAGGGTTTGGGAGAAGTTGTCGATGTCATTGGTCACCCGGGAGAGCACGTCGCCGCGGGATTCCTGCTGGAAGTGGGACATGGGCAGGCGGTCGAGCTTGTCCTCGATCTGCTGGCGCAGCCGGTACATGGCGCGCTGGACGATGCCGGCGGTGATGTAGCCCTGCGCCCAGTTGAAGAAGAACGCCACGATGTACAGGCCCAGCACGATCATCAGCGTCGCACCGAGGGCCGTGAGGTCCAGCCCCTGGCCGGGCACCACGTTCATGCCGGAGAGCATGTCGGCCAGCTGGCCCTGCCCGCCGGCCCGCAGCGCCGCAACGGCCTGGTCCTTGGTGGTGCCGGCGGGGAACTTGTTGAGCATTTGCCCCACAACGCCGTTGAAAATGATGTCCGTGGCGTGGCCGAGCACCTTCGGGGCCACCACCGACAGTCCCACGGAGACGGCGGCGAGGAACACCACCCAAATCATCCGCAGCCGGTCCAGGGCCAGCAGGCCCAGGATGCGCTTGAGGCTGGGTCCAAACGCCATGGCCTTTTGCGGTGGTGCGCCGGTGCCCCTCATCATGCTCATACCGCGTTCTCCTGGTCTGCTTCAGTCAGTTGTGAGGTGACGATTTCCTGGTAGGTGGGGCAGCTGGCCAACAGTTCCTCGTGCGTGCCCTGCCCGACCAGCCGGCCCTCGTCGAGCACCAGGATGTTGTCCGCGTGCCGAATGGTGCCCACGCGCTGGGCCACCACCAGCACGGCGGCGTTGGTGGTGACGGGCTTGAGTGCCGCGCGCAGCTTGGCGTCGGTGGCGTAGTCGAGGGCGGAGAAGCTGTCGTCGAAAAGGTACAGCGAGGGGCCGCTGACCACGGCCCGGGCGATGCACAGGCGCTGGCGCTGGCCGCCGGAGACGTTGGCGCCGCCCTGGTCGATGGGGGCATCCAGGCCTTCCGGCATCTCGCGCACAAAGTCCGCGGCCTGGGCCACCTCCAGGGCGGCCCACAGCTCCTCCTCGGTGGCGTCCGGTTTGCCCATGCGCAAGTTGGTGGCCACGGTCCCGCTGAACAGGTAGGCCCGTTGGGGCACCAAGCCGATGGAACCGCGCAGGGTCTCCAGGGTCACGGCCCGGATGTCGTGCCCGCCCAGCTCGATGCTGCCCACCGTGGCATCGAGCAGCCGGGGGATCAGGTTCACCAGCGTCGACTTGCCGCTGCCGGTGGAGCCGATGACCGCCGTCGTGGATCCCGGGGCCGCCTCGAAGCTGACCCCGGAGAGCACCGGATCCTGGGCGCCCGGGTACTGGAAGGCGGCGTCGCGCACGCGCAGGACCCCGTCCAGCCGGTCCAGGGCCACGGCGTCGGGGGCGTTGGCCACGGAGGCCTGGATGTCCAGGACCTCCTGGATGCGTTCGGCGCTGACGGCCGCGCGCGGGATCATCATGAACATGAACATGGCCATCATGACGGACATGAGGATTTGCATGATGTAGCTCAGGAAGGCCGTCAGGGCGCCGATCTGCATGTCGCCGGCGTCGATGCGCTGACCGCCGAACCACAGCACGCCCACGCTGGTGACGTTGACGACGAAGAAGATGGTGGGGAACATCAGGGCCAGCAGCCGGCCGGCCCGCAGCTGCGAGGCGGTCAGGGCGCCGTTGGCGGTGGCGAACCGTTCGGCCTCAAAGTCGCGGCGGACAAAGGCGCGAATGACGCTGATGCCGGTGATCTGCTCCCGGAGCACGCCGTTGATGTCGTCAAGCTGGTGCTGGACCTTCCGGAAGGTGGGGACCAGCACACGCACGATCAGCCCGATCACCACGACCAGGACCGGCAGGATCACCAGCAGCAGCCCGGACAGCGGGACGTCCTGCTTCATGGCCAGCAGGATACCGCCGATGCACATGATGGGTGCGGTCACCATCAGCGTGAAGGACATCAGGGTGAGCATCTGCACCTGCTGGACGTCGTTGGTGGTGCGGGTGATCAGCGACGGCGCGCCGATGGCCCCCATCTCCTGGGCGGAGAAGGTCTCCACCTTCTCGAACAGCTCCCGGCGCACCTGCCGGCCCACGCCCATGGCGAGCCGGGCGCTCAGGTACGTGGCGGCGACGGCACACACCACCTGCCCGGCGGTGATCACCAGCATCCAGCCGCCCAGGGAGAAGATGGTGCCAATGTTTCCCTTGACCACGCCGTCGTCGATGATGTCCGCGTTGAGCGTGGGCAGGTACAGGGAGGCCAGCGTGGAGATGAACTGGAGCACCACGATCAAGGTCAGCGGCACTTTGTGCGGCGCCAAGTTGCGCCCAATCAACCGAAACAGCACATATCCTCCAAGGAATTCATCCGGCGGGCCACGACATCATTTAGCTAACAACGTACCGCGGCGGCGCCCGCCTTGTCTGCGCCCTTTTTCTCTGGGCGCAATGTGCCCGGACCCGGGCCGTCGCGCCCAGCGCCCGGCACCGCCCCTGCTACAGTGGTCGGCACAGCGGACACGCCGTAGGCTGGGTCCCATGGCTGAACAACTATGGACCCTGCCCGCCCTGACCATCCGGGCCGTTTCTCTCGGCACGATGGACAACAACGTCTACCTGCTCACGTCCCGGGAGACGGGCGCGCAAATCCTCATCGACGCCGCCGACAACGCCCCCGCCATCATGGAACTTCTTTCCGCCGGCGCGCGGGATTATGACGACACCGTTGGGGCGGACGACGCCGTTGTGGCGGACGACGCCGGCACTCCCGGCCGCTCGGCGGCCCGCCTGGCGCTGGTGGTCACCACCCACTCCCACTGGGACCACGTCCGGGCCCTGGCCGAGGTGGTCTCGGCGACGGGCGCGGACACGGCCGCCGGCGCGGCGGACGCGGCCGACATCGACGTCCCCACGGTGCAGGCGTTGTCGCACGGGGACCGCTGCGGTGCCGGCGACCTGGTTCTGGAGGTGATTGGCCTGCGCGGCCACACGCCGGGTTCGGTGGCGTTGTTGTTGCGGGTTCCCGGTGGCCCGGCACACCTCTTTACCGGGGACTCCCTGTTCCCGGGCGGGGTCGGCAATACGGGCGCGGATCCCGTCCGGTTCGCCCAGCTGATGACCGACGTGTCCGAAAGAATCTTTGCCGTCCTGGACGATGACACCATCGTCCACCCCGGCCACGGCGCCGGCACCACCCTGGGCGCCGAGCGCCCCGCCCTCCCCGAGTGGCGCGCCCGCGGCTGGTAGCGGCGCCGGAGGCTACGGCGCCGGGGATGCAGTCATCAGCTGGACAGGACGCCGATGAGGATGACCTCGATACTCGCTTGCAACCGCTGTTCGAGATCGAAAGGTTCCACAGGCCCGCGCAGCCAGTGGAAGAGCACTCCGAAGTACGCGTCGCGACACAGATGCCCAACCACATCCGGGTCAATATTGGATCGTACCTCGCCCCGTTCCTGCGCCTTCCTCACATGGGAGCCGAGCAGATCCGCCAAGTATGGATCATCGCGCATCGGGCCACCCGACTGCACCCAGGCATCGAAGATGCGCCGGGTCAGATCCCGGTGCTCGGAGTGCGATGAAGCGAGCTCGTGCACATATCGGGTGAGCAGGACAAGTAGTCCATGGGCTTCGAGCTTTTCGCCGTCGATGATGGCCTCGACCAACACGCGTCGGCGCGAGCCCCACTCCTGGATGAAGTCCGACTTCTTGGGGAAATAGTTAAACGCGGTCGCCCGCGCGACATCAGCCAACTCGGCAATCTCTTCCACCGATGTCTCGTGGAACCCTTTCTCCGAGAAGAGGCTCATGGCCGCGTTGTACAAGTTGTCGCGGGTGGATCGGGCGTTTCGCGTCCTGCGATCGGTCCGGGGACCCTCTCCGGTGGATTTCATGTCCGCAATCTCCCCAACTTTATCTCGAGGCCTCTTGACAAGGGGATCCTTGTCCACCCATAGTTTCACCTATTGGACTTGAGTCCAAAATTGGACTCTAGTCCAATACTACAACATTGAGGAGATGGCGGGCATGGCAAAGTTCGGACAAATGCGCAACGTGCGTCGGTCAGGCCGAATGCGAACGGCTGCCACGTTGGGCGCTCTTGCATTAATGGGGACGGTCTTGCAGGGCTGCGGGCAGACCGCCAAAACCTCCAACGTCGAACCCGTCGCCTTGACAGTCGCCAACAACTTCGCCCCCACCGGGGTCGTGCTCCCGCTGTACGCGGCCGACGTGCTGGGTTACTTCAAGGATGAGGGCCTCGACGTCAAGATCGATGCGCTGAAGAGCTCCCAGGATGCGCTCAACGCGGTGGACGCCGGCCGCGCCGACGTTGCCGTGACGAGCGCCATTCTGAGCATCGCAAATCAGCAGAAGAACTTGAAGACGGTGGCGATAGGCAATTCCATCGGTCGCCACTCCTACGGTTTCATGGTCGACAAGAAACTAGGCGTGCGCTCCTTGAAGGACCTGGAGGGCAAGACAGTGCTTGCAACCGCGGGATTCATCGTCGACGAGGCGAAGGCAGTGCTAAAGGAACAGGGAGTCGACCCTCAAAAGATCACGTTTGCGACCGTCAGCCCCGCCGCAATCCTCAACACATTCGTCGGGGGACAAGGAGACGCCTGGTTGACCTCGGTTCCGCTGGGAGAGGCAGCGGTCGCCAAGGACCGGCCCTCAAATCAGTTTCTTCTCTCCGACTACGGCGTCTCGATCCCCGACTACACGTATGCGGTGGCGCCGGGGAAGGTCAACTCGGACAAGGCGAAATTCAAGGCCTTCCTCACGGCTGTCTACCGGGGCCAGGAAGCTGCCATCAAAGACCCGGACGGTGTCGCCAAAAAAGTGGCCGAAAAGGTCCCCGGCCTAAAGGCGGAAACCGTCGCTGCCCAATGGAAGTCAACGATGCCGTTTCTCTGCAGTGCGAACGCCTCGGCCGGCTCGAGCCAAGCCTTCCAGGTCGCCGGCGACTGGAACCTGGCCAGCAAACTCTTGGCGGACATCGGGTTCACGAAGGGCAAGGTGGACGTGGAAAAGATGTACACGAACGACTTCGCCGGCACAGCGGTTGCATCGTGTCCCATCAAGGTTCCGTAGATGGACCGCGCACACGTAGAAGTCCGGAATGTCACGAAGGAATTCAGATCCTCACGGCGCACGGTCGAGGCGTTGCAGAACGTGACGTTTTCTGCCGCGCGGGGAGAGTTCGTCAGTCTGATTGGACCATCCGGATGTGGCAAGAGCACATTGCTCTCCCTTCTTGCCGGCCTGACCAACGCGACGCGCGGGGAACTCTCCGTTGATGGGGTCCCGACGAGTGGCCCCAACACGGCATCCGGGGTCGTGTTCCAGTCGGATCTGCTCCTGAGCTGGCGAACGGCCATGGAGAACGTATTGCTCCAATTCCAGATGCGCGGTCTGAAGCCCACCAAGGCGAATCGGAATCGCGCCGAGGATCTTCTCGAGATGGTCGGGGTGTCCGAGTTCCGAGATGCCTATCCACATGAGCTCTCGGGAGGGATGCGTCAGCGTGTTGCGATCTGTCGGGCGTTGGTCCACGAACCGAATCTGTTGCTAATGGACGAACCCTTCGGCGCGCTCGACGCGATCACACGCGAACAGATCAACTTTGACCTGGCGCGCATCGCAAGTGAGTCAGGAAAAACCGTCATTTTTGTCACGCACAGCATCGACGAGGCAGTCTTCCTCTCGGACCGTGTGGTGGTCATGTCGGGACATCCGGGGAGGGTCGCTGCACAGATCGACGTCGGGGTGCCCAGACCCAGAAGATCGTGGCCAACCAGCGGCTCGCAATTCGATGGTCCCACCCAGGCCGTTCGACGAGCCCTGGCGTCGGCATCAGCTGCGACGGGGGGCAGTCATGAATAAGGATGCGCGCAGGATCCTTGAACGGGAACGGGAGGGCCTTGACTTGATGTCGAAGCCGGTCTCCAACGATGGGCCGATGCGAAAGATCGCAGTAGGTGATGCTCTGTGGGGTGCCGGTGGATTTGCCCTGTTGGTCATTGGCTGGCAACTCGTGGTCACCTTGTCGGGCGTCCCCGAGACGACGCTGCCATCGCCAACAGATGTCCTGATGGAGGCGATCGCGAACGCCGATCTCCTCTGGGCATCTTGCGTGGTGACGGTTCGGGAGATTCTGATCGGCTTCGTGCTGGCGGCAGTCATTGGATTTGTTGTTGCCGTCGGACTCTCTGCGTCGCGTACGGCGCACAGGCTGGTCTATCCCTCGCTCGTTCTGATGAACTCTGTTCCCAAGGTCGCCGTAGCACCCCTTTTTCTCATCTGGTTCGGGTTCGGGGCCACAACAAATGCCCTGCTCGCGATGACCATTGCCGTGTTTCCCGTGATCGTCAATACCGCATTGGGCCTGGACGGCATCAGCGACGACTACGTGCGCCTGGGAAAGGTCATGGGCGGGAATCCGTGGCGGCTCTTCTTCCGAATCCGGCTGCCATCTGCACTCCCCAGCATTTTCGCCGGACTCAAGCTGGCCACCTCGTTCGCCACGATCGGAGCGATTGTCGGTGAGTTCATCGCCGGGCAGGAGGGTTTGGGATACCTTGCGCAGCTGTCCGCCGGCCAGCTCGAGACGGCGATCACATTCGCGGCGATTGTTGTCATGGCCATGATCGGACTCGCGTTCTTCTACTTGGTGGCGTGGCTCGAGGCGGTGCTGGTTGGGCCCAAGCAGCACTCACGCTAACCATCCACCACCACTCGGGCGGGCGCTTTGCCCTCGCCGACTTCTCTCAACGATTGGAAAACTGTGAATACCACACCGGATCAAGGCATCGAAGTAACATGGCTCGGACATGCCGCATTCTCGATCCGCTTCGAAGAGCATCATGTCCTCATTGATCCCTGGCTCGACAACCCGGCAAGCACGGGGGCCAAGCTCGATCCCGATCCCACCACCCTGCTGGTAACCCACGGCCACTTTGACCATCTTGGCCAGGCCGTCGAACTTTCGCTGGCTCATGGCATCCCGCTGATCGCACCCGGGGAGACGGGCATCTATTGCAAGGCTCAGGGGTGCGAAGCTCCCCTGATCAACCTGGGTGGGATTTACCGCCGCGGAAATCTGGCCGTCAAGTGCGTCCCCGCCGTTCACTCGACGTCCGTCGGCCCCGAGCGGGCCTACGGTGGATTGGCGGCCGGTTACGTATTGAACCTCGGAGGATTCCGTCTCTACCACGCAGGCGACACGGCACTATTTAGCGACATGAAGCTCATCAGCAGTCGCTACGCCCTTGATCTCGCTCTGTTGCCCATCGGCGGAACGTCGACAATGGGTCCGGAGGACGCCGTGGACGCCGTACGGCTGCTTGAGCCTCGCTTCGTCATCCCGATGCATTTCGACACGTGGGACTTCATTTCCCAAGACGCCCAGGCATTTGCCGCGCGCATTGAATCCGAGACCTCGGCCACGTGCATTCTCCTGGATCCGGGATCGTCGCACCTGTTCACCCGATAAGGGCCGGCATTGGCCGATCAACTACTTTCACTACAAGTTTGGAGTATTCCATGCAAGGACATGCAGAAATCGCTGGGGCCGGCCTGGCCGGTTTGAGCCTGGGCGCGCTGATCGCTGAACGCGGTTGGTCGGTGCGACTGCACGAGCGGAACGAGGCCGTGCGCGAGATCGGTGCCGGGATCTATCTCAAGCCGAACGGATTGCGAGCCCTGGCCGCCATTGGCGTCCTGGACCAGGTCAAGTCAGAAGGTACCCAGCTCACGGGCGAGTCCCGGCTTGACTCGCGCGGGTCAGTCATCGAATCACGGAAAACCACGGGTGCATCACAAATCTGGAGCATTCCTCGCGAAACCCTGATCCAGATCGTCCACCAGCGGGCACTTTCAAACGGGGCAGAGATCCTCACAAGTTCCCCCGTTGCATCGGCCTCAACTGACGGGCAGCTCATCCTTGGGGACGGGAGCGCCCAGCCCGCGGACCTGGTCGTAGCTGCCGATGGAGTGGGTTCTCTCGTGCGCGATGCCTTGGGTTTTGGCCAGCGCAACGAACGACTAAGCACAGTGGCCACTCGATACCTTGTCCCGACAAGGGATCTTTCGCCGGAGCCGATCCTGCGGGAATACTGGTCCGGTGCGCGGCGGATCGCGTTTGCGCCCAGCGGCCCGGACCACACCTACATCTATGTAATCTGCAGGGCAGATGATGCGCGCGGGCTTGCCCAACCGCTGGACATACAAAGCTGGTCGGAGTCCTTCCCGGTGTTGAAGGAGGAGGTCAAGGCCTTGGCGTCCTTCAACGCGGTCCAGCACAACTATCCACTGGTGAAGTGCCACACGTGGTCGCGCGGGCAAGTGGCGATCATCGGCGATGCTGCGCATGCCCTTCCCCCCACGTTGGGACAGGGCGCCAATCTTGCCATGAGCAATGCCTTGGGACTCGCCAGGAGCCTGGACGTCGCGGCCGACGTTCCGTCGGCTCTGCTGAGCTGGGAGCGGGAGCTGAGAAAGTATACCGAGATCACCCAGAACTGGTCGCTGCGCTACGACCGACTGACCTGGAACTGGCCCAATGGTCTCGACAGTGTCCGCAAGCGTCTGTTGTGGGCTTTGACCGTCCCCGTTATGCGCAAGCGAATCCATGTTGCCGACCGCATGGTGCCTGATCTGCTGACGTCGAGCGGACGCCCCGCATGAGCGGCGCGGCAGAGAGTCCTGCGCGCCCCGGCGGCGGACTCGGCTCGAACCGGCTGCGAGAACTCTTGGACCGGAAACCGGTGCTGATCGGCGCAATGGTCAATACACCGAGCCCCCGTCTCGTGGAGGTCTGCGGCCACGCGGGCTTCGACTGGCTCTTTGTCGACGGCGAACACGAAATGGTGGACTTGCGGGCCGCCTACGATCTTTGCACCGCGGCGGATGCTGTGGGAGTGCCCATCGCCGTCCGGGTGCCCTCCGGCCGCCCCGAGCTCCTCCTCGGGTTTGCCGAAGCCGGTGCCCATTGCGTAGTCGTTCCCCACGTACAGGATCGGACCGGCGCCGAAGCGATAGTGCGCGACCTCGCATACCCGCCACTGGGGCGCCGTGGCGTCCACTCGCGGACGCGGGCTTCAAACTATGGAATGCATCTGAGCCCGGTGGACTACTTCGCACTTGACGGAAGCCATGCCATGCCCATGGCAATGATCGAGGACGCCGCCGCAATCGAGGGCATCGAGGAGATCGTCCACGTTGATGGGCTGGACCTCTTCCTGGTTGGGCCGGGTGATATTTCCGGATCGTTGGGGGTCCCCGGTCAACTGCAGCACCCGGAGGTCGTTGCCCATGTCGAACGCGCGATGGGGGCGATTTCGCGCGCAGGCAAGGTGGCCGGTGTTCTTGCCTCGACCCCGGAATCGGCCGCCGCCTACGCCAAGATGGGGGCTCGGATGATCATGTGCTCCACCGGCGCGCTCTCGGGCAATGCATTCCACAACTTCCTCAAAGCGACCGGTTCCCTCCTGGCGTGAGTCGGCCTGGCTTAGGTCGGCGCCGTCAGAAGTACAGCTCGAAGCCGACCATTCCCCCGCCGGTCACCATGTCCACCTGGCGCCGGGCCTGGGCCTCGACGGGGTCCGGGGACAGGGCCGCCAGGTAGGTGCGGTGTTCGGCCAGTGAGGCCACCGCCTTTTCAATGCTGCCCGCACTGACGGGCTGCGCATGGGTGGGCTGCGGCGAACTGACCGCCACCCACCGGACCTTGTGCCGGGGCAGGCCCTCCTCGAGGAGCTCCGGAAAGATCCATTCGTTGTCGGCGTCGCCCACGGCGTCCAGCACGCTGCGGCCTACGGCCCGGTGGTCCGCACTGTTCCAGCGGCCCGGGCCCCAGTGGTCGCGGTGGTTGAGGGTGAGCACCAGATCCGGCTTCGTGCGTCGGATGTGCCGGGCAAAGTCGCGGCGCAGCGCGGGGCCTTCCTGCACGCGGCCGTCGGGATGGTCCAAGAAGACGAGGTCGCTGACGCCCACCCGGACACAGGCGTTCTCCTGTTCGCGGGTGCGCAGCGGGGCACTCTGCGCCGGGGGCAGGCCGGCGATGCCAGCCTCCCCGCGGGTCGCCACGAGGTACGCCACTTCCTTGCCGGCGGCCACCCATTCCGCCACGGCGGCCGCCTGGCCGTATTCGGGGTCGTCGGGGTGGGCCACGATGACCAGGGCGCGCTGCCAATCCTGCGGAAAGTCCGCCAGCTCGGTCATCGTCCCGCCCCGCCTTCCCATTTCTGCCCCACCATGAAGATCCGCCGGAACGGGAAAACGGTGCCGAACTCCGTGGCCGGGTAGGCCGCATCCAGCAACGCCGAGTATTCCGCCTCGAATTCCGCGCCCTGGCCGGGATCCAGTGCCTGCAGCACGGGGCGCAGGCCGGTGCCGCGCACCCAGTTCAGCACCGGCGCCTCCCCCGGCAGCAGCTGGTTGTACGTGGTCTCCCACACATCCGCCCGGCAGCCCCCACGCAGCAGGAGCTCATGGTACTGGGCAGGCTCCCACACGGCGTCGTCATGGCGCAGGACCCCGTCCAGCTGCTCGCGCCAACGCGGCGACTGCGCCACCTGGCGCATCAGGGTGTGCGACGGGGAGGTGAAGTTGCCCGGCACCTGCACGGCCAGCCAGGCCCCGGGCCGCAGCGCATCCAGCCACCGGGCCATGAGCCCCTGGTGCCCCGGCACCCACTGCAGGGCGGCATTGGAGACCACGACGTCCGTGTCCGGCCCGGGCATCCAGTCGCGCAGGTCCGCCACCGCATAGGCGAGGCCGGGGCGGCCCTGGCGGCCGTCGTCGCCCGCCCCGCCGTCGCCCGCCCCGCCGGAGAGGGCCCCGGCAGCGACCGCGGCAATCATCTGCGCCGAGCTGTCCAGGCCCAGCACCGCGGCCCCCGGCCAGCGCTCGGCCAGCGTGGCGGTCAGGGTGCCCGGACCGCAGCCCAGATCCACCACCTGGCCCGGCGCGGCGGCCGTGACGCGGGCGGTCAGGTCGAAGAACGGCCGGTCCCGGAAGTTGCCGAATTCCACATACTTCGCCGGATCCCAGCCCAATTGGTCCATTCCCATGGCGTTATCCTGTCACAGCCGCTCCCCATAGACTGGAAGGACCATGAATCTTCTTGAACAACTTTCCGGCCTGAACCCCACCTCCAGCGACGACGACGTTCTAGAGGCGTTCCTGGAATGGACCATGGACCGCGGGCTGGAACTGTACCCGGCGCAGGAAGATGCCACCATGGAACTGGTCAGCGGCAACAACGTGATCCTCTCCACCCCCACCGGTTCCGGAAAGTCCCTGGTGGCCGTCGCCGCCCACTTCAACGCCATGGCCCGGGGCGCGGCCAGCTACTACACGGCGCCGATCAAGGCGCTCGTCTCGGAAAAGTTCTTTGCCCTGTGCGAGATTTTCGGCGCGGAAAACGTCGGCATGATCACCGGCGACTCCTCCGTCAACCAGGACGCCCCCATCATCTGCTGCACGGCGGAGATCCTGGCCAACATCGCCCTGCGCGAGGGCGAGGACGCAGACGTCGGCACGGTCATCATGGACGAGTTCCACTACTATGCGGACCCACAGCGCGGCTGGGCCTGGCAGCTGCCGCTCCTGGAGCTCCCCCAATCCCAATTCCTGCTCATGAGCGCCACGCTCGGCGACGTCGCCCGCTTTGAAACCGAGCTCACGGAACTGACCAACCGGGTCACCACCACGGTGTCCTCGGCCGAACGCCCCATCCCGCTGCACTACTACTACGTGCAGACCGGCGTGCACGAGTCACTCGAGGAACTGCTTGCCACGAAGCAGGTCCCGGTCTATGTCGTGCACTTCAGCCAGGCCGAGGCCATCGACCGGGCGCAGAACCTGATGAGCATCAACGTGTGCACGCGCGCGGAGAAGGACAGGATCGGCGAGCTCATCGCCGGCTTCCGCTTCGCCGCCGGCTTCGGCAAGACCCTGAACCGGCTGGTCCGGCACGGCATTGGCGTCCACCACGCCGGCATGCTGCCCAAGTACCGCCGCCTGGTGGAGCAGCTGGCCCAGGCCGGGCTGCTGAAGGTCATCTGCGGCACCGACACCTTGGGCGTGGGCATCAATGTGCCCATCCGGACGGTGCTGATGACCGCGCTGAGCAAGTACGACGGCGTCCGCACCCGCGTGCTGCAGGTGCGCGAGTTCCAGCAGATTGCGGGCCGGGCCGGGCGGGCCGGCTACGACACCGCCGGCACCGTGATCGTCCAGGCGCCCGAGCACGTCATCGAGAACACGAAGGCCATGGCGAAGGCGCTGGCAAAGTTCGGCGACGACGCCAAGAAGCTGCGCCAGGTGGTGAAGAAGAAGCCGCAGCAGGGCTTTGTCAGCTGGGGCGAGCCCACCTTCAAGCGCCTGGCCGAATCCGTGCCGGAGCCGCTGACCTCCAGCTTCACCATCACGCACGCCATGCTGCTGAACCTGCTGGAGCGCCCGGGCGACCCCTTCCTGGCGGCACGGAAGCTGTTGACGGAGAACCACGAATCCCCGGCGGCGCAGCGGCGGCTGATCCGCAAGGCCCTGGGCATCTACCGGGAGCTGCTCGGTGCCGGGATCATCGAGCGCATACCGGCGGACGAGCTCGAGGCGGACGGGCGCACCGTCCGGCTCACCATGCACCTGCAGATGAACTTTGCCCTGAACCAGCCCCTGTCCCCGTTTGCGCTGGCCGCGCTGGAACTCTTGGACCCGGAGTCCCCCGGCTATGCGCTGGACACCATCTCCGTGATCGAGTCGACGCTGGAGAAGCCCCGGCAGATCCTCTCCGCCCAGCTCAAGCGCGAACGCACCGAAAAGGTGACCGCCATGAAGAGCGAGGGCATCGAGTACGACGAACGCATGGCCATCCTCGACGAGGTCACCTACCCGCAACCGCTCGGGGACATGCTGTTTGCCGCGTTTGAGGTGTACCGCAAGGCCGCCCCCTGGGTCGGTGACTTTGAGCTGAGCCCCAAGTCCATCGTGCGGGACCTGTACGAGCGCGCCATGAACTTTGGCGAATACGTGCAGTTCTACTCGCTGGCCCGCTCCGAGGGCATCGTGCTGCGCTACCTGACGGACGCGTACAAGGCGCTGCGCCAAACCGTGCCGCAGGACGCGCTGCGCGAGGACCTGGCCGACATCATCGCCTGGCTGGGCGAGATGGTCCGCCAGGTGGACTCCAGCCTGCTGGACGAGTGGGAGAAGATGACCTCCGGCGAGGTGGAGGGACCGGCCGTCGAGTCCGCCGTGCCGCCGGCCCCGCCGCGGCTCACCGACAACCACCGCGCCTTCCGGGTCATGGTGCGCAACGAGATGTTCCGCCGCGTGGAGCTCGCCGCCGACGACGACTTTGAAGCCTTGGGCGCGCTCGACGGCGACCACGGCTGGGGTGCCGACCGGTGGGCCGACGCCCTGGATGCGTACTGGGACGAACACGAATACCTCGAGTCCGGCCCGGCCGCCCGGGGCCCGGCGCTGCTGGACATCACCGAAACCCCCGACACCTGGACGGTGCGCCAGACCCTGGCCGACCCCGCCGGCAACCACGACTGGGTCATCACGGCCACGGTGGACCTGGACGCATCCAACGAGGCCGGTGCCGCCGTCGTGCGCCTGAGCGACTTCAGCCGCCTGTAGGGCCGCCGCAACGGCCCGGGCGCACGTCGCCGCGGCGCCCGGCCACCGGATATGCTCGTTTTATGAGTCTGATTCGTCCCGCATCCCCCTCCGATGTCCCCGCCATCCTTGGCATGATCCACGACCTGGCCGTCTATGAAAAAGAGCCCGACGCCGTCCGGAACACCCCGGAGATGCTGCATGCGAGCCTCTTCGGGGAGAACCCGCAGGCCTTCGCGCACGTGGTGAACGGCGACGTGCCCGGTGAGCCCATCGTCGGCTTTGCCCTGTGGTTCCTGAACTACTCCACGTGGGAGGGCACGCACGGGATCCACCTCGAGGACCTCTACGTCCGCCCCGAGGCCCGCGGCGGCGGCCACGGCAAGGCACTGCTGCGCACGCTGGCCCAAATCGCGGTGGACCGCGGCTATGCCCGGGTGGAGTGGAGCGTGCTGGACTGGAACGAACCGTCCATCAACTTTTACAAGAGCATCGGCGCGGCCCCCATGGACGGCTGGCACGTCTACCGGCTCGACGGCGACCGGCTGGGAACCTTTGGCGCGCGCGCCGGCGCGGCCCGCGGCGAAGCCGCCAAGGCCTCCGTATGAGCGCGGGCCAACCCTACGCGATCCGCCAGATGCGGATGCGCGACCACTGGTTCACCGCCCCCCTGGACCATGCGGAGCCAGCCGGCCCGTCCATCACCTTGTATGCCCGGGAAATCTCCGATCCGGCCCTGGATGGCCAGGGACTGCCGTGGCTGCTGTTCCTGCAGGGCGGCCCGGGCGGGCGCGGCAACCGGCCCGTGGCGCTCAACGGCTGGCTGGCCGAGGCCGCCAAGACGTTCCGGGTGCTGATGCTGGACCAGCGCGGCACCGGCCTCTCCACCCCCGCCAACCGGCAGACCCTGCCGTTGGTGGGGGACGCCGCCGCGCAGGCCGACTACCTGGCCCACTTCCGGGCCACCGACATCGTGGCGGACGCCGAGCTCATCCGTGCCGCCCTGGGCTCGGGCCCGTGGTCCATCTTCGGCCAAAGCTACGGCGGCTTTTGCGCGCTGAGCTACCTGTCCTTCGCTCCCGCGGGGCTGCGTGAGGTGATCATCACCGGCGGTCTGGGCCCCTTGGCCGGCCCGGCGGACCAGGTCTATGAGGCCACCTTCGCCCGGCTGATGGCGCGGAACGCCGAATACTTTGCGCGGTTCCCGCAGGACCGGCAAATCGTCACCCGCATCATCTCCCACGCGGCGGCCGTGCCCGAGTTCCTGCCCACGGGGGAACGRCTGACCCCGGAGCGCCTGCAAATGCTCGGCAACTTCTTTGGCGGCAATACCCGCATCGACACCCTGCACTACTTGCTGGAGGACGCGTTTGTGCCCACGCCCGACGGCGACCGGCTCTCCGACGGCTTCCTGGCCCAGGTGTCCGCCCAGGTGGGCCGCGCCGCCAACCCGCTGTATGCGCTGATGCACGAGTCCATCTACGTCCAGGGCGCCGCCAGCAACTGGGCCGCGGCCCGCGTGCTGGCCCGGCACCCGGAGTTCCACCCGGACGCGGCCGAGCCCCTGCTRACCGGGGAGGCCGTGTACCCGTGGTACTTCGAGCAGGACCCCGCCCTGGCCCCGCTGCGCGAGGTGGCCGAATTGCTCGCCGCCCGCACAGAGGGCTGGGGTGCCCTGTACGACCCCGTGCAGTTGGGGCGCAACACCGTCCCGGTGGCCGCCGCCGTCTACTCGCAGGACATCTACGTGGACCGGGACATCTCCGTGGCCACCGCGGCCGCCGTCAACGGCCTGCAGGTGTGGGAGACCGCCGACTTCCACCATGACGGGATTGCCGACGACGGCGAAGGCATCTTCGCCCGCCTGCTGGGCATGGTCCGCGGCACCCCCGGCGAGGCATCCGCCGTCGCCCCGTAGGCTGGATCGCTTCGGCGGGGCCCGTCCGGGCCCCGCCGCGGGTGTTCGGGCTACTTGGCGACGGACTTCCGGCGCTGGGTGAGCAGGCTGGCGACGATCGCAACGGCCATGGTGCCCAGGATGACGGCCAGCGAGACGAAGGTGGGGATCTCCGGCGCCCAGGCGATGGACTTGCCGCCGTTGAGGAACGGGAGCTCGTTGACGTGCATGGCGTGGAAGATCAGCTTGATGCCGATGAACGCCAGGATCACGGACAGGGCGTGCTTAAGGTAGATCAGCTTGTCCATCAGGCCGCCGAGCAGGAAGTACAGCTGGCGCAGGCCCATCAGGGCAAAAATGTTGGCCGTGAAGACGATGAAGGCGCTCTGGGTCAGGCCGAATATGGCCGGGATGGAGTCGACGGCGAACAGCAGGTCCGTCAGGCCGATGGTGACAAAGACAATCAGCATGGGGGTGAAGATCCTCTTGCCGCCGACCGTGGTGCGCAGCTTGGCGCCGTCGTAGCGCTCGGTCATGGGGATGAGCTTGCGCACCCGGCGGATCAAGGCGTTCTCGGTGGCCTCATCGGATTCCTCGTCCTCCGGGCGGCTTTGCTTCCACGCCGTCCAGAGCAGGAACGCGCCGAAGACGTAGAAGATGGCGCTGAACTGCTCGATGACCACGGCGCCGACCATGATGAAGATCCCGCGCAACACCAAGGCGATGATGATGCCAACCATGAGCACGCCCTGCTGGTAGGCGCGGGGCACGGCGAACCGGGCCATGATGATGATGAAGACAAACAGGTTGTCGATGCTCAGGCTGTATTCGGTGACCCAACCGGCCACGAACTGGGCGCCGAATTCCGGGCCGGTGAACAGGAACAACAGGGCGGCAAACACGAGCGCCAGGGCCACGTAGAAGCCGACCCAGAGCCCGGCCTCCTTCATGGAGGGGAGGTGCGGGCGTTTTATGACGATCAAAAGATCGGCGAGCAGGATGAGTCCGAGGACGGCAAACGAACCGATCTCAAACCAGACGGGCAGAGTATGCACAGGGTACCTTTCCAGGCATGGCGGAATGACATAAGTCTCTCCGCCGCCGGAACGCGACCGCTACACCCGGCGCGGCAACGGTGCCGCACGTGCTGACGTGTATAGCGCTTGGGATACTCCCCTACTTCTCGTTAAGTCTAGCCGAGAATTTGCCCCGCATGATTCGTGGCCGCTCAGGCGTGGCCGGCCTCGCGCATTTGCCGGAGCTCCTTTTTCAGGTCCTGGACCTCGTCGCGCAGCCGGGCGGCCAGCTCGAAGTGCAGGTCCGCGGCGGCGCCGTGCATTTGCGCGGTCAGCTCCGCGATCAGTCCCATCAGGTCCTCGGCGGGCCGGGCCGCCAGGCCGCCGGGGCGGACCGCCGGCTTACCCTTGGCCTTCTCCCGCTTGGACCGGGCCTCCTCCAGCAGCGCCGCGGTGTCGGCATCCTCCCGGGCCAATTGGTCGGTGATGTCGGCAATCCGCTTGCGCAGCGGCTGCGGGTCCAGGCCCCGCTCGGTGTTGTACGCCACCTGGATTTCGCGGCGGCGGTTCGTTTCGTCGATGGCAAACTGCATCGAGTCGGTGATTCGGTCCGCGTACATGTGCACCTGTCCGGAGACGTTGCGGGCCGCGCGGCCGATGGTCTGGATCAGGGACGTGGAGGAGCGCAGGAACCCCTCCTTGTCGGCATCAAGAATGCTCACCAGGGACACTTCGGGCAGGTCCAGGCCCTCCCGCAGCAAGTTGATGCCCACCAGCACGTCAAAGACGCCCATCCGCAGTTCGCGCAGGAGCTCCACCCGGCGCAGGGTGTCAACGTCGGAGTGCAGGTACTGGACCTTGATGCCGTTGCCCAGCAGGTAGTCGGTGAGGTCCTCGGCCATGCGCTTGGTCAGCGTGGTGACCAGCACGCGCTCGTTCTTCTCCGTCCGTTCGCGGATCTCCCCCAGTAGGTCGTTGATCTGGTCCTTGGAGGGCTTGACGATGATTTCGGGGTCGATCAGGCCGGTGGGCCGGATGATCTGCTGGACGTAGCCGTCGGACTTGCCGAGCTCGTACTTGCCCGGCGTGGCGGACAGGTACACCGTCTGGCCCACGCGCTCGAGGAACTCGTCCCACTTCAGCGGCCGGTTGTCCATGGCGGAGGGCAGCCGGAACCCGTGGTCGACCAGCGTGCGCTTGCGGGACATGTCGCCCTCGTACATGGCCCCGATCTGCGGCACCGTCACGTGGGATTCGTCGATGACCAGCAGGAAATCGTCCGGGAAGTAGTCCAGGAGGCAGTGCGGGGCGCTGCCCTGCTCACGGCCGTCGATGTGGCGGGAGTAGTTCTCAATGCCGTTGCAGAACCCCATCTGCTCCATCATCTCCAGGTCGTAGGTGGTGCGCATGCGCAGCCGCTGGGCCTCGAGCAGCTTGTTTTGGCCCTCCAGCTCCCCGGTCCGGACCGCCAGTTCGTCCTCGATCGCCTTCACCGCCCGGGCCATGCGCTCGGGCCCGGCGACATAGTGCGACGCCGGGAAGACATACATTTCCGTTTCTTCGCGAATCACCTCGCCGGTGAGCGGATGCAGCGTGTAGATGTTCTCGATCTCGTCGCCGAAGAACTCAATGCGCAGCGCCTGTTCCTCATACATGGGGATGATTTCCACGGTGTCCCCGCGCACCCGGAACGTGCCGCGGTGGAAATCGATGTCGTTGCGCGCGTATTGCATGCTGACGAACTTGCGCAGGAGGTCATCCCGGTTCATCGTGGCCCCGCGCGTGAGCGTGACCATGCCGGAGACGTATTCCTCGGGCGTGCCGAGCCCGTAGATGCAGGAGACGGTGGCCACCACGATCACGTCGCGCCGGGTCAGCAGCGCGTTCGTCGCCGAGTGCCGCAGCCGTTCCACTTCCTCGTTGACGGAGGAGTCCTTTTCAATGAATGTATCCGACTGCGGCACATAGGCTTCGGGCTGGTAGTAGTCGTAGTAGGAGACGAAGTATTCAACGGCATTGTTGGGCAGCAGCTCCCGGAATTCGTTGGCCAGCTGCGCCGCGAGGGTCTTGTTTTGCACCAGGACCAGGGTGGGGCGCTGCACCTGTTCGATCAGCCAGGCCGTCGTGGCGGACTTGCCCGTGCCCGTGGCACCGAGCAGCACCACGTCCTTTTCGCCGTTGGTGATCCGTTCGGTCAGGTCCTTGATGGCGGCGGGTTGGTCGCCGGCCGGTTGGAAATCGCTAATGACCTCAAAGGGGGCAACAACCCGACTGATCTCCTGCGCAAGACTCATGGCCTTAACGCTACCGCTGATGCCGGCCCCGCGAACACAGCGGGCGCAACATCCGCGAAAACCCCCAGGGACCGCCGTCCACGGCGCGCCGGCGTCAAGCTAGCGGGCCCGCCAGCCGCTGCGGCGCATCCACGCCTCCACTGCGGGCACGGCCCCGGCAAACCACGGCTCCTTGGCGTCGGCGTAGCCGGCGGTGGACGCATCCCCCGCGTGCGCGCGGGCGGTTTCCCGCTTCATGGACGCGTAGGCCCCGCGTGCCGCGTCGTCCGAACGCAGCCAGTCGCGAAACGCCACCGCCAGCACGGCCCCCGGCGACCCGTGCACGCGCACGTGCAGGTTGACGGGCCGGCCGGGATCGGCCGCGTTGTGGAAGCGCTTCTCCCAGCGGCCGCCGGCCCCGGCGCCGTCGAACGCATGGGCGGTGTCCCACCACTCGCCCTCGCGGCGCGGGAAACCGGCCCGGGCCAGGGCGGGCGCGGCGGCATCGGCGTCGGCGAGGCTGCGCACCGTCAGCTGCAGGTCCAGAACGTCCTTGGCGGCCAGCCCGGGGACGGAGGTTGACCCGATGTGCTCAACCGCGACCGCCGCGTCACCGGCGGCGAGGCCGATCCGCGCGGCCAGCCGGGCGGCCTGGGCCGGCCAGGCAGGGTCGGGCCCGGTGATCACGGCGGGACCGGCGGGAAGCGCGGGCCGGCCCGCGGCAAGGTTGGCCGCGAATGGCACGAGCCGCCCGTGCCAGAGCGCATCGAGGGCCGCGACGGCCGCCTGCGAGGTCCCCGAGTTGTCGAGCACGACGTCGGCGCCCGCGAGCCGTTGCTCCCGACCCACCTGCGCGGCCATGCGGGCCGCGGCCTCCGCCGCGCTCATGCCGCGGTTTTCCGCCATGCGCCGGCGTTGCGTCTCTTCCGGCGCGTCCACGACCACCACCAGGTGGAAGGCCGCGCCCTGCCCGGTCTCCACCAGCAGGGGGATGTCCTGCACCACGATGTCGGTGGGGGCGGCGGCCCGGTGCAGCGAGTCGGCGGCGGCACGCACCAGCGGATGGATGATCCCGTTCAGCGCGGCCAGCTTATCCTTGTCGGCGAAGACGACGGCCCCCAGGGCGGGCCGGTCGAGGGAGCCGTCGGCGAGCACCAGCCCGGGCCCAAACGTCTCCACGACGGCGGCCAGCCCCGGCGTGCCCGGCGCCACCACGTCGCGGGCCAGCCGGTCGGCGTCGATCACCACCGCACCCAATTCACGAAAGTGCGCGGACATCAGGGACTTGCCGGCAGCGATGCCACCCGTGAGACCAATCGAAAGCATGACTCCACCCTAGACCGAACCCGCTCACCGCACGGACGGGCACGCCCGCCGCCGCGGGCCGCGAACAATCACTAGACTGGGGTCGGTGACCGGGAATCAGACTTCAGCGACGAGCTACCTCACGGTGGACGGAAGCCACCGCCACGAGCTTGACGTCAAGCGCTCCCGCTTCATCACCTACCTGCGCCGGGTGGAGTCGGAGGAAGCCGCCCGCGACGTGGTCGCCGAACTGCGCAAGACACACTTCGATGCCCGGCACCACTGCAGCGCGTACATCGTGGGCCCCGACCGGACCCTCCGGCGCGGCAACGACGACGGCGAGCCGGCCGGCACGGCCGGTGTCCCGATGCTTGAGGCGCTGGCCCAACGGGAAACGGCGCCGGGCAGGCACGAGCTCAGCGACGTCATCGCGGTCACCGTCCGCTATTTTGGCGGGATCCTGCTGGGCGCCGGAGGGTTGGTGCGCGCCTACTCCGACTCGGTCTCGAGCGCCCTCGACCAGACTCCGCTGGTCCGGCGGAACAGGCTGCGCCGCTTCACCGTCGCCGTGCCCCATGCCACGGCCGGGCGGCTCGAGCACGAGTTGCGCGCGGCCGGCTACGTGATGACCGGCAACGCGTACGACGCCCGGGACACCCGGGTGGGCCTCGCCATGGCGGACCACCCCGGCACCATCGCGGCGGCCCGTGACCGGCTGGCGTCCCTCACGGCGGGTGCCGGTGAGCTCGTCGACGCCGGCGCCGAGTGGGTGGACGTCCACTGAGCCCGCCACACCCATCCCTCCCACCCCACCCCGCCCATCCCCGCCCGTCCCGTCCTTCAACTGACTGTGAGTCTTAGTGGTAGCTGGTCTGGGACTGGCTGGCAGAGTGGGTACTAGCCGTTCCGCCCCGTGGATGTGACTCTTCAACTGACTGGCTCCGTTTGGATGCCTTGTGCGGGACCTGTCCATTCATGGGGTGGTCGGCC
>NZ_JBFREA010000010.1:0-144343 GCF_052114065.1 Specibacter sp. RAF43 | reverse complement strand
CACGAGACATGACCCTGGAACCGGGCCACGACGGCATGTCCTGGCTGACCCTGCACCTGCCCGCCCCCGCCGCCGAGGGCATCTGGGTCCACTGCACCCGCACCGCCCGCAGCCTCCAGGGCGCCCACGAAAACCGCACCCTGACCCAACTGCGCCTCGACACCGCCACCACCCTCCTGCTGGGCCACCACCCCCTCACCGGTGCCGCGACCACGCCCGCCGGTGACGCGGCCGATGACCAGGCCGGCACCACCGGTAATGCCGGCGGCGGCAGGACCGTCCCCACGGACGGAACCGCCGGCGGGACGGTCACCGTGCTGGCGGGAACCGCCGGCGGCACGGTCACCGTGGTGGACGGGGAGCCGCCGTGGGCCCACACCGGTGCCCCGACCGCCGCCGGTGACGCCGGCGAGGCTACCCCCGCCACCGTCGCCACGACCGGTCCCGCCGCTGCCGCCAGTGCCGCCAGTGCCGCCGGTGCCGCCAGTGCCGACCGCTCCGGCGGTGATGACCGGGCGGGGGCGCCGATCGCCGGTGTGCTCTGCGGGGACGGCTCCGGCTACCGCGACGGGCTCGTGGACGGGATCCCGGAGGAGCCCCTGCGCGAGTACCTGGAGCAGCTGGAGAAGGTCCGGACCGGGATGGCCGTCACCGAGCCGCCGCTGCCGGCCGCGCAAATCCTGGTCACCGTGCCGCTGGTGGGCCTGGTCGGGGCCACGAACCAGCCCGCCGAACTGGCCGGCTACGGGCCCATCCCGGAAACCCTGGCCCGCACGCTCCTGGCCAACGCCGCAACCTTCCTGCGCGTGGCCACCGACCCCCTCACCGACGAACCCCTGAACCTGGCCCCCACCCGCTACCGGATCCGGGCAGCGGACCGGGCCCTGCTGCGGGCAATGGCCGGCAGCTGCTACTGGCCCAACTGCACCAACCCCGTCCTGGATACCGAAAACGACCACCTCACCGCCTGGGAACACGGCGGCCGATCCACCCCCGCCAACCAACGCCCGGCCTGCACCCTCCACCACGCCCTGCGCCACTTCAAGGACGACAAGGACCGCCACGGCCGCCCCCGCCGCGAACGGGACCCCGCCCGGACCGGCATCAAGCTCCGCGGCTGGACGCCCCGCCTCACCCCCGACGGACGCGTCGGCTGGAAAGCCCCCTCCGGCCGCTACCATCCCCCCACGCCCCGGGACACCCCACCACCGGCCTACCCCAAACCGGTCAAAAAATACCTCACCAACGCCCTCAACCACCCCCAAGCCCAAAGCCACCAACGGGCCGCCACCCCGCCAACCACCCCGCCAACCAAACCACCGGCACTGATCACCCCGCCCAGCTACCTCGAAGAACTCCTCATCGAATACCAGCCACCCCACACAGCCTGACTCTCAGCCACCACCACGGCCTGGGGACTCGACACGCTCCCCAAGCTCACTGCCGGCCATCACTCCCCAAGCTCACTGCCCGGCCACCGCAGTTAGTGGGCACCGCCTGTGACGGAGGGTACGCTGTCGCTATGGCTACCAAGACCCCAGCAGAGATGATCTCCGCGCTACAGGCCGGCTACACTTTTGGCGGCTCCTCCATTGCCCTCGGCGCGGCCATTGTGGCCGGGCAGGTTCGTCCCGAGGCGCAGGTCAGCCTGCCGTTGGCGATGATGAACCGGCACGGGCTGGTGGCCGGGGCCACGGGTACGGGCAAGACCGTTACCCTTCACATGATCGCGGAGCAGCTTTCCACGGCCGGGGTGCCCGTCTTCATGGCGGACATCAAGGGCGATCTCACCGGGCTGGCTACCGCGGCGAGCGGGAGCGAGAAACTCACGGCCCGCACGCAGGGCATCGGCCAGCAGTGGGAGTCCAAGGCGTTCCCGGTCGAATTCCTCGCCCTGGGCGGCGCCGGCAGCGGCGTTCCGGTCCGGTCCACCATCACCTCCTTCGGCCCCATCCTGCTCTCCCGTGTACTGGACCTCAATGAGACCCAGGAATCGAGCATGCAGCTGATCTTCCACTACGCGGACACCAAGGGCCTGGAGCTGTATGACCTCAAGGACCTGCGCGCCGTCATCCAATTCCTCACCTCCGATGACGGCAAGGCGGACCTGGCGGAACTGGGCGGGCTATCGAAGGCGACCGCCGGAGTCATCCTGCGCAACCTGATCACCCTGGACGCCGAGGGCATGAGCGAATTCTTTGGCATGCCCGAGTTCGACACCGCCGAACTCCTTCGCATCGCCCCCGACGGCCGCGGCGTGGTCACCTGCCTCGAATTGCCCGGCGTCCAGGACAAGCCGCTGCTTTTCTCCACCTTCCTGATGTGGATGCTGGCCGACCTGTTCCGTGAGCTGCCCGAGGTCGGCGATCTGGACAAGCCCAAGCTCGTGTTCTTCTTCGACGAGGCACACCTGCTGTTCACCGGCGCCAGCAAGGCCTTCCTGAACGCCATAACCCAGACCGTGCGCCTGATTCGCTCCAAGGGGGTTGGCATTTTCTTCGTCACCCAGACCCCCAAGGATGTCCCCGGTGATGTCCTTGCCCAGCTCGCCAACCGGGTCCAGCACGCCCTGCGCGCGTTCACCCCCGACGATGCCAAGGCGCTCAAGGCAACCGTCTCCACGTTCCCGGTCAGCGACTACGACCTGGAGGAGGTCCTCACCTCGGCCGGAATCGGCGAGGCCGTCATCACGGTCATGAATGAAAACGGTGCTCCCACCCCCGTGGCCCTGACCCGGCTGCGCGCCCCCGGCTCGGTCATGGGACCCAGCAGCGCCGACGTCGTCACGGCGACCATCGCCGCTTCCTCCCTGCTCCCCACGTATGGGACGGCGGTTGACCCGGTCTCCGCCTACGAGAAACTGCAGGCCCCCGCGGCGGTTCCCGTGCCGCCCACCGGGCCCGCCGTCGGCACCCCGCTGCCCCCTCCCCCGCCCGTGACGCTGCCGGCGCCCGCCAACGACGGCGGCTTGGCCGCCGACGTGATCGGCGCCTTGGGCGGGGCCCTGGGCGGCGGGGTGAAGAGCATGATCCGCTCCATGGGCACCTCCCTGGGCCGCAACCTGATGCGCGATGTGTTTGGCACCGCCCGCCGGCGCCGCCGCTGACGGGCGACGCCAATTCAGCCTTGGCGGGCGGAGCCGGTATCGTTGAGCGGGTGACGAACGGGGCCAAGATCATCAAAATTGCCAACGCGTGGCTGCTGATCCTGATGCTGGCCATCGCGGCGGTCGTCGTGACCATCACCGTGGTGAACCATAATGCGTTCGGCCCCCAGCGGGCCGTGCAGGACTACCTGGACGCGCTGCGCGCCGGCGACGGGGCCAGGGCCCTGGGACTGCTGCACGCCAAGGTGCCCCCGGCCAATGCCGCAGTCCTGGACGGGGCGCCCCTGGCCAAGTCCCAGGCCGCCCTCACGGACGTGTACATCGGCGACCCCGCCAACGCCCCCTCGGGCCACAAGACCGTCACCATCTCCTACCGGATCGGCGACGCCCCACTGACGACGGAGTTCACGCTCACGCCGGGCCCGAAGCGGTGGCTGTTCTTCGAGACGTGGAGCATGGCGCCCACCACGCTGCCGCAAATCAACGTCACGGTGGTCAACGCCGCCCAGGCCTCGATCAACGGCGCGGCCGCCAACATGCCGGACGGCAAGAGTGCCTTCGCCGTCTTCTACCCGGGCAGCTACAGTGCCGAGTACCGCTCGGACTTCTTCGCCGCGCCCGCGGTGACGCGCAACGTGACGGGCCCGACGGCGGCAATTCCCGCCGTCGTGCTCGCCACCGGGCCCACCAGCAACCTGCTCACGCAGGTGGGCGGCACCCTGCACAAGTACCTGGACGCGTGCACCAAGCAGGCCGTTCTCATGCCCACCGGCTGCCCCATGAGTGCCGGGACGGACAACCGGGTGGTGTCGGCCGTGAAGTGGTCCATCCTGCAGTACCCGGACGTGGCCATCTCACCGTACGGCGGGCAGTGGATCATGGCCCCCCTGACAGTCAAGGCGCGGGTGGAGTACAAGGAGCAAAACCTGTACACCGGGGCGCTCGGCGACGTGAAAACCACCGAGGACTTTGGCTTCACGGCCAAGCTGGCGATCACCGGCAACACGGTCACCGTCACCCCGGTGGTCAGCTACTAGGGCTAAAAATCCATCCCGCGCAGCTCGAGCGTCAGCTGCGCGGCGCCGTCGGCCGCCAACACCACCGGGATGCCCCAGTCCTGCTGGTACAGGTGGCAGGCGGCGTGGTCCGGGATCTCGCCGCCGGCCTCGGCGGGGCCGTCGCAGGCCGCGGCGCGGGCCGTCAGGTGCAGCACGCCCTCGGGCACGTCCGGGGACAGCGACAGCGTCCGGCTCAGCCCCACCGAGGTCCCGCCACCGGCGACGAGCAGCTCCGGCGGGGTGGCGGAAACCTTCAGTTGCGTGGGGTCACCCCAGCGGTCGTCGAGCTTCTGGCCGGTCGGGGCCGCAAACCGGATGGTCAGGGCGAGGTCGCCGGCGGCAACGGGCGTCTTCGGGCGCTGCGTCTGGGCGGCCCCCTCGTCGACCTGGAGCGCATTCTTGGGCAGCGGCAGGCGGATCAGCTGGTGCCGGTTGGCCTCCACCACGATCAGCAGCGGCACGTCGCCGCTCTCGTCCAGGAGCACGTCGCTGGGCTCGGCCAGGCCGCGGGCCAGCGTGCTGACCGTCCGGGTGACGGGATCGTAGCGGCGCACGGCACCGTTGTAGGTGTCGGCAACGGCCACGGATCCATCCGGCAGCACGGCCACCCCGAGCGGGTGCTGGAGGCGGGCGGCGGAGGCGTCGCCATCGCGGAAGCCGAAGTCAAAGAGCCCCTCGCCAATGGCGGTCTCGACGCTCAGGGACCCGGACTCGCCAAAGGTCAGCACGCGCAGCGCGGACGTCTCCGAGTCGGCCACCCACAGATTGCCCTTGGCGTCCTCGGTGATCCCGGAGGGCTGCGCGAACCACGCTTGCCCGGGCGCGCCGTCGAGCAGCCCTTCGAGCCCGTTGCCGGCCACCACGCTCACGGCCCCGGTCAACGGGTCAAAACCAAAGATCTGGTGCACGCCGGCCATGGCGACCACCACGGTCTTCAAGACGTGCGAGTACGCCACATCCCACGGCGAGGACAGGGCCACCTGAAGCGGGGCGGTGCCCAGCAGCGATGAGGTGGCGGCGCCGTCGTCGCGCACCCGGGCGGGGCCGGCGTCGAGGAGGCGCTGCACGCCGTTGCCGGCCAGGGTGCGCACGGTGCCGTCGGCCAGGGCGACCCCGCGCAGCCGGTGGTTGACGGAGTCGGCCACGACGACGTCGTATCCCACCTGCGCGGCAAGCTCCCCCGGGAGCAGGGCCAGGCCCTGGGGTTCGTTGAATGCGGCGTCCGCGGCGGTGCCGTCGGCAAAGCCCCTGGTGCCGGCGCCGATGGTGCGCACCACGGTGGCGAGGTCGGCGGCCATCTCCACGAGGCGGTGGTGCCCGGTGTCCGAGACCAGGAAGGTGCCCCCGGGCAGGGGCAGCACCTTGCCGGGGAAACGCAGGTCGCGGGCGACGGGATCCGGTGCCACGTACGGGCCGTCGCCGCGGTGCAGCGTGCCCTTGGCCTCGTGTTCGGCGATGAGTTCGGGGATGAGCGACGCCAGGCCGGCGGCGTGGCCCTCGCCGGAGAGGTGGGCCACGATGTATCCCTCCGGGTCCACCACCACCAGGGTGGGCCATGCCCGGGCCGAGTAGGCCTGCCACGTCACCAGCTCGGGGTCGTCCAGCACGGGGTGGGTGATCTCGTAGCGCTCCACGGCCGCGGCCAGCGCCACGGGATCGGCCTCGTGCTCAAACTTTGGCGAGTGCACGCCCACCGTGACCAACACGTCCGCGTATTCCTCCTCGAGGGGGCGCAGTTCATCGAGCACGTGCAGGCAGTTGATGCAGCAGAACGTCCAAAAGTCGAGGATGACGATCTTGCCGCGCAGCTTCTCCAGGTTGAGCTCGGCCCCCCCGGTGTTGAGCCAGCCGCGCCCCTGAAGCTCGGAGGCACGCACACGCACGGTTGAAGCGGTTTGGGTCGGGGATTCCACTAGTGCTGCTCTCCTTGGCTGCCGGCCGGTGATTCCGGTGACGTTGGTGGCGTGTTGTGTGTGAGGGTTTGGGCGGACGACGCCGGTTGCGGGTGCGGGCGGCCGCGGCGGCTGGGATCGATGGTGGCGTCGCGGGCCGCCAGTTCCGCAAACATGTCATTGTAAGCGTCCAGGTCCGCGTCCTTATTCCGGTCCGCGGCGCGGTCCTTGCGCCTGGTCTCCCGGGCGTCGGACTTGGACCACATGTACGCGACGCCCATGGCGATGGCCAGGGTGGG
Source organism: Specibacter sp. RAF43 (assembly GCF_052114065.1). NCBI lineage: Bacteria > Bacillati > Actinomycetota > Actinomycetes > Micrococcales > Micrococcaceae > Specibacter > Specibacter sp. RAF43. The sequence goes on along the minus strand of NZ_JBFREA010000010.1, from coordinate 137,988 downwards.
GATCTCCCCCACGCCCCAGGCGATGCCGCCGGCGGTTTGTTGGTCTATCAGCGCCGAATCGCCCCAGGGGCGGCCCATGTTGCCAAAGTATTCCCCGGACAGCAGGGCGGTGGCCATCATCAAGGACACGCCGAAGAAGGCGTGGAACGCCATGGTGGCCAGCAGCAGCAGCAGCCGCAGCGGGTATGGGGCCCGACGCGGGAGCGGGTCGGAGCCGATCATGCTCATGATGAAGATGTAACCGGTCAGGGTGAAGTGCACGATCATCAGCTCGTGGCCCACGTGGTAGCGCATGGCCAGGTTGAACGCCGGCGAGTAGTAAAACAGGATCAGGCTGCCGGAGAAGTTTGCGGCCGCGAAGAGCGGGTGCGTGATCAGCTGCGAGTACTTTGAATGCACCAGCACCAGGATCCATTCGCGGATGCCGCGGGAGCCGTCCCGGCGCGGGGTGAGGGCCTGCAGCGCCAGGGAGACGGGCGAGCCCAGGGCCAGGAACAACGGGGCGATGACCATCAGGGACATGTGCTCCACCATGTGGGCGCTGAACAGCACATCCCCATAGACGGCCGGACCGCCCGAGGTGATGTACACCAGGACCAGCAGGCCGGCGAACCAGGAAATGCTGCGCAACGCCGACCACCTGTCGCCGCGGCGGCGCAGCTTGAGGATCCCGGAGAGGTACACGGCCCCGGCCGCCACGGCGAAGGCGATCCACAGCCAGTCCAGGCGCCATTCGGAGAACCAGCGGGAAAACACCAGTTCGGGCGGCAGCGGGTAGCCGGTGAGGATCTGGGCCGGCGTTTGCGCCGCCACCGCAATTTCCCGCGACTGCGGCGGGGCGGAGCGGCTTAGCCCCACGGCCAGCCCGCTCGTGACGCCCATGATGAGAAGTTCCCCGAAGACCAACTGCCAGAGCAGGCGGCGGGTGCGCAGCGACGTCGCACTCTTGCTGCCGTCCGCCAGCCGGGGGATGATCCAGCTGCGGTGCATGTAGCCGATCACGCCCAGCACGACGGTCGCGGCCGCCTTCGCGAGGATGAGCTGGCCGTAGGAGGAGTAGAAGAGGTCGTGCCAGTTGGTGATGCGGATGGCGGCGTTGATGGTGCCGGAGCCGGCCACGCCCACGAACGCGAAGATGGCCAGGGCGGAGAAGCGCTGCAGGGTTTGCGCCGTCAGTTTTCCCAGCACGCCCGAGACCGCCACGAGCACGATGATCCCGCCGACCCAGAGCGAGACGCTGGTGATGTGCAGGAACAGCGAGTTGACGGCTCCGGTGTGGTCGGCACTGGAGGCGGAGTGGCCAATCAAGGCCTGCGGGACGAAGGAAATGAACGCGATGACCAGCGGCACGGCCAGCCCGCTGAGGGAGCGCAGGCCAAAGACCAAGGTGGTGACCACGGCCGCGCAGATGACCACCATCAGCCACGCCTGCCCGACCGGGAGGCTGGTCATGTAAAAGACCAGCTGGTTGGTGTAGTCGGAGCTGCCGGCCAGCGGCAGGCCGGACAGGCTCGAATACGTGAACACCAGGACGGTGACGGCGGCGACCGTCCAGACGGCCCCGGCCCCGGCGGCCAGCGTCAGGGCACGGCTGAACGCGGGGTGCTCGGGCGCGTGCTGGTGCCTGGCCGCATCCGCCTTGTGGCTGCCGCTGTGCGGCCGGTGCGCCGTGAGGTCCTTGGGCAGGATGACGATGGCGAACACCAGTGAGCCGATCACGGTGGCTAGGGCGAGGTTGTGGATGGTGGTGGCGATGGGCAGCCCCCACCGGGTGAACGCGCCGGGATCGCCCAGCAGCTGGACCGCGGAGGCGCCGGTCCACAGCAGCGCCGCCACGACGCCGGCCACGGCGGCCGCGACTCCCAGCCACCACCACCGGCCGCGCACGCCGTCCGCAAAGTCCCGGGGACGTGCGGTATTCGGGCGGGAGGCGGTGGCGGGAGCTGATTCTACGGGTGGCACCCTTCCATTGTCTTGCACTCGGCCGCCATAGGGCTAATCAGCAAACTCCCAGCTTGAAACGGCCGGCGGGAAGGGCCCCGGGCGGGGCCGGGCGTTAAAACCGCGAAGGCGGCCACCAAGCGGGGCCGCCTTCGCCGTGAAGAAAGTTTGGGACTACTTCTTGTTGGAGACCGCGGCCTTCAACTTGGAGCCGGCAGACAGCTTGACGCTGTGACCGGCTGCAATCTGGATGGTCTCACCCGTCTGCGGGTTGCGGCCGGTGCGTGCTGCACGGTCGGTGCGCTCGATGGAGAGCCAGCCCGGGATGGTGATCTTTTCGCCGGCGGCAACGGAGCTCTCGAATACCGAGAAGAGGGCATCCAGAACGCCGTTCACTGCGGTCTGGCTGGTTTCAGCCTTGGCAGCAACTTCAGCAACCAGTTCGCTACGATTCTTAGCCATATTTGTCCTCCTGGACGTCAGAATGAGATTCCACGCGGTTGCGTGTCAACCACTGGTAGCGAACTTACCAGCAAATCCGCGAGATTCCGGCAAATTTCGGCGATTTTCGGCGTTTTCCGGGTCAATTTTCCCGGATGTCCGGGTTTTTTCGCTCTCAGCCGAGAACTTGACGGCTGCAAACCCCCCGCGGCCTGGCGGCCAGGCGCTGCTGGACCGCTTGGACGCTGTTGGGCAACGGCGTCCAAGCGGGTCGGGAGCGCCCCGGCGGAACGCCCGCGTTCCGGGCGGGCAGCAAAAAGGGCGGCGACCGCAATGGTCACCGCCCTTCCTACAACCGGAATTCGAAATTACCAGCTGGACTTCTTGATGCCGGGCAATTCGCCGGCGTGCGCCATCTTGCGGAAGCGGACACGGGAGATGCCGAACTTCTGCAGCGTGCCGCGCGGGCGGCCGTCGATGGCGTCGCGGTTGCGAACACGCACCGGCGAGGCATTGCGGGGGAGCTTCTGCAGGCCCAGGCGGGCTGCTTCGCGCTCTTCCGGCGTGGAGGACGGGCTAACCAAAGCCTTCTTCAGTTCGAGGCGCTTGGCGGCGTAACGCTCGACGATGACCTTGCGCTTCTCGTTCTTGGCAATCATGGACTTCTTGGCCATAGTCTTTAGCGCTCCTCTCGGAATTCAACGTGCTGACGGATCTTGGGGTCGTACTTCTTCAGGACCAGGCGGTCCGGAGTGTTGCGACGGTTCTTGCGGGTCACGTACGTGAAACCGGTACCCGCGGTGCTCTTGAGCTTGATGATCGGACGAACGTCCTTGTCCTTTGCCATTAGAGCTTCACCCCACGAGCCAGGATCTGGGCAACGACGGCGTCAATGCCGCGCACGTCGATGGTCTTGATGCCCTTGGCGGAAACCTGCAGGGTCACGTTGCGGCGCAGGGACGGAACCCAGTAGCGCTTCTTCTGGATGTTCGGATCGAACCGGCGCTTGTTGCGGCGGTGCGAGTGCGAAATGCTATGCCCAAAGCCCGGCTCGGCTCCGGTCACCTGGCAGTGTGCTGCCATGATCACTCCTAATAAATGTATGGAAACGGTCCACTGGTGCAAACCGTGCGGGAAGGCGGCGTCCGTCTGTTGGGCAGCAATGTCCCAACCGTCTCTGTCAAGATAAGTTGGGGCAGATCCAGCCCCGGCGAATACAGGAATGCACGCAACTTGAGCCCCTAACTACCGGCCCGCGGGATGATATCCACCGCAAACCGGAGCAATTGCACACGCTCCGCGCCACCTAGCGCCTCACCAGTCTAATTGCTGCCGGGCGATTAAGGCTAATTGGCCTTATCACGGGCGAAGCCGGGCAGGCACTAGCCGGGCTGGTGCAGTTCCGGCCAGCGGGCGCTTAGTTTGTCGCCGGAGGACACCCCGCGTAGTCGCCGGCCCACCCACGGGCCCACGTACTCCCGGGTCCACTGGGCGTTCTCCCGCCACATCCCGACCATGGTCTTCACTGGCATCGGCGGCAGGTCCGGCAGGGGGATCCGGGCCGTTTCACCCAGGACTTCCAGCACGCGGTTGGCCATGTTGGTGTGGCCCGGGGTGGACATGTGCATCCGGTCAACGCCCCACAGCCGCCAGTCGTTGTACTCCCGGAACCGCCAAAAATCCACCAGCTCCGCCCCGCGGGTCTCCACGACCTCCCGGACCAGCTCGTTGTAGACGGCGGTGCGGCCGCGGATCCCGGCAAACACCTTGGAGGCGCTGGCGTCAAAGGCCGTAAAGACCAGGACCCGCGCACCGGTGGCGACCAATTTTCCAATGCCCTCCGAGTACCCGTCCACCATCGCGTCGATGTCCACCGCGGGGCGCAGGATGTCATTGATGCCGGCGTAGATGGTGACCAGGGTGGGATTGAGGGCCGCGGCCGCGTCAATCTGCCCGGCCAGGATTTGGCGCATCAGCTTGCCGCGGACCGCCAGATTGGCGTAGCCGAATGCCTCCGGGCCGTCGCGGTGCGTGCCGGCGAGTTGTTGGGCCACCCGGTCCGCCCAGCCGCGCACCTGGTTCGGCCGGTGCGGGTCCGGGTCGCCCAGTCCCTCCGTGAAGGAATCACCCAGTGCCACGTACCGTGCCGTAAAGTCCACGCTCTTCTCCTTGCCGCCCGTGCCATCCCCGTGCCGCGGTGTCATACCCCGCGCCAGCCTTAACTAGGCTAGCGCTATGACCCCTCATCACCGCGAACTCGCGTGAGCGCACCCGCCACCATCTGGAGCCCGACGTACCGCGGCGCCACCGTCGGCTTCTTCGGCCTGGCGTTCATGGTGGCCTATTCGTCGGCGGCCATCACCACGTCCATGCCGGCGGCCGCCAAGGAACTCGACGGGCTGCCGCTGTACGGATTGGCCTTCGGCATCACCATGGCGGCCTCGGTGGTGTCCATGTCCCTGGCCGCGGTGTGGATCGACCGGGTGGGCCCTCAGATTCCGCTGCTGACCGGGGTGGGCCTGTACGTGTTGGGCATGTTCCTGGCCTCGGCGGCGCCCACCATGGGGTTGCTGGTGGCCGCGCGCGCCCTGCAGGGATTCGGCTCCGGGCTCGACGGCGTGGCCCTGTACGTGGGCATCGCCCGGGTATTCCCGGTGCATTTGCGGCCCAAGATGTTCGGCGCCCTCGCCGCGGCGTGGCTGCTGCCTTCCATTGTGGGCCCGGCACTAAGCGGGGTGATCACCGACCGCCTTGGCTGGCGGTGGGTGTTCGCGACAATTCCGGTCCTGGCCCTCCTGGCGGCGGCCGTCATCTACCGGGGCACCCGCGGCACCACCATGGACGTCCGGGCGGCGCCCTCTCGAGATGCGGGCCGGGACCCGCGGGCGCGGCTGGCGGCGTCGGTGTGGCGTCGGCCGGCGTGGGCGATCCTCGCCTCGGCGTCCGTGCTGCTCCTCGGCGATGCCAGTGCCCGCGCCCACGCAGGGTGGCCCGCGGAACTGGGGATCGCCGTCGTCCTGCTGTGCGTCTCGGTCAGCAGGCTGCTGCCCGCCGGGACGTGGCGGATGGTGCGCGGGCTGCCGTCGCTGATCTTGATGAGGGGGCTGATGGGCACCTCCTTCACGATCGCCGATGTATACCTGCCGCTGTATATGATTGACCAGCGGAATCTGCCGGCGTGGCTGGCGGGGCTGTCGCTGACGGTGGGCGGGGTGACCTGGGCCATCGGGGCGTGGCTGGCCGGGCGCGGCAGGCTGCGGCCCTCGCAATCGCTGCAGTGGGGCGCCCTGGCCATGCTTCTGGGCATGGCGGTCTCGGCCCTGGTGCTGGTGCCGGGCTGGCCGGTGTGGATCGCGTGGCTTGGCTGGACGGCGGCCGGGTTCGGCATTGGCTTGGCGTACCCCACACAGTCGGTGCTGGTGTTGGAGGAATCGGCCGAGCACGAACAGGGCATGAACTCCTCGGCCCTGCAGCTGAGCGAAACGCTCACCACGGCCGCGGCACTGGGCGTGGTGGGCGCCGTCTTCGCGGCGCTGCTGTTGTGGGGCGAGGCGGGCTACGTCATGGCGTTTGGGGTGGCGGTGGCTCTCGCACTGGGCACCGTGGCGGTTTCCCGGCGGGCCGGCTAAGCCGCGGTCCTCAGCGCGGGAAAGCGGCGGTGGGCCAGTGCTACGCGGCCGGCTCCAGCACCGCGCCGGCGGCGACGAGCCGGGCGTAGGCGCCGCCGGCCGCGCGCAGCCGGGCGGGAGTCCCCCGTTCGGCGATGGTTCCCCCGGCCAGCACGGCCAGCTGGTCCGCCTGCTCCACGGTGGAGAGCCGGTGTGCGATGGTCAGCGTGGTGCGGCCCACCCTCAAATGGTCCAGGGCGGCCTGCACCGCCGCCTCGGTGGTGTTGTCCAGCGCCGACGTCGCCTCGTCCAGAATCAGCACCCGGGGGTTGCGCAGGATGGTCCGGGCGATCGCCAGGCGCTGCTGCTCGCCGCCGGAGAACCGGTGGCCGCGCGCACCCACCAGGGTGTCCAGGCCGTCCGGCAGCCCGGCCACCAGGTCGGCGATGCGCGCCGCGGCCAGCGCCGCCCACAACTCTCCCTCGGCCGCCCCGGGCGCCGCCAGCAACAGATTCTCGCGAATCGAGGCGTGCACCAGGTACGTCTCCTGGGACACCACGCCCACAATCCGGGCCAGGGTCTCGGACGCAATGTCCCGCACATCGACGCCGTCGATGGTGACCCGTCCGCCCGTCACGTCCGCCAGCCGCGACACCAGGGACCCGAGCGTCGACTTCCCCGCTCCCGTGGGGCCCACGACGGCCGTGGTGGTGCCGGCCCGCAGCGCGAGGTCGATGCCGGCCAGGACGTCCGGACCGGCGTCGTACGCGAACCGGACGCCCTCAAAGCGGACCTCCCCCCGCACCGTGGCCGGGTCCAGGGGGACCGGCCGGCTCGGGGCGGCGATCTCCGGCACCAGGTCCAGGTATTCAAAGATGCGGCTGAACAGGGCCAGGGCGCTCACCCACTGGACCCCGAGGTTCAGCAGGCCCATGATGGGGCGGAAGATGGCGGCCTGCAGGGTCGTGAACGCCACGAGCGTGCCGATCGTCATGCCGCCGCTGGTGGCGGGCAGGCCGGCGGCCAGGTAGATCAGCGCCGGAATTGCCGAGAAGATGATGCCCATCGTGGCCATCCGCCAGCGCCCGGCCAGCTGCGAGCGCATCTGAAGCCCGATCAGCCGTTCGGAGCTGTCGGCGTAGCGGCGGGCGTCGCGGCCGGTGGTGCCCAGCGTTTTGGCGAGCCGGACCCCGGAGACGGAGAGCCCCTCCTCCACCTGGGTGTTCATGGCGGCCAGTTCGCCCTGCAGCGTGGCCGTGATGTCGCGCCGCAGCAGCGCCACGCGACGGGAAAACCAGACGGCCGGGGGAATGACCACCAGCGCCAGCAGGGACAGCCTGGGCGACAGGGCCAGCATCGCCGCGGCCGTGGCCACCGCCGTCGTCAGGTTCGCCGCGACGCCCGTGGCGGTGGAGGTGATCACCGACTGCATGCCCGCGATGTCGTTGTTCAGCCGGGACTGCACCTCGCCGCTGCGGGTGCGGGTGAAAAAGGCCAGCGACTGCCGCTGCAGGTGCCGGAAAAGCCGGATCCGCAGCGTGTGCATGATCTTTTGTCCCATGCCGGTGGTCATCCAGGTTTGCACCACGCCAATGAGGGCGGTGGCGGCCGCGACGGCGATCAGCCCGCCGGCCAGCCAGGCCAGCAGCGGCAGGTCCTGTTGGGGCAGGGCGGTGTCAAGGATGCCGCGGAGCAAAAACGGCTGGGCCAGCCCGATGATGCTGGATGCGCTGATGAGAAACATGACGACGACGATGGTCACCTTGTGTGGGGCGAACAGCGCGGCGATCCGGCGCAGGCTGACGGGATACTGCTTCAACTGTGTGCGGTCGGCGGGATTGATGCGGGCCGGACCGCGGTGCATGGTGCCGCGGGCGCCGCCGTCAAGGGGGGCCAGGGAAGGGGTGGCATTCGGGACGCCCGATCGGACCGTGTTGTGGATGAGGGTCTTCTCCGTCATCGGCACCACCTCCAGCGGTGTGCGGGGGCGCGGGGCTCGCACCAACTAATACAGAGGTTACCTCACTATGCGGTTGCCAGTCAATGTTGGTAGGCTGGTTTCCATGGACCACCCGGGCGACACTTCCCTAGATCTGGGCGAGCTTTTCCACGCCGCCTTCCGCGGCCTGCGCCGCACCTGGGCCGAACAACTGGCCCCGTGGGAGCTGACCCCGCACCAGTGGCGGGCACTGCAAACGCTCATGCGCGGCTGCGCCCCGGGGCGCGGCGGCGCCGTGGACGGACTGCGCCTGAAGGATCTGGCGGACCGGCTGCGCATTGCCCCGCGCTCCGCCACGGAGGTCGTGGACCAGCTGGCGGAGAAGGGCCTGGTGCGCCGGGAAGCGGACCCCACGGACCGCCGCGCCACCCTGGTGGTGGCCACGGCCCCCGGGATCCGCCTGTTCGGGGACGTCAGCGCGGCGCGGCGCGACAAATCCACCGAATACTTCGCCCGGCTGCCCGAGACCGACCGCGCCGAGCTGGCCCGCATCCTGCGCCAGCTCGGCCACGGGCGCTGAAGCGGAGCCGGCTACGCCTGCGGTGCGGCCCCCGAGATGTTCACGAGCCAGGGCACGCCGAACTTGTCCGTGCACATGCCGAAGGTGTCGCCCCACGGGGCCTTGGCCAACGGCTGGGCGACCGTGCCGCCCTCGGAGAGCTTGTTCCAGTAACCGGTCAGCAGTTCCTCATCGTCGCCGCTGAGCGAGACGCTGTGATCGGTGCCGCGGGTGTATTCCATGGAGTTGGGGGTGTCGGCCCCCATCAGCACCAAGCCGTTGTCCGCGGTCAGCATGCCGTGCATGATCTTCTCGAGTTCCGCCTCATCCTCGCTGGCGTGGTAGTCCCGGAAGGTGCTCAGCGCCAACTGGCCGCCAAAGACGGACTGGTAAAACTCCATGGCCTCCTTGGCGTTGTCCCGGAAACTCAGGTATGGGTTCAAAAGCGCGGTCATGATGGAACTCCTTGCTCGGGATGATCCGGTGGGGATGGATGACATTATGCCCCCAATCGAAGTGGCTGTCAGCAGTCATCCGGGGAGGGCCTGGCCGTCGCGCCAATATCCCATGAAGGCCACGGCACCCCGGTCCATGCCGACGTCGCGGACCAGGTAGCGGCGCAGGTCCCTGATGGTGGCGGCTTCCCCGGCCAGCCACGCGTACAGCCCGTGTTCCGGCGCGGCCTGCGGCGTTTCCCACAGAATGGCCGCGTCCACGTCAACATCCTCCGGTTCCTCCCCGCGTCGGCAAGCGGCCGGCGCAATGACGCCGCGGACACCGTGGGACAGCAGCTCGCCATGGGCCCGCCCGGAGCGTGCCAGCCAACTCAGCTCAATGTTGGCATTGGTGGAAAGGTCCAGGAAGTCCGCGGCCGTGGGCACCTCCAAAATCGCGTGGCCCTTCACGTGCGCGGGCAGGGACTCCAGGATCGCCGCGATGGCGGGCACGGCCGTCTCGTCGCCGGCCAGCAAGATGCGCCGGGCCTCACCGGGAGCGAATTCGATGCCCAGGCACTCGCCCCAGCGGGCGCACGGGCCAATCACCGTCAGGGGGTCGCCCGGGGATGCGGCCAGCGCCCAGGCCGCCGCCGGGCCGGACGCGACGGTGCGGGCACCCGCAGGTGTGGGGGCGCCCGCGCCGTGCAGCACGAAGTCAATGTCCAGCTCCGCCGGGCGGCCGGCGGCAGCGGGGCGCAGCGCCCGCACCGTATAGGTGCGCATCACCCCCCGCACGGACTCCTCCCGCGAGCGCCAGTCCCGGTACCAGTCCTCCGCCAGCGCGCCCCGCACCGCCAACAGGGCGGGCAGCGTGTGCCCGGGGGCCGGGATGAGCACCTTGATGCGCAGGTCCAGCGTTTCCCCGCCGGGCCCGGTGCCAAAGAGCTCCAGGTCCGGGCCGGTGAAGGTGATGCGGCGAAAATGGGGGGTCAGTTGACGCACCGCCGAGACGCGAACCTCAAACGCCCGCATGGGCCGGATGGGGTCGACATCTTCTTGAATACTTCGGCCGCCGTGTTCCACCGCCGCCACGCTCATGACGCCGCCCCTTCCGCGACGGGAACCGATTCCCGGGTTCCCGCACCCGCACCTACTTCTCCGCCGCCGGGCAGGGCCAGCAGCGCCGCCCGGCGCCCCATGGGCACCACCATCGGCGTGCCCACCACGGGATCGGCCACCACCACGGACTCCAGCCCAAACACCTCGCGGACCAGCGACGACGTCAGGATCTCCCGCGGCGGCCCCGCGGCCACAATGCGGCCCGCCTTCATGGCCACCAGATGGTCCGCGTACCGCGCGGCCAGGTTGAGGTCGTGCAGCACCATGGCCACCGTGGTCCCCCGCCGCGCGTTGAGCTCAGAGACGACGTCCAGCACCTCCACCTGGTGGGCCAGGTCCAGATAGGTGGTGGGTTCATCCAGCAGCAGCACGTCGGTGTCCTGCGCGAGCGCCATCGCGATCCACACGCGCTGTCGCTGGCCACCGGATAGTTCCTCGACGCGCCGCTGGGCCAGCTCCACCGTTCCGGTGACGGACAGCGCGGCGGCCACGGCGTCGTCGTCGTCGGCCGTCCACTGCCGGAACCAGCCCTGGTGCGGGCTGCGGCCGCGTCCCACCAGATCCGCCACGGTGATGCCGTCCGGTGCGGTGGGGGTCTGGGGCAGGATCCCCAGCTCGCGGGCCAGGGCACGCGTGGGCACCGTGTGGATGTCCGTCCCGTTCAGGCGCACGACGCCGGCGCCCGGCTTGAGCAGCCTGGCCAGCCCGCGCAGCAGCGTGGATTTGCCGCAGGCGTTGGCGCCGACGATGACGGTCACCTGGCCGGCGGGCAGGTCCAGGGACAGCCCGTCCACGATCGGGCGCCCCGTGTAGCCGAGGGTGAGGTCGTGGGCGCTGAGCCGTGTGGCCATGTCAGCCTCCTTGGTTGGAGCGGTTGGAAGAAATGAGCAGCCACAGCAGGAACGGGGCACCCAGCGCACCGGTCACCACGCCGACGGGCAGGTTCGTTCCGTCAATGGCATTGACGGCGGCAAAGTTGCCGGCGAGTACGATCGCGGCCCCCACCAGCGCCGCCAGGGTCAGCGACGCCGCTCCCCCGTTGAGCCGCTTGGCGATGGGCCCGGAGAGGAAGGCCACAAAGGCGATGGGCCCGGCCGCGGCGGTGGGCAGCGCGGCCAGCAGCACGCCCAGGACCGTCAGCTGCAGCCGCGCGCGACGGACCCGAAAACCCAGCCCGGCCGCCGTGTCATCGCCCAGGGCCAGGCCGCGCAAGTCCCGCGCCCCGAAGGCGGTGAACGGCAGCAACACCAGCAGTGCCACGCCCAGGATCGCAACCCGTTCCCACGTCGCGGAGTTCAGCGATCCGCTCAGCCACACCATCACGTCCCGGGCGTTGTTGACGTCGGCGCGGGAAAGCAGGAACGTCACGGCGGCCTGCAGGAACGCCGCGGCCCCGATGCCCACCAGGATCAGGCCCGTTCCGCCGCGGCCGAGCGCCAGCCAGGTGATCAGCGCCGCCACGGCCAGCGCCCCGGCCATGGCCGCGACGGAGACGCCGGCGCCGCCCGCGCCAAAGAGCACGATGGCGGCGACGGCCGTGGCGCTGGCACCGTAGCTGATGCCGATGATGTCCGGGCTGGCCAGCGGGTTGCGCAGCATCGACTGGAAAATGGCCCCCGCCACGCCAAAGGCCGCCCCCGCCAGCAGCCCCAGCAGCGCCTGCGGGAGCTTGTTTTCCATGACGATGAAGCTCGCGCCGGGGATGTTCGCCCCGCCGAGCAGGTGCAGGAAGTCGGGGATGGTCACGGTGTAGCTGCCCAGCAGGACGTTTATGGCGAGGAGCCCGGCCACCAGCAGTGTCAGCGCGCAGGTGATCCCGGCGCGCCGCCGCAGGGGCGCCTTGCGCCGCTCCCGCAGCCACGCCGCGGTGGGTTTGAAGTCCGTGTTCACAGTTCGGCCGCCTTGCCGCGGCGCACGACGGCGATGAAGACGGGTGCCCCGATCAGGGCGGCAACGATGCCGGCCGGAACCTCGCCGGGCGGCAGGACGAGGCGACCGGCGACGTCGGCCACGAGCAGCACGGCGGGGGCCACCACCATGGACAGGGGCAGCAGCCAGCGGTAGTCCGGGCCCACCAGGGCGCGCAGCAGGTGCGGGACCACCAGGCCGATGAAGCCGATGGGACCGGCCAGCGCGGTGGCCGAACCGCACAGCAGCACGATCCCAACCGCCGAGAGGGCGCGGCCCCGTCCCGGGCGGTGGCCGAGCCCGCGGGCGGTGTCATCGCCGAGCGCGAGCGTGTTCAGCAGCTTGCCGGTGGCCAGGAGAATCACGGTGCCGGCGACGACGAACGGCAGCACGGCCGCGACCGACTCCCAGGACTTGCCGGCCAGCGCACCCACCTGCCAGGTGCGGAACAGCTCCAGCGAATCCTGGCTGGAAACAAGCAGGGCGCTCATGAGCGAGCCCATCCCGGCCGCCACGCCCGCCCCGGCGAGCGCCAGCTTCACGGGAGTTGCCCCGCTGCGGCCCAGGCTGGCCACGGCGTATACCACCACGGCAGCCACGGCGCTGCCGGCAAACGCGAACCACAGGTACGTGGACACACGGGCGGCGCCGAGGAAGAAGATGCCGGCCACCACCGCCAGCGACGCCCCGGCGTTGACGCCCAGGATGCCGGGGTCGGCGAGCGGGTTGCGCGCCACCCCCTGCATGGACGTGCCGGCCAGGCCTAGCGAGGCCCCCACCACCAGTCCCGTCACCGTGCGCACGAGGCGGGAGGCCACGACCGCGTGGTCGCCGTCCCCGGGGGTGGCGTGGACCAGCGCGTCCAGGACCGTGGGCAGGGGGACGTTGCGGGCGCCCACCGCCAGCGACGCGAGCACCGCCGCCGCCAGGACGACCGCCACAACAACCAGCCACATGACCCGCCGCCGAAGAGGCGAGGATGGCCGGGCGGCGGGCCGAAGGGACGCGGCGGGTGCCGGCGTCGTGCCTTCAATCCATGCTTGCCGGGCGGGTGCACCCATAAGAAAAGCCCCTAGGCCTTGGCGGCCGCGGCGCCGAGCTGGGGCAGGAAGGTCTCCAGCGCCCAGGGCAGGCTCAGCGGGGAGGAGGCGGAAATGGCCAGGGTGAGGGTGTTGTCCGAGTCGGCCACAAACGCGCCCTTCTTGACGGCCGGGATCTGGCCCAGCAGCGGGTCCTTCACGATCGCCTCCTTGGTCTTGGCGTCCGGAACCCAGCTGACAAACACCTGCGAGGCCAGCTCGTTGGCCTTTTCGGCCGACCAGGGGATGAAGAAGCCGTCCTTGCCCTTTTCGGCCTCGACGACCACGGGAGCCAGCACCATGCCGATGCTCGTGAGGAACTTGGGCCGGTTGTCGGCGGAGAGGTAGACGTTCACGCCGTCGCTCTTGGCCGGTTCCAGGTTGCCGTAGATGAAGGTTTTGTCCTTGAGCTGCGGGTACTTCGCGGACTCCTCGGCAATGGTCTTTTCGGTCGCCGCGATGAGGTCCTTGGCGGCCTGGGACTTGCCGAGCGCCGCGCCGATCATGGTGGTGGAAGCCTGCCAGGCGGTGGCGTAGGGGGCCTCGGGGTAGGCGATGACGGGGGCGATCTTGCTCAGCTTCTCGTAATCCTCCTTCGTCAGGCCCGAGTAGGCGGCCAGGATGATGTCCGGGCTGGTCTTGGCGACCTCGGTGAAGTTGATGCCGTCCGCTTCCGAGTACTGGACGGGGGCCTTCGCCGTGCCGACGGCGGCACCGGCCTGTTGAAGCGCGGCGTCCTTCCACGGGGTGGAGCCGTTGGCGTTGCCGCCCCATTCGTCCCGGGGCATGCCCACCGGGACCACACCGAGCGCGAGGGCAATGTCCGCGTTGACCCAGGACACCGTGGCGGCGCGTTGCGGGGCGGACGTGATGACGGTCTCGCCGAACTTGTGCTTGACGGTGACGGGGAACGTGTCCGCGGGCGCCGGCCCCCGGGTGCCGCCGCCGGTCCCGCCGACGGCGCCGGTGGAGCACCCCGCCAGGGTCATACTTGCTGCCGCCACCGATGTCACTAGCCCCATGAGGGCCTGCCGACGCGAAAATTCCACCATGAGTCCTTACGACGATCCCGGGTAAGGCCCGCCCAAATTAGGTGAGCCTCACCTACCTTAGCGGAAAATTAAATCAATAGGGAACACAAGTGTGACGTATTAGACGCAAAGCGTCATGGGGGGCTCAGCCGCTGCGTCTTAGGGCGCGGCTCAGGGCGCGTCTCAGGGCGCGGGGGTGCGCAGGATCCAGTGGCCGGCGTCCATGCCGCGCATGATCTTGCGGCCGATGCGGGCCAGGTCCTCCACGTCCCGGGCGTCCAACTGGTCAAAGACCAGCGTCCGCACGGACTCCACGTGCAGCGGCGCCAGCGTGCGGACCAGGGCCATGCCGGCGTCGGTGATGGCGGTGGCGGTGACCCGGGCGTCGTCGGCGTGCGTCGAGCGCTCCACGAGCCCGCGCTCCGCCAGCTTCTTCACGACGTGCGAGAGCCGCGACAAGGAGGCGCTGGTCCGGGCCGCCAGCTCGCTCATGGGCAGCGTCCGGCTGGACGCCTCCGAGAGCATGGCCAGGACGTTGTAGTCAAAGAGGGACAGCTTGGCCGCCTGCTGCAGCGGTCCTTCCAGCGCCCCCGGCAGCAAGGTGGTGGTGGAGAGCAGCGCCAACCACGCGGCGCGCTCGTCCTGGGTCAGCCAGCGCGGGCCCGAATCAGTCATGCTTCCCATCCTTCCACGATTCCACCGCCCGCCGCGGACGGAGATCGGCGGGGGCGCCGGGCCGTCGACTCTTTACTTGACGCTTCAAGTAAAGCGGTCTATATTTAGTTGTAGCTTCAAGTAAAAACCTCGGCAAGACCTTCGGAAAGTGGGAACACCATGAGCACCATCACCATCATTGGCACCGGAAATATGGCCCGCGGCATCGCCGCCCGCGCACTCGCCGCCGGCCGGAACGTGGAAATCCTGGGCCGGGATGCGCAGAAGGCCCAGTCGCTGGCCGCCGAACTTGGCACCTCCAGCACCGCGGGCGAGCTCGGCCGGACGCCGGCCGGTGAGATCGTCGTGCTGGCCCTGCCGTTCGACGCCGCCAAGGACGTCGTTTCCACCCTCGGCGAGGCCCTGGCCGGCAAGACGGTCATCGACATCACCAATCCCGTGAACTTCGAGACCTTTGATTCCCTGGTGGTCGCCCCCGGCACGTCGGCAGCGGAGGAAATCGCGGCCCTGACCCCGGCGAACGTGGTCAAGGCCTTCAACACCACCTTCGCCGGCCCGCTGGCGACCGGTGAGTCCAACGGCCAGGTCCTGGACGTCTTTATCGCCGGCGACAACGCGGAGGCAACCGCCGCCGTGGCGTCGCTGGTCTCCGATGGCGGCATGCGCCCCATCGTGGCAGGCCCCCTGAAGCGTTCCCGCGAGCTGGAGGGCTTCCAATTCCTCGTCATGACGCTGCAGGCCAACCCGGCATTTGAGACCTTCAACTGGAGCACGGGCCTGAAGATCGTCGACTAATCCTGCGAGTCCGCAAGCCTGCAACGGGGTCCACGCTCGCGTGGGCCCCGTTGCTGTCTTGCGGGCAAGGGGAGGGGGGTGGGGAGCTAAGCGTCCACCGGCCGGGTGGGCGCGGTTCCGCGGCCGAACGGCCGCCCGCCCAGCGCGTCCCGGCCGTGCGGGGTCAGCCAGCCCGACGTGCCCGGCCCCTTGGGCACAATCTGCGTGGGATTGAGGTCCTCGTGCACGACGTAGTAGTGCTTCTTGATCTGCTCAAAATCCACCGTGTCGCCAAAGCCGGGCGTCTGGAACAGGTCCCGGGCGTAGGCCCACAGCACGGGCATCTCGGTCAGCTTGTTCCGGTTGCACTTGAAGTGGCCGTGGTAGACGGCGTCGAAGCGGACCAGCGTGGTGAACAAGCGGACGTCCGCCTCGGTGATGGTCTCCCCCACCAGGTAGCGCTGCGCCGCCAGCCGCTCCTCGAGCCAGTCCAGGGCGGTGAACAGGCGGTCGTAGGCGGCGTCATAGGCCGCCTGGCTGCCGGCGAAGCCGCACCGGTAGACGCCGTTGTTGACCTCCGTGAAGACCCGCTTGTTGACGGCGTCAATTTCCCCCCGCAGCGCCTCCGGGTACAGCTCCGGCGCGCCGTCGCGGTGAAACGCGGTCCATTCGGTGGAGAAGTCCAGGGTCATCTGCGGGAAGTTGTTGGTGACCACGGCGCCGGAGGGCACGTCCACCAGGGCGGGGACGGTGATGCCGCGCGGGTAGTTCGGGGTGCTCCGGAAGTAGGCCTCCTGCAGCCGTTCCATGCCCAGCACCGGGTCCACGCCGCCCGGGTCCAGGTCAAAGGTCCACGATCGCACGTCGTGGGTGGGCCCGCACACGCCGATCGAGATGGCTTCCTCCAGCCCCAGCAGCCGGCGCACAATGGTCGAGCGGTGCGCCCACGGGCATGCCCTGGCCACCACCAGCCGGTACCGCCCGGCCTGCACCGGATACCCGTCCGCGCCGTCGCGGGTGATCCGCGTTTCAATGTAGTTCGTGTCCCGCGTGTATTCGGCCCCGGTGACGTAGGCGCCCCTGGTGCTGAAGTCCGTGCCCTGTGTATCCATATCGCCAGCCTATGCCCGTCGCGTCGTCCCTGTCAGGACGCGGCGCCCGCCCCGGATTGCCGCCGGAGTCGGCCCCGGCGCCGGGAACGCCGCTTTACTCTGGAAAATCAGACTGCCTATGATCGAAGGCAGCAGGTGAATGATCGCGTGAACGTCACCCCGCCCGGGCCGTCAGGCAGCTAGCGAAGGCCGTGCGGGGCCGTAACGAATGAATGCCACCAACAGTAAAGGACCCGCAAATGGTCGTGCCGGACGTTTCATCGACTGCCGACACCAGCGCCGCATCCGCGGGCCGGACAATTGCCCGGGCCGGCGCCGCCATGATCGAGTTCGCCAATGTGACGAAAACCTACCAGCCCGGGCAACCGGCCGTGGAAAACTTGAACCTGCGCATCGACACCGGCAAGATCACCGTCTTTGTGGGCCCGTCCGGCTGCGGGAAGACCACCTCGCTGCGCATGATCAACCGCATGGTGGAGCCCAGCAGCGGCACCATCACGGTGGGCGGGCGCAATATCAGCACCATCGCCGCCCCGGCGCTGCGCCGTTCCATGGGGTATGTGATGCAGTCGGCCGGGCTGTTGCCGCACCGCACGGTCATGGACAACGTCACCACCGTGCTGCGGCTGAACCGGGTGCCGCGCCCGGCGGCCCGCCGTCGTGCCGCGGAGCTGCTGGACACGGTGGGGCTGTCCGCCGCGCTGGGCCGGCGCTACCCGAATCAGCTTTCCGGCGGCCAGCAGCAGCGCGTCGGCGTGGCCCGGGCCCTGGCCGCGGACCCGCCCGTGCTGCTCATGGACGAACCGTTCAGCGCCGTGGACCCGGTGGTGCGCGCCGAACTCCAGCAGGAGTTGCTGCGCCTCCAGCGCGACCTCGCCAAGACCATCGTGTTCGTCACGCACGACATCGACGAGGCCACGCTGCTCGGCGACAAGGTGGCCGTGTTTGCCACGGGCGGGCGCGTGGCCCAGTACGCGGCGCCGGAGGAGATTTTGCGGGCGCCCGTGGACGACTTCGTGGCCGCGTTTGTGGGCCGGGACCGCGGCTTCCGGCACCTGTCCTTCGACGCCGGTGCGTCCGTGCCCGTCCACCCCGCCCCGACTGTCCCGTACCCCGGCGCACCGTCCTCCGGCGGCTGGGCGCTGGCCGTGGACGCCGGCAACCGGCCGCTGGGCTGGCTGGCGCCCGGTACGGGCGATCCGCTGCGCCCGGGCGGTTCCCTCTTCCGCGCCGGCGATTCCCTGCGCAATGCCCTGGATGCGGCCCTGTCCTCCCCGTCCGGCCTGGGCGTTGCCGTGGACGCCGCCGGTGGAGTCATCGGCGTGGTCCGGGCGCCCGAGGTGCTGGCCGCCATCGACGCCGCACGGGCTTCCCGCAATGAACCGAAGGCCCGGCGCTGATGGCCTGGCTGCTCGCCAACCTGCCCGAGGTCCTCTCACTCGGCGGCTACCACCTGGTGCAGGCCGTCGTGCCGCTGGTGCTCAGCGTGGCCATCGCCGTCCCGCTGGCCCAGCTGGCCCGGCTCAACAAGGTTGCCAGCGCCTGCATCCTCTCGGTGGGCTCCCTGCTATACACGATCCCGTCGCTGGCGTTGTTCGTGATCCTGCCCGGCATCCTCGGGACCAGGATCCTGGACTTTGCCAACATCATCGTGGCGCTGACCATTTATGCGGTGGCCCTGCTGGTGCGCGCCACCCTGGACGCGCTGAACTCGGTCGACGAGGACATCCGCCAGGCCGCCACGGCCATGGGGTACAGGCCCGTGCAGCGTTTTCTGGCCGTGGACCTGCCGCTGTCCACCCCCGTGCTTTTTGCCGGGCTGCGCGTCATTTCCGTCAGCAACATCTCCCTCGTCACGGTGGGCGCCCTGCTGGGGATTCCCAGCCTGGGATTCTTCTTCACCGATGGGCTGCAACGGAACTTCGTGACGGAGATTGTGGTCGGCATTGCCGGCACCCTGGTGCTGGCGGTGCTGATGGATGCGGTCCTGGTGCTGCTCCAGCGGCTGCTCACCCCCTGGCTGCGCGTTGCCAGGCCGGACGCGGCGGTGGCCGCATGAGCCTGCCCGCCGTGGACTACACGTCCTCCGACCCGTTTAGCCAGGGCCTGCAATGGTTGTCGGACCCGGTCAACTGGCAGGGCCCGCTGGGCATTCCGCAGCGCATCCTCGAGCACCTGGGCTATTCCGGGCTGACGCTGCTGATATCACTGGCGATCGCCGTGCCGATCGGGCTGTACGTGGGCCATACGGGGCGCGGACGCGTCGTGATCGTCGCCCTGGCCGGGGTGTTGCGCGCGTTGCCGACCCTGGGCATCATGACTCTCTTCGCGCTCATGGCGACCTCCACCCTGTCCCTCATGCCGGCCGTGTGGTCCCTCGTGCTGCTGGCGGTACCGCCCATCCTCACAGGCGTGTATGCCGGGATCGCCGCCGTCGAAGATGACATTGTGGATGCCGCGCGCAGCATGGGCATGAGCGAATGGCAGGTGCTGTTCCGGGTGGAGGTGCCCAACGGCCTCGCCGTGATGCTGGGCGGATTCCGGTCGGCGGTGCTGCAGGTGGTGGCCACCGTCGCCGTCGTGGCGTTTATCAGCCTCGGCGGGCTGGGCCGGTTCATCATTGACGGGCTCGCGGTGCAGGACTACGGTCAGGTGCTGGGCGGGGCCGTGGTGATCGCGGCCCTGGCGATCGTCATCGATGGTCTGCTGGCGCTGGTGCAACGCGTGGCCGTCTCACCGGGACTGCAAGGTCCCCGGTACGCTCCGGCGCAGATCCCCGCCGCCAGTGAACCATTCGCCAAAGCCAGTGAACCATTCGCCAAGAACAGTGAACCATTCGCCAAAGGCACCACAGGAGGAACATCATGACGACCATTTCCCGTCCCGCTCGCAGGAGCTTGCTGGGGGCGGCCGCCGGCCTGTCCGCCCTGCTGGCGGTCACCGCCTGCGGCGGCAGCCCGCTCTCCACAACCACCGGCGGCGGCTCCGGGGACACAGGTTCGGTGGTGGTCGGCTCGGCCAACTTTCCCGAAAGCGCCACGGTTGCCGAGATCTATGCCGGTGCGCTCAACGCCGCCGGGGTGAAGGCCACCACCAAGCTGAACATCGGCGCCCGTGAGGTGTACGTCAAGGCCGTGGAGGACGGCTCCATCGACCTCGTGCCCGACTACAGCGGCAACCTGCTCGGCTACCTCGATGCCAAGGCCACGGCCGTCACGGCAGAGGAGGTCATCAAGGCCCTTCCCGCGAAACTCCCGTCCGGGCTGTCCATCCTTGACGCCGCCACGGCCGAGGACAAGGACGCCATGGTGGTCACGGCCGCAACCGCCGCCAAATACGGGAACCTGAAATCAATCGAGGACCTGGCCAAGGTGTGCGGGGAGCTCACGCTGGGCGCGCCGCCGGAGTTCCGCACCCGCTCCTTTGGCCTGCCCGGGCTGAAAGCCAAGTACAACTGCGTCCCCGCGAAGTTCACGCCCACCTCCGACGGCGGCGGCCCGCTCACGGTCAAGGCCCTGTTGAAAAACGACATCCAGGTGGCGGACATTTTCACCACCTCCCCGGACATCGCCGACAACCACCTGGTGGTGCTCACCGACCCCAAGAACAATTGGTTGGCCCAGCAGGTCGTCCCGCTGGTGAAGACGGCCAAGGTCAACGACGCCGCCAAGGCCGCGCTGAATAACGTCTCGAGCCTGCTGACCACCGAGGACCTCATCAGCCTCAACCGCCTGGTCAGCGGCGACCAAAAGATGGACCCGAAGGCGGCCGCGGCCCAATGGCTCAAGGACAAGGGCATCACGAAATAAGGAGTGGCCATGACTGCGGTGCCGGAGATCGCCGACGTGATTGTGGTGGGCATGGGGCCGGGCGGGGAGGCCGTGGCCGGGGAATTGGCCGCGGCCGGGCTCGGCGTGGTGGGCGTGGAGGCGCGCCTGGTGGGCGGGGAGTGCCCCTACTTCGGCTGCGTGCCCTCCAAGATGATGATCCGGGCCGGCAATGCCCTGGCCGAGGCGCGCCGCGTTCCCGCCCTGGCCGGGCGGGTGCAGCTCGTCCCGGATTGGGCCCCGGTGGCGGCCCGGATCCGCCAGGAGGCCACGGACAATTGGGACGACGCCGTGGCCGCCAAGCGGTTCACCGACAAGGGCGGCCGGCTGGTCCGCGGCACGGGGCGGCTCACCGGACCCCGGCAGGTCACCGTCCGCCGGCACGACGGCGGCGAGGCCACCTTCGCGGCCCGCCGCGCCGTGGTCCTGAATCCGGGCACCAACCCCGCCGTGCCACCCATTCCGGGCCTGGCGGGCACTCCGTTTTGGACCAACCGGGACGCCCTGCGGGCGGACGCCGCCCCGGAGTCACTGATTGTCCTGGGCGGCGGCCCCGTCGGCGTCGAGCTGGCCCAGGTCTTTGCCCGCTTCGGCACGCGGGTCACCGTGGTGGCGCGCGGCCCCCGGCTGGTCCCGCGCGAGGAACCCGAGGCCGCCGCGCTGCTGGCCGAGGTCTTTGACGGCGAGGGCATCGAGGTCCTTTGCAACGCGGAAGCCGGCTCGGTCGCCCATTCCGCCGCCGGCTTCACCGTCAATCTGGCGCGCTCCGGGCCCGACGCCGGCCCGGACGTCACGACGGTGACCGCGGAAAGGCTGTTGGTCGCCGTCGGCCGCTCCTCCACGCTCGGCGCCCTCGACCTGGACCGGGCGGGGATCGCCTGGGACGGCAGGACTCCCCCGGCCGTGGACGGCCACCTGCGCCTGGCCGAGGATCTGTACCTGATCGGCGACGCCGTGGGGGCCGGGGCGTTCACGCACCTCTCGATGTATCACGCCAACATCGTGGCCGGGCGGATCCTCGGGGAGGACCGCGGCACCGCCGAATCCCACGCCGTCCCCCGGGCCACGTTCACCGACCCGGAGATGGGCGCCGTCGGGCTGACCGAGCGGGCGGCCCGCGACCGGGGCCTGGCCGTGGAGGTTGGGTACACCGACCTGACCGAATCCACCCGTGGCTGGATCCACAAGGCGGGCAACCAGGGCTTCATCAAGGTGGTCGCGGACGCGGACCGCGGCGTCCTGGTCGGCGCCGCGGCCGTCGGACCCCACGGCGGGGAAGTCCTGGCCATGCTGGCCCTGGCCGTGCACGCCCGCATCCCCGTCGCCACCCTGAAGACCATGATCTACACGTACCCGACCTTTCACCGGGCCGTAGCCGACGCCCTGGCCAGGCTGGGCTGAGCCCCCGAACCCGCGTCCGTCCTGCCTCCTACGTCCCTGCCCGCCCCGCTCCGCCCCATTCCGCCCAGACCGGCCCGTTGAACTGTCAGCACCTGCGGGTGTACACCCGCAGGTGCTGACAGTTCAACGGCCGGGTCACGGCCGGTCACGGCCGGAGGCACCCGGGCCGCGCCGACGCACGCGCGGCCTTGGGCGTCAGCCCGCCAGAATGGCGCGGCGCACGGCGGCGCTCAACTGCATGCCGCGGCCCGGCGTGGCACCCGGCTCCACCCGGCCCGGGACGTAGCCGAAGCCAAGCCCGTACGCCGGGTCCGCAAAGCCCAGGGCCGCGTTGGCGCCGTCGTGCCCGAACGCCTGGGAACTGCCATAGTCCATGCGGGGGTGGGACTTCATGAACACCACGGCAAAGGCGCCGGTTTCCCCCGACCCCCGTTCCAGCCCCCAGACCTGCTCGGTCGCCATGGCGGCGATGGTCGCCGGGGTCAGGAAGGCGGGCCTGCCCTCCAGCCCGGTGGCGGCCGCGGCGTATACGCGGGCGAGTCCGTCGGCCGATCCCACGCCCGCGCCGCTGCAGCTGCCGGCCGCCCGGATGCTGCGGATGTTGGGGAGTTCCAGGAGGGTGCCGGCCCGCACATTGGCGGCAATGCCGCCCAGCGACTCGGGGTCAAGGAACGCGGGTGCGGGATCCGCCGCGTAGGTGACGGGACGGAACCGGGGTTCCTCGGATTCGGGCAGGCCCAGGTACATGTCCGCGGCGTATGGTTCCCGGATGCGCCGATTGTACAGATCCTGCAGGCGCACCCCGGCGGTCCGGCGGCACAGCTCCTCCAGGAAGACCCCCATGGTCAGGGCGTGGTAGCCAAACGTGCCGCTGCCCGGCCGCCACAGCGGCGCCATGGCGGCCAGTCTGGAGGCCAGGGCGGGGAGGTCGTTGTAGTCCTCCATGGCGACGCCGCCGGGCACGCCCACCAGTCCGCCCTGGTGCGAGAGCAGCTCGCGGACAAGGATGCCGCCCTTGCCGTGCTGGGCGAATTCGGGCCAGTACGCGGCCACGGGGGCGTCCAGGTCGATCACCCCGTCCTGGACCAGCAGGCTGAAGGCGAGCGCCGCAACACCTTTCGAACAGGAGAACACGCCGGTCACGGAGTCGGCCGCGACGCCRGGACCGCCCCACAGATCCAGCACCTTCGTCCCGTCCCGGTAGACGGCCAGTTGCGCGCCGTAGCCGGGGTCGGCGTCGAGCATGGCATCAAAGCAGGCCCGCACGGAGGCGAACGGGGCGGCGGCAAACCCGTGGGAGCGGGACGCGGGCACTTCTTCCAGCGGTGAGTTCATGAGACCACTGTAGGCACTGCCGTGCGCCCTCCCCGGGTTTCCGTCCCCCAGTGTGCCCCCGCCCGCTCGGCACTAGAATGAATATTCCAGCCACACCCGCCCACCAGGGCCACCGCCGCATTTTCCGCCCCCGTCCCGGAAGGCAGCCCGCCATGCATGAGAATCACACTCTTATTGAGAACCGGCTCAAACGTGTCCTGGCGGAGCGGATCGCCCCCGCCGTCCACACGCCCGTGGCCGCGCTGGACCTGGCGGCGTGGCATGTGGCCGGCGGTCAGGGCGAGCCCGTGGCACCGCCCGTCGCGCTGCCGTTCCCGCCGGGACACGACGCCGCCTCCGACGCCGGTGCCACACTGGCCGCCGCGAAGGCCGACGCCAAGGTGGCCTATGAACCGTTTACCGTGGGGCAGCAGTGGGGGCCGGCCTGGGGCACCAGCTGGATCCACCTCACCGGCACCGTGCCCGCGGCGGCGAAGGGACACCGGACGGAACTGGTGGTGGACCTGGGCTTCAGCCAGTCCTGGCCCGGATTCCAGGCCGAGGGCCTCGCCTACCGGCCCGACGGCACCGTGGTCAAGGGACTCAACCCGCTCAACACGTGGCTGCCGGTGGCCCGGGAGGCGGCCGGCGGCGAGCGGATTGACCTGTACGTGGAGGCCGCGGCCAACCCGTTCGTGTTCTCCGACGCCCCCTTCGCCCCCTCGCAGCTGGGGGAAAAGGCGACGGCCGGACCCGCCCCCCGGTACACCATGGCCCGGGCGGACATCAACATTTTCAACGGCGAGGTGTGGGAGCTGGTCCAGGACCTGGAGGTGCTCGGGCAGCTGCAGGCCGAACTCGATCTGGGCAACCCCCAGCGCTGGGACATCCTCTACGCCCTGGAACGCGCGCTCGACGCCGTCCAGCTCACCGACATCCCCGGCTCGGCGGCCGCCGCCCGCGCCGAACTCGCCCCGGTCCTGGCCAGCCCGGCCACGGCCAGCGCCCACCAGCTGGCGGCGATCGGCCATTCCCACATCGACTCCGCCTGGCTGTGGCCGCTGCGCGAGACCGTGCGCAAGGTGGCCCGCACCAGCTCGAACGTGGTGAACCTGCTCGAGGACTACCCGGAATTGAAATTTGCCATGTCTTCCGCCCAGCAGTTTCAGTGGCTCAAGGACGAGCGCCCGGAGGTCTTTGAAAAGGTCGCGGACGCCGTGGCGGAGGGCCGGTTCATCCCGGTGGGCGGGATGTGGGTGGAAGCGGACACCAACATGGTCGGCTCCGAGGCCATGGCCCGCCAGTTCAGCTACGGCCAGCGGTTCTTCACGGAGAATTTCGGCATTCAGTGCCAGGAGGTCTGGCTGCCGGATTCCTTCGGGTATTCGGCCGCGCTGCCGCAGATCGTCAAGCTCGCCGGGGCCCGGTGGTTTTTGACCCAAAAGATCTCCTGGAACACCGTCAACAAGTTCCCGCACCACACGTTTAACTGGGAGGGCATCGACGGCACCCGCGTCTTCACCCACTTCCCGCCGGTCGACACCTACAACGCCCAGCTGTCCGGGCGGGAACTGGCCCATGCCGTCACCAACTTTCGCGACAAGGGCGCCGCCGGGCGGTCCCTGGTGCCGTTTGGCTGGGGCGACGGCGGCGGCGGGCCCACGCGCGAAATGGTCGCCCGGGCGCGGCGCACCGGGAACCTGGAGGGCTCGGCGCAGGTCACGATCGCCAGCCCGCAGGAATTCTTCACCGCCGCGGAGGCCGAATACCCCAACGCGCCGGTGTGGAAGGGCGAGCTGTACCTGGAACTGCACCGCGGCACCTTCACCTCCCAGGCGCTGACCAAGCAGGGCAATCGGCGCAGCGAGCACCTGCTGCGCGAGGCCGAGCTGTGGAGCGCCACGGCGGCCGTCCGCGGGGTGGCGGACTACCCGTATGACGAGCTCGAGAGGATCTGGAAGCTCGTGCTGCTGCACCAGTTCCATGACATCCTGCCCGGCTCCTCCATCGCCTGGGTGCACCRCGAGGCCGCCGAACGCTATGCGGAGATCGCCGCGGACCTCGACGCCGTCATCACCGGCGCACAGCGGGCCCTGGCCGGCGCGCCGGCCGCCGCCCAGGGCTCCCCACGCCCGGCCACGCCGGAGGCCTGGGTGAGCTTCAACGGTTCGCCGTTCGCCCGCCGCGGCGTGGCCCCGTTTGCCGCCGGCGTCCCGGCACCGGCCACCACCACGGTGACCCTCGAGCGCGACGGCGACGCCATCCTCGCCCAAAACGGCCTGATCCGGGTCCGCTTCGGCGCCGACGGGGTCATCACCTCCATCATCGACCTGGCCGCGAACCGGGAGGTGGTCCCCGCCGGGCAGGGGGCCAACCTGCTGCAGCTGCACGCGGACTTCCCCAACATGTGGGACGCCTGGGACATCGACAAATTCTATAAGAACACGGTCACGGACGTCCGTGAGGTGGAATCGCTGGAGGCCGCCGTGCGGGATGGGGAGGCGGTGGTAACCATCACGCGCGCGTTCCGGAACTCGCATATCACCCAGCGCGTGCACATCGCCCCGGACTCCCGGCAGGTCACCGTCCACAACGACGTCGACTGGCATGAACACGAGACCCTGCTGAAGGCCGCGTTCCCCATCGACGTGCACGCCGATTCCGCCCGCTTCGAGACCCAGTACGGGCACATCCGGCGGGCCACGCATGAGAACACCTCCTGGGATTGTGCCCGTTTCGAGGTATGTGCGCACCGCTGGGTCCATGTGGGCGAGCCCGGATTCGGCGCCGCCGTCGTCAACGATTCCACGTACGGCCACGACGTCTCCCGCCACCCCGGCGCCCACGGGTCCAGTTTCACCACGGTGCGGCTGTCCCTGCTGCGCGGGCCGAGGTTCCCAGACCCGGAAACCGACCAGGGCCGGCACCGGTTCAGCTATGCGCTGGTGGTGGGGGCCACGGTGGCCGACGCCGTCCGGGCCGGGTATGCGCTCAACCTCCCGGCGCGCGAGCTGGCCGGCGCGCCGGTTGCCCCGTTGGTGCGGACCGATTCGGCGGCCGCCGTGGTGGAGGCCGTCAAGCTGGCCGATGACCGCGGCGGGGACGTGATCGTGCGCCTGTACGAGCCCCTGGGCGCCCGCGCCAGGGTCACGCTCGGCACGTCGTTCCGGGTGGCCGCGGCCGTGGAGAACAACCTCCTGGAGCAGCCGCACGACGCCGGATCTCTCACCTCCGCAGGTCCCGACGGGGTGGTGGTCGTGCTGCGCCCGTTCCAGATCGTGACGGTGCGGCTGACGCCGGCGGYGGGCTGACGCCTCCCACGCGCCTCAGGACGGTGAGATGGCGGTCCGGCCCCGGGCGTCGACGTCGACCGTGAACGCCCGGCCGCCGGCGCGCAGGCCCGCAACGCTGAAGGCGCCGAAGGGCGTCGGGACCCTCGCGGCGGCGGTCGGCAGCGCGCCCGGGCCGTGGGGCTCAAGTCCCAGGGTGGCGAGCATGATCGGGATGGCCGATGCCGCAGCCCAGGCCTGGGGACGACAGGACGACGGGTAGGGCAGCGGCCCGCCCTGGTCCGGGGTGTGGCCGGAAAACAGCTCGGGCAGCCGGTAGCCGAAGGTCTCGGCCGCGTTGAGCAGGCCGGCGGCAATGCGGGCCGCCTCCTCCGGGTGCCCGGCGGCGGCGAGTCCGGCCAAGATGACGGCCGAGTCGTGGGTCCACACCGAACCGGCGTGGTAGCGCAGCGGCCAGTACCCTCCGTTGCCGGTGTCCAGGGTGCGCACGCCGAAGCCGGAGAACAGGCTCGGGTGCATGATCCGGGCCGCGACCGCCGCACTTTCGGCCGCCGAGAGGATGCCCGTGCCCAGCAGGTGCCCCATGTTGCTGGCGACGCCGTCCACCGGCCGCTTGTCCTGGTCCAGGGCCAGGGCCGGGTAGGGTCCCAGGGCGTCGCGGCACCAAAACGCGGCCCGGAATGTCCGGGCCAGATCACCGGCGTAGGCCCGCCATTCCGCGGGGCCCGGGCGGCCGAACGCCTCGAGCAGTTCCGCGCCGTCGAGCGCGGCCCGGTAGGCGTAGCCCTGCACCTCCGCCAGCACGATGGGACCGTGCGCCTGCGAGCCGTCGTTCCAGCGGATGGCGTCCGCGGAGTCCTTCCAGCCCTGGTTGGCCAAGCCGTGCCCGGTGGTGTCCAGGTACTCGAGAAACCCGTCGCCGTCGGCATCCGCCCAGTCCCGCAGCCACGCCAGGGCCGCCTGGAGAGTGTCCAGCAGCGCCGCCACCTCATCCGCCGGCATGCCCCATTTCCAGGCCTCGTGGAGCAGGCTGATCCACAGCGGCGTCGCGTCCACGGTGCCGTAGTACACGGGTGGCAGGCGCAGTTCGGCATTGTGGGCGCCGGCGGGCAGGTGGAGCTCGCCGCGGCGCACCTCGTGGGGGATCTTGCCGGGCTGCTCGGCGGCCTCCGGATTGTTGGCCCGGCCGGCCCGCGCGGCCAGGGTGCGCAGCGTGCCGGCAGCGAGCCCGGGATCCACGGGCAGCAGCATGCGGGCGGCGATGAGCGAATCCCGGCCAAAGAGCGTGAAATACCACGGCGCCCCCGCGGCCAGGAAGACGTCGTCCGGGGACTCCCGGGGCGACATCCGCAGGCCGCTCAGGTCCGCCTGGGCGCGGGCCGCCAATGCGGCCAGGCGCGGATCACGGGCCCGCACCGTCAGCGGCGGCGGGGGCGGCACCCGCGCGGCCGTGAAGGGGGCGAGGTCATCCCATGCGCCGACCGACCACTCCGCCCGGGCGGTTCCCCGGGCCGGGACGGTGACCGCCCAGCGGAAGCGCACCCCGGCGTCGTCCCGTTCCGCCGCGGCGCCGGGCGCGGTCACGGTGGCACGGACCGCGCCCGCACGGACCTCCCAGCGGCCGTCCCGGTCGATGGGGGTGAGTGGATGGGCGGCCCCGCCGGAGCGCACCGACGCCAGCGGAGAACAATCGACGCCGACCTTTAGCTCGATCACGGCGTCCACGTCGCGGCCCAGGTCCGAGCGCAGCACGATTTCCTCGGTGACGCCCTCGGCGTGGACCCGCCGGAGCCGGGTCAGCCCGACCAGCGGATCATCGGTGTCGCCGCCCAGCGAGCGGACCGCGGCCTCAAAGCACACCTCGGCGCCCTGGTCCCGGGAGGTGGCCAGGAACTCGGGTTCCTCGCCGTTGATGGTCAGCACGGCCTCGCCCACCACCCGGGTGTCCGCACAGTAAATTCCCTGGGCGCCGTTGGCCCGCAGCTGCCCGTCGCGGCCGGACCAGGCCTGCATGGGGGCGCTGACGAGCACGGCCATCTCGTGAAGAAAGGGCTGGCGGTGGGTCACTGCGTTCTCCTTCAATTTCTCCTCCAAAAAGGACTGCACGGCCGGGGCGGGGGTGCTCTCCCCTCAATGGTGCCGCCATCTTCTCCGCTTGCCCACCCCCGCGCCGGCGCCGCGGCGCCACCATTGCCGCCCACCGTACCGGCGAGTAGCATCGAGGCATCACTGGGCCCCATGTTCCACCGGCCGGTGCCTTCGACGGCGCCGGCGGAATCGAGGAAGTCATGAGCACACACGTTGGCGACCCTGCAACAAACACCCCTCCGTCCAGCACGCCCGCCGGTCCGGCGCCCTCGACCACCGGCGCGCCGGTGACGGCGGAAGACGCCCGGAAAGTCGCGGAGGCGGCCCGGGAAACCGCATGGGAGCGGCCCAGCTTTGCCAAGGGGCTGTATCTGGGCAACTTTGACCTGAGCCTGATCCACCCGCACCCCCAGGCGCCGGACGATGACGTGGAACGCGGCGACGCCTTCCTGCTCGCCGTGGACACCTACGCGCGCACCATGGACGGCGCCCGGATCGAACGCGACGCGAAAATCCCGGACGAATACCTTGCCTCCCTGGCCGAGCTGGGCGTGTTCGGCATGAAGATTCCGCGTGAATACGGCGGCCTCGGGCTGAATTTGACCTACTACGGCCGGGCGCTGGAAATCCTGGGCAGCGTGCACCCGTCCTTCGGCGCGCTCGTCTCCGCGCACCAGTCCATCGGCGTGCCGGAACCGGTCAAGGTCTTTGGCACGCCGGCGCAAAAGCAAAAGTACCTGCCCCGCTGCGCGGCCGGCGCCATCACGGCCTTCCTGCTGACCGAGCCCGACGTCGGCTCCGACCCCGCGCGGATGGCCTGCATCGCCGTGCCCAGCGAGGACGGCTCCGAATACATCCTGGACGGCGTGAAGTTGTGGACCACCAACGGCGTCATCGCCGAAATCGTGGTGGTCATGGCCGTGGTGCCCGCCCGCGGGCTAGATGCTGACGGCAGGACGACCGGCGGCATCACGGCGTTCGTGGTGGAGGCCGACTCCCCCGGGATCACCGTCGAGCATCGCAACGCGTTCATGGGCCTGCGCGGCATTGAAAACGGGGTCACCCGCTTCCACCAGGTCCGGGTCCCGGCGGAAAACCGGCTGGGCCGGGAGGGCCAGGGGCTCAAGATCGCCCTGACGACGCTGAACACCGGACGGCTGTCCATCCCGGCCACGGCCGCCGGGGCGGCGAAGTGGTCGCTGAAGATCGCCCGGGAATGGTCCAACGCGCGCACCCAGTGGGGGCACCCGGTGGGCCGGCACGAGGCCGTGGGCAAGAAGCTGGCGTTCATGGCCGCCACCACGTTTGCCCTCGAGGCCGTCTTTGAACTCTCCGCCGCCCTGGCCGACGCGGGCATGAAGGACGTACGGATCGAGGCGGCACTGGCCAAGCTGTGGTCCTCGGAGATGTCCTACAAATGCGCCGACGAGCTCGTGCAGATCCGCGGCGGCCGCGGCTATGAGACGGCCGCGTCGCTGGCCGCCCGCGGTGAGCGCGCCGTGCCGGCCGAGCAGTTGCTGCGGGATTTGCGCATCAACCGGATCTTCGAGGGCTCCACCGAGATCATGCACCTGCTGATCGCCCGGGAGGCCGTCGACGCGCACCTGGCCGCGGCCGGGGACCTGGCCTCCACCACCGCCACGCTGGCGCAAAAGGGCAAGGCGGCCGTGGCGGCCAGCGGCTTTTACGCCAAATGGCTGCCGCAGCTGGTGGTGGGCAAGGGACTGGACCCGCGCTCCTACAACGAGTTCGGCCCGCTCGGCAAGCACCTGCGCTTTGTGGAACGCGAATCCCGGAAACTGGCCCGGCAGACGTTTTACGGCATGGGCCGCTGGCAGGGCAGGCTTGAATACAAGCAGGCGTTCCTGGCGCGGATCGTGGACATCGGCGCGGAATTGTTCGCCATTGCCGCCTGCTGCAGCCGGGCGGAGATGCTCCGGCTCAAGGATCCCGTCCAGGGCCGGTACGCGCTGGAGCTCGCGGACGCGTTTGCCGGCCAGTCCAGGCTGCGGATCGAGGCGCTGTTCGGGGAGCTGTGGCACAACACCGACGACGCCGACTCTTCCCTGGCCGCGTCGGTGCTGGAGGGTGACTACACGTGGCTGGAGGAGGGGATCATCGACTTCTCCGAGGGCACCGGGCCGTGGATCGCGGACGCGGCCGGCGGCCCGTCACGGCGCGAAAACCAGCACCGGAACTACCGCTAGGTCGCGGTCCCGTCCGGGTGTGCCCAACGTCACCGACGGGATCGGAGCCTTCCGGCGGAAATTGGTCCCCCAACTTTGAGATCATGTGAATTGCAGAGTGAAATGTCACGGCTTGATTTCATTGTTCCGACACCGCCCGGATGTGGCCGCCCATTTCAGCTTTGCCCCCTAGCGTCGGGAATACGCGCTGCTGAGCACGAAATCGGGAGACCTCATGGATAACTTGCTGTTTAACTCCTACACGCTGGTTTTCGCCGGCACCCTGATGCTCGGCGTGCTCATTCTGGCGGTCAGCTTCCTGGCCTTCTTTGCCGTGGTGGCCGCGGCCGCGGCCGTGCGCGGAGTGTTCCTGCTGGCCCGCCCGGTCACGATCCTCCTGCGCTCCGCCCAGGGCGCTCCCGTGTCCGCGGCCAGGCCGGCGGCTCCCCTGCAGGTCCTTGCGCCCGTCGTGCGCGAAAAACTCTCCCATGGCCTAAACAGCGCCCGTACGCATGCCGGAAGTGCCGCCGTCGGGCTGGCGCACCAGGCCGGCAAGGCGGCCAAGGCCTCCACCACGAAGCTCGGGGAAAAACTCTCCGAGCTGAAGAAGGATACCGACCGGGCCGCTTAAGCAATTCCCCCTCGCGGCGGGCATCGGCCGCCGCAAGGGGGACATTTGATCGCGCTTAGCCGTCCGTCTTGACGATGTAGACGTCACACGGAGCGTTGTGGGAGACGGCGTTGGCCACCGAGCCCAGCACGCGCTTGAGGCCCTGCATGCGCACGTTGCCGACCACGATCATGGTGGCCTGGCGCATCTCGGCCTCCTCCAGGAGGACCTCGGCCGGCTTGCCCAGGGCGGCCGTGTACTCCGTCTTGACGCCGCTGGCCTTGAGCTCCTCGGCGACCCGCTGGGCCACGCGCTCGGCCTCATCGGCGGTGGACAGGAACCATTCGTCGTTGCCGATCTCCACCTTCTCGGTCTTGTCCGCCCCATAGGCCGTCACCACGCGCAAGGTGGAGTCGGTGGCCTTGGCCAGGGACGCCGCCACTCGGGCAGCCTTCATGGACGTTGAGTTGCCGTCGACTCCGACAATGATAATTCCTGTCATTTTCGTGCATCCTTAGGTTGGGGCCGGCAAAAGTGCTGAAAACACTTCCGCCACTATTTCACTACCTTAGGCACAGAATCCAGCATTTTGCCCCAACTGTGGGGCAGCAAACGTAGGCCAATGCGTCCAATGGTGGGGATTGGGCCGGTGGCGACGCTGCCGAGGCGCCCCGGCCCGGTCCCGTCGACTCATGTCAGCGCCCGGCGGGCCACCTTTCCGCTCGGCGTTCGCGGCAATTCGGCGACGAACTCGATGATGTGTGGACACTTGTAGGTGTCGATCTTGGCCATCACGAACTCCTTGAGCAGCATCACCCCGCGCTCATCGTTGGGGAATCCGCGCCGCGTCACGACGACTGCCTTGATCCTGGCGCTGCGAATGCGATCCGGGATCGGGATGACCGCGCACTCCTCGACGTCGGGGTGCTCCAACAGCACGCCTTCCACCTCGGCGGGTGAGACGTTTCGCCCCGCCGTGACAATCATCGTGTCGGAGCGGCCTTCAAACCAGTAGACGCCGTCCGCGTCGCGCCGTGCGAGGTCCCCGGTCAGGGTCCAGCCGCCGCGAACCTGCTCACGCTGGCGCGGGTCATCGAGGTACATGCAGCCGGTGGGCCCCTTCACGGCGAGAAGCCCCACCCCGCCACCGGTCAGCTCGTGACCGCTGAGGTCGATGATCTTGGCCTTATATCCGCGGATGGGCCGACCGATCGATCCGGGCCGCGGGGTGAAGCGTGAGGTCGACATGCACGCGTGGAGCAGCTCGGTAGTTCCCAGACAGTTCACCACGTCCAGGCCGATCGCCTCCTTGTAGGCGCGCCACTCCGCGCCGCCCATCGGCTCCCCCGACGACACGGCAATGCGCAGCGAGCGCAGGCGCTGCACGACGCCGTCCCTGATCCATGTGCGGTAGGCGGTGGGCGCCGTAAAGCACACGGTCGCGCGGTGGTCCTCAATCGCGTCAACAAGTTCGCGAGGGCCCGCGCGCTCAAGGAGCACGACGGCGGCGCCAACAATGATCGGATAGCAGGCCAACGCCATGAGCCCGAAGGTGAAGCCGAGCGGCGGACTGCCGGCAAACACGTCTGATTCGTTTGGCTTAAGGACGGAGCCGGCGAAGATGGAGCACACTGCAAGGATGTCGCGGTGAGTGTGGACGGCGGCCTTGGGCCGCCCACCAGAACCCGAGGTAAACGCGATGATGCACGGATCGGTCGCGGCCGTGTCAACGGGGTCGAAAGTTGTGGGCTTGGACTGCATCCTGGCCTCGAGTCCACCCTGTGCATCCGCCCCCCAGGCCAGACGCCGGCTGTCGGGGAGCCCGGTGGTCACCTCGTCGAGGCGATCGGCCAAGCGATAGTCAAAGAGCGCCGCGGAAGGCTGGACTCGATCAGCGTAGGACTTGATTTCGTAGCCGGTGGCCTTTGGCACGATGGTCACCGCAACCGCACCCGCCAGCATCGCCGCGTACCAACCGGCCACGAGCATGGTGCCGTTGAAGCCGACCAACAGGACCCGATTGCCCGGCACGATCTTCAGATCCTCGACCAGCACGTGCGCTATCTGGCTGCTGCGGGCCAACAAGTTAGCATAGGTCCACGTTGCGGTGTCCGTGATCAGGCAGCGGCGATCCCCCCGACCGGCCGCGATACTGGTGCCCAGCAGCACGTCGGCGCAGTTCAGTCGCGGCGGAAATTGGAGGTCGGGGAGGTCAAATACCAGATCCGGCATCTGATCGGGTGTGGGCATCCGGTCCAACACGAAGGTATCCGTGTGTGCGGTGTACGGGGGCATCGGCCACTTCCTTCCTGCCTGCCGCTTACCGCCGAGAGGGGCCGGCGCAGTGACCACTGCATTGCCCTGCGGACGGGAACATCCAAGATTGATACATAGCATTGCTGGTACCCATCTATTCGTCAAGCGCGTTCCACCGGAGGCGACGTGGGGTTCGACCACTCAGTTGACAACTCAACTAGGTGAAGTGTTTAGTATTAGTTGTACATGCTCCATGCTCACTCCCGAAAGAGGCTCCCAGGTGACTGCAAACAAGCTCGCGGATTCCCAGCTGGTCACGCTCCCGATGCTCATCGACGGCAAGGCTGTCCCAGCCGCCGACTCGGGGCGAACATTCGACAGCGTCGACCCGGCATCCCAGATGCCGTGGGCGCGCGTGCCCGACGGCGACGTTGCCGACGTCGACGCAGCGGTGGCTGCCGCTCGCGCCGCGTTGACGGGACCGTGGAGCCAGACCACGGGGTTCGGCCGGGCGCGTGTCCTGCGGCGGATTGCAGAATTGGTGATGCGCGACATCGATCACCTGGCGGGGCTCGAAGCCCGGGACAGCGGGCGACTGCTGCGCGACGCCGAGGCTCAGATCACCTTCGTCGCTGATTGGTTCCAGTACTTCGCCGGGCTTGCCGAGACGGTCACCGGCCAAACCATACCGACCGACCACTTGGACATGCTCGTCTACACGGAAGCAGTGCCCGTCGGAGTTGTTGGCGCGATCGTCCCGTGGA
This sequence comes from Specibacter sp. RAF43, assembly GCF_052114065.1. Taxonomy (NCBI): domain Bacteria; kingdom Bacillati; phylum Actinomycetota; class Actinomycetes; order Micrococcales; family Micrococcaceae; genus Specibacter; species Specibacter sp. RAF43. Next base: position 103,629 of record NZ_JBFREA010000010.1, on the reverse strand, counting down.
ATGCACCCTTGCTGCTGCTGGCCTGGAAGGTGGCACCGGCGCTGGCCGCCGGCTGTACGATCGTCGTCAAACCCTCGGACTACACGCCGGCCACTGCCCTGGCCCTCGGACCGATTCTGGCCGAGGCGGGAGTCCCGGACGGGGCGTACAACGTTGTCACCGGATTCGGTCCGGCAGTCGGCCAGGCGATCACCGCCCACCCCGGCGTCAACAAGGTTGCCTTCACCGGCTCGACGGCCACCGGGATAGCGGTCGGCAAGTCCGCGGTCACGAACCTGACGCGCGTGACGCTGGAGTTGGGCGGCAAGTCCGCGCAGCTCGTCTTCGAGGACGCCGACCCGGAAGCTGCACTCAACGGGGTAATCAACGGAATATTCATTGGCACGGGCCAGACCTGCATCGCCGGCTCGCGACTCCTCGTGCACGAGAGCCTTCACGACGAATTGGTCGCCGGCCTCATCGCGCGGGCCAAGGCGATCCGGATCGGTTCGCCGACGGACACCAACACGCAGATGGGCCCGCTCGTCAACGGGATCCAGCACGCCGCCGTCCTGGAGCACATCGCCGTGGCGCGGCGCCAGGGAGCGACCCTCGCGTGCGGCGGCGGCATCCCGGAGGGCTTGACGGGGTGGTACGTGGAACCGACCATCTTCACCGACGTGCACCCCGAGATGGACATCGCCCAAAAGGAAGTCTTCGGCCCGGTGCTGGCCGTCATGAAGTTCCGCACCGAGGAGGAGGCGATCGAACTGGCGAACAACACCAAGTTCGGCTTGGCGGCCGGAATTTGGAGCCAGAACGTTCACCGGGCCCACCGGGTCGCCCGGGCGCTGCGCGCCGGCACGGTCTGGGTGAACACCTACCGCGCGTACTCGCCGGCCGCACCGTTCGGCGGGTTTGGGCACAGCGGCATCGGCCGCGAAAACGGACTCGAAGTGATGCGTGCCTACAGCGAGACCAAAACGGTCTGGGTGGAGACGGCCGGCGCCACGCGAGATCCCTTCTCCATCCGCTAGCCGGTCGGGGGTTCCCCTCCGATCCGCCCGGTCGGCGTGGCCAGGGCAGATGACGAAGACCTCCGGGTGAGGTGGTGCAACACCACCTCACCCGGAGGTCTTCGTCATCTCCGACCCGTGTGCGCATCGAGCAACGGATCCTTACCAAAGCGCGAAGGGATCGTGCCCTGGTGCGGACACGATCCCTTCATGGCGTGCATTCCAATGATTACGGCTGGGTCACGGCCCCATTTGCCTCAATGAAGGCCCGGGCCGCGTTCGCGAACTCCCGTGGGTGGGTCACAACGCCGTAGGAGTCATGGGCGCCTTCGACCACGACGATCTCCAGGTTCTCCACGCCCTCGCGCAACTCGCTGACGCCCACCTGGGTCAACGCATCCTGCCCCTTTGCGCCGCCGAGCAGCAGGAGGGTGGGGGCCTTGACACGCGGCAGTTCCGAGCGAATGTCGGCGTCCAGGAGCCCATACCCCACGGTGGCCCGCACCGTCTCCAAGTGCAGCACCTCGGAGATGTTTGACGCCTCCCAGGAGACGAACCACGGCACGGTCTCCACGTCCATCCACTTTGCCAGGAGCCGCGCCCCGCGGCCCGTGGTGCCAAGATTCTCGACAATGCTTGAGTAGACGTTCCAGTTCTTGGTGCGGTCCTGCAGGCCCGCCCAAACCTCGGTGGAGGTGATCACGCTTTGGACGATCTGCGGATACTCCGCCGCCAGTCGCATGGCGATAAAGCCGCCGAACCCGTCGGCCCATATGTGGGCTTTCTCCACCCCCACAAGGGAAAGCAGTCGGTGAAGATCCTCTGCCCACACATTGACGGAGTACTCGTTCTCGGCAGGGTTGGGGGTGTCCGAGCGGCCCAGGCCACGCGGCTCCCACGTGATGAGCCGATAGCCGCTCATGTACTCGCGGACCAGATCAAAGACAAAGTGCCCGGCCGTGAAGCCGCCCAGGAGCACCACCACTTCCCCCGTGCCGCCGGTGTCGTGGCACCACAGCCCGATGCCGTCAACGTCGTGGACTCTCCCTTCACTGAAGGGTGTCGGCCGATGGAAGGAATCCACGGCATCCGTCGTGGGCCTTGGCGGCGTGTGCGCACTATCGACAATCATTGGTTGTACCTTTTCTCAATTCGCCATGGCGGGAGGCAAGACTTGCCGCCCGCTCATGTCATTCGGTTGTGAATCGCCCTTATTCGGAGGCCGGCCGTGCCCGTGTCCCTGATTGAGCGGACCTGCTGAACCCCCGGCCGTATTTGCGTTCGAGGTAGTACTGCGCCACGCCGGCTACCGAGGCAATAATCAGGTACCAAAGGCATGCCACCAGCAGCAGCTCGATGGTCTTGAGGTTGGTGGCGGAAATATTCTCCGCCCGGGTCAACAATTCCGAGCCGGCAATAACCGAAACCAGCGAGGTGGCCTTGATGGTATTGATGACCGAGCTGCCCGTCGGGGGAATGATGATTCTCATCGCCTGCGGCATGACCACCAGGAAGAACGCCTTGTATCCCGGAATGGCAAGGGCCTTGGTAGCGTCGCGCTGACCCGGGGCCACCGACATGATGCCGCTTCGTATGATCTCGGCCATGTAGGCCGCCTCGTGCAGGGACAGTGCCACGATCGAGGCGACGAAGGCGGTCATGACCGAGTTGGTGGGGACGCTGATGAGGTAGGTCTCCGTGAAGGGGATGGCGATCCCCAGCCGATCGAACAAGAGCGCCAGGTTCCCACAGAATATAATGAGCACCAGCAGCGGAACCGACCGGAAAAACCAAACGTATCCCCAACTAAACGCGGCCCAAACGGGGCCGCCGGCCAAGCGCATGACGGCAAGAATCGTACCAAGGATGACCGCAAAGAACATCGAGATTGCCGCCATCAGCAAGGTATTTACCACCCCGCCGAGGATGACATCCTTCGAAAAGTAGGCCCCGATCGTCGCATAGTCGATATTGGGATTCTTTGCCAGACTCGAGCTGAACCAAAGGAACGCAATAATCAGGACTGCTCCGGAAATGTACCACCCGGGATGCTTTCGCGGAAGAATGGCGGCAAATTCATTCCGGGCGTGTTCCGCGTCAAGCGAGGACGCCTTGGGACGAAGTGGTGAAATAGTTTTTTTAGACATGAAAATGCTACCCTCTTGTAGTATTCCAGGACGAGAATTCCAAGGTCTTACGCTTCTGCCTTGTTGGGGCGAAACCTGTGCAAGAACTCTTGCGTGCGCTGCTCCCGTGGGGCCAGGAGAACCTGGCTTGACGGCCCTTGTTCGACGATTCCGCCGTCCGCCATGAAAACCACGTCTTCGCCAACCTCGAGCGCAAATTGCGTTTCGTGAGTGACGACTGCCATGGTCATGCCGCTCTCCGCGAGGTCCTTCATCACTGCCAGGACCTCACCGACAAGTTCCGGATCCAGCGCCGAGGTCGGCTCGTCGAAGAGCATCAACCGGGGTTTCAGGCACAGGGCCCGGGCAATGGCCACGCGTTGTTGCTGCCCGCCGGAGAGGTGCGCCGGGTAGGCATCGCGTTTGTCGGCCAGTCCCACGCGCTGCAATTGGCGCGTCGCCTCCGCCATGGCGTCGGCTTTGGAAACACCCAGCGTGTGCACCTGGGGCATCGACAGGTTTCCCATGACAGAGAGGTGCGGAAACAGGTTGAACTGCTGGAAGACCATGCCGATGCCCAGGCGCTGCTTTTGCATGGCACGTTCACTCAGGCGTCGCGGACCCTTCGGCGTCAACTTCACGCCCGAGAGTTTCCCGTCGAACCAGATTTCGCCGCTGTCCGCATACTCCAGCAGGTTTAGGCATCTAAGCAGCGTGCTCTTTCCGGAGCCGGACGGTCCCATGATGCTTACGACCTTGCCCTCCTCCAGGGAAAAATCGATACCGTTGAGGACACAATGGTCACCGAAGGACTTGACCAATTTACGGGTTGTCAGCAAAGACATAGGAATTGCTCCTGTGGCTGGCGGAATGGATGGTGAATTTTGCCGTGCCGATCGCGCTGGAGTGAACTCACACAGCGTCGTTGGGCGGCGATCTCTGGTTGGGTACTCATCTTGTCATGTTTGTTCATTGCACGATGGATGCCGAGTTAATTTCCATGGCTTCGAGCCCGTACTTTTTGAAGACTTTCTTGTACGAACCATCGGCAATCAACGCATTGACGGCTTCGGCCATGGCCTTCGCCAACTCGGTATTACCCTTCTTGAACTGGATACCGATCGGGGTGGCCTTGATGTCCGGAACCTCGACCGCACTAAAGACCGCACCCTTATCCGAATGTTCGGCGTAGTAGAGGTTGTTGGCGTAGCCGCCCAGGAATGCATCGGCGTTCTTGGAGAGCACCGCCAGGCGCCCCTCCGGCGGGCCCTTGTAGGTGAGGACATTGACGGGCGCGGACCCCGCGGCCTTGCAATCACTGGACGCCGATTCGACGTAGTCCTGGAAGATGGAACCCTGGGGTACGCCAATGCGAAGTCCGCAGAAGGACTTCAGGTCGGTGATGTTCGCCGGGTTCCCCCGCGGGACCAACACGCCGTAGGTCAATTTCGCGAACTCGACGAAGGTGGCCGACTTCAGCCTTTCGGCGTTGATGCTGGTGGTTTCCCAGACCGCGTCAATCTTGTCCGCCTCAAGTGCGGCAGCCTGGCCCGGGAAGGGCATCGTGGTGAACTCGCCCTTGAGTCCGAGTTGCTCCACGGCCAGGGTCGCCAATTCATGCGAGATGCCGGACTTGTCCTGGCCATCGTTGAGAAGCATGGTCATCGGGGCGGTCTGGTATGACGCACCAATCCTGACGGCTCCGGCGCTCTTGATATTTGCCGGCAGCAATGCGGCGGCCGACGGCGCAAGGGCGGTGGGCTGATCGCTCGTGCCCGATCCTGCGGGAGACCCGCAGGCCGAGACGGCAACTAGCGTGGCAACGGCGAGCGCTGACAATAGGTATTTACGTGACATTGAAACTCCATCCAAGTAACCGATATTGCGGACATGATTGCTACACACTGCTGGTGAGGCGCTCCGGACCCCGAGGGGTGAGCGACGAGGGGCGAATTGGCCTAGCCCCGATGGTCCCAGGCCATTCCCACGTCCTGAGAGTCCGCAATCCGATAGATCTTCTCGGCGAGTGCCACGTCCAGGACACTGAGGCCAAAGGGGGAGAATACCACTGTGCGTTCGGTAGTCACCACGTCGGTTCCGAGCAGATGCGGGAGTTCCAGGATGTCGGTGGTCTCCAACCCCTGTGCAATCGCGCGACCCAGGCTCACGGGCATGCTGGCAACATCCGAGACTCGGTCCGTAACATTCAGGACGCGGGAGAAGTACTCCGCGGGCAAGTCATCCGCGGAGATATTGAGAATAATCTTCCCCTCCGTCGGCAGCAGCTCGAGGTCAATCCACGGCTCCTCGGCCGAAGTTCCCAGCACCACAATGTTGGCGTCGCGCAAGATCTCTTCCGTACTTCCAACGGAGGCCTTGACGCCCCGCTCGAGCAGCGACGCCACCAGCTCATGCGCCCGGTCCGCGACGATGTCGCTCACGACCACGCTGTGCACGCCGGAATACGTCTGGATAAGTTCAGCACAGAACGCCTTGGCCAACGCCCCGGCACCAACCAGTCCAATCGGGCCATCGCTGGGATCAAACCCGAACCGCTCGGCGGCCAGGAATGCCGACGCTGCCGTTCGGCGGAGATTGAGTTCACTGCCCTCCAAACATGCCAGCGGCGCACCGGAGCCGGTGTCGGAAAGCAGCAGCAGGGTATTCAACGGGGGGATGTCCCGTTCGACATTCCCACGGAAATTCGAAACCCATTTGGTTCCGGCCGCGCCGGCGCCGCCTTCGACGCCGGCATGGGCCGGCAGGGAGACGAAGCGCGATGTCGCCTCGTTGGGAATCTTCAAAAACGTTGTCTTGGCGCTGGTCGCGTGGCCGGCGGCAAGCGAACTGTACGTGTCGATGACGACGGGACGGACAATTTCGGGTGCATCGGCGAGAATTCTCGAGACATCCGTACGATTTAGAAACTTCATTTTGTGCCAGAACTCCTCAGGTAGTGAAAAAGACAGGGATCTTGATTCAATCGAAATGAAATCCCTGAGATTAACCGATGACCTCGGCGGCCTTGACCATCATGGAATCGGGCATATTCCACTTCTTGAAGACGGCGGCGTAGGAACCGTCCTTGATCATGTTGTTGACCAGTGATTCCAGGGCCCGGGCAAGCTCGGCGTCGCCCTTCTTGATCTGGATGGCCAGTTTTGTCGGCGGGATCTCCGGGAGATCGACCGCGGAGAATACGTTCCCGGAGCCGGTTGTGTTCGCAAAATATACGGTATCGGGCTGCGCGCTCATGAAGCCGTCAATGTTCTTTGACTGCAAGGCGGTACGCCCGCTGGGTGCACCGTCATAGGTGAGCTGGTTGATGGCCGGCTTCCCCCCGGCGACACACCGCTCCGATTGCTCCTTGACCAATCCGACGAAGATGGATCCCATCGACATGCCGATGCTCAAACCGCACATGTCGGACATCGAGCCAATTGCCTTGGGATTGCCCTTGGTGACGAGCACGGATGTGTTCGCATTGGCGAAGTGGACAAAGGTCGCCGCCTTGATGCGTTCTTCGTTGACGCTCGTTGTCTCCCAGACAATGTCGATCTTGTCTGCCTTGATCGCGGGAGTCTGCCCCGGGTAGATGATGTTGCTCCAGGCCGGGCGAAGGCCCAGTTTTTCTGCGCCGAGGCTCGCCATCTCGTAGGAGAGGCCGTCCCGGACCTGGCCGTCCTTGATCAGCATGGTCAGGGGCGGCGTGCGGAACGACGCGCCAATGCGAAGTTCCCCCGAGTCCCGCAGGCCGGCGGGAAGCATCGCCCGACTTGTTTCATCGACGGTCGTAGCAGCGGCCGTCGTAGCGCCCCCCTGTGGCAGTTGGGCATTGCCGGTGGAACTGCACGCTGTTGTTGCAAAGACGGCCAGCAGGGCGACTGAAATCAATTTGCGCATTTATGGGCTCCAAGCTTTTGTTTGAGGGGTGGAGTCGGATGACGGCTACTTTACGCACTACCCGGGTAACGTGTCAACAGATATTTTCGACTCGACTTTCCCCATCGACTCAATTGACACCAGTCGGCTGGATCACTAGTATGTGACGCCCGCCACGAAACCAAGACGCATCGCTGACCAGGCCTTCGGCGGCCTGGTCAGCGATGCGTCTTGGGTGGGGAGTGCCGGCCATGTGCGTTCTCGCGCGGGCCGGACACGCGTCATCGTCTCCATGCGGGCGCGTCGGCCCGCGTGCGACCGTCAGTGCGGTGCGCCTACTTCGTTGGCACGAAGGCCATGACGCGGGCGGGGCTGCCCGTGCCCCCGACCAGGCGCAACGGTGCCACGACGATCAGGGCGCCGGTGGGCGGCACCTTGTCGAGGTTGGTCAGCTGCGTGACTCCGTACTTGTTGGCGCCGTGCATGTAGTAGTGCACGGGCGTGGGCGGATCAAAGGTCGGCGAGGCGCCCGCGTCGGTGCCGACGGTTTGCACTCCGATGCCGACGATTCCGGTCTCCTGGGCCAGCCACTTGGCGCACTCCGGCGCGATGCCGGGCGTGCGGGCCGACCCGGAGGCATTATTGAGGAAGGCTCCCACGTCGTGAACGCGGGAGTCCCAACCGGTCCGGTAAAGCAGCCAGCCGCCCTCCGGCAACGCGCCGTGCGCGGCCTCAAACTCCCGAACGTCTTCGATCGTGAGCAGATAGTCCGGATTCTCTTCGACCTGCGCGGTGCGATCAATGACCACGGCCGGGCCGACGAGACGCGGGAGCGGCACGCTTGCGACGTCGTCGCCGCCCTGACCGCTAATCCAGTGCATGGGCGCGTCGAGGTGGGTGCCCACGTGCTCACTCAGCTCCAGATGGTTCCACCTCCACCGCGGCCCGCGCTCGTCAAAGTGGGACAATTCGGTCATCTTGAGTCCGATCGCATTCACGAACGGCTCCGGGACCCGCATCACCGGCGAGCTCTCGGACAGCGGCTGGGTCAGGTCAACGATTTCGACCTTGCCTGAGGCGAGGTCGGCGAGCAGATTGGAAACGGCATCCGAAGGGTCGGTTACGGCAGGCATGTGCAACTCCAGGTCAGGAAATTGATTGTCAGTTCTTCGTTCGTGCAACGGTGGCGTGGCTGAAATTCACTTTTCGAGTGATCAGATTTCCATAAGGTCCGTTCCAACCAAAATCTCCCCGTCGTAGGTCTCACGCACCAATCGCGTCCATTCGCTGACACTGACAAGATCGTTGTCCGGCAGAATGTGGTTGAGCACCAGGCAGGGAACATTGGCCTCCTTGGCGATCCGCCCCACATCCCCGGGCGCCGTGTGGTCATTGCGGTAGTGGGACAAGACCGTCTCGTTCGCATTGGGAAAAGTCTTGAGCATTGCGTCGTAGTGCAGCACCTCGTGCACAAGAACGTCGCTCCCCGTGGCAAACCGGACAATCTCGTCTTCACCGCCGCGGTCCCCGCTGAATGTGACGTCCAGATCCGGCGTCTTGAACCGGTACGCGACCGCCGGGACCAGGCCGTGGGAGACACGCAACGCACTGACGGACACGAGGTCGTCGGACATCATCGCCAACTCGTCGGTCTTGATGGCTCCGTCCATGTCGATCTCATTGGCCCGCGGGATGGGGGCGAACGGCGACCGGCCGGTTTCGCGCTCCCGCAATTCAAAGTCGAAGGAATTAAGCCGTACGTAGTCGCTGATATAGCCGCCGAGGCGCGGTGGTCCCCACACGTCGATGGGCTCGCGGCGACCCGCGTACCACGCGTACGCCATGAAGTTGCCCAGGTCGGAGTTGTGGTCGAAGTGCTGATGCGTGACGTAGATGTGGTCGACATCCTCAAATCGCAACCCGGCCTGGAGAAACTGGCGAGGCGCCCCGGCCCCGCAATCGATCAAGTACGGCTTGCCGTCGACGACCAGGACGCTCGCCGGCCCGGTGCGGGTCTCATTCCGGTGAATCGTTGGCCCTCCCCCCGTCCCCAGCAGGATGAGCCTCGTCCGTGCGGCATTACGGACGACGGGATTCTGGGACGACTTCAACAACGGCTCAGTCACGGCGTATTTCTCCTTTGGTGATCACGTGGCGCTTGTGTGTACTATTATACACACTTCACTCCGGTGACATGTACTATATTGTGTCAGGGCAGGTTAGGCGAGAGCCGCCTTCGAGTTGCCGGCCACCCAGGTGCCCAGGACGGTGGGGTCGATCTTGACGTCCACCACCATTGGTCCTACCGGCTGCTCGAGCCACGGACGCAGCTGCTCAAGGTCGGCGAGTGTCCGAACGGTCACCCCACGGGCGCCGACCGCCGTCGCCATGGCCGCAAAGTCGCGGTCCGGGAAACGCACCAGATCGACGTCCAGGCCAATCGGCTCGAAACGGTGCACTTCGGCCCCGTAGGCGGAGTCGTTGTACACCACCGCCAGCAAGGGAACGCTGTGACGCACCGCGGTATCGAGTTCCTGCGGGCTGAGCATCCATCCGCCGTCACCGATCGTCACCACGCTGATGCGGTCGGGCCGGGCGATGCCGGCTCCGATCCCCACGGCGAGGCCAAGTCCCACGGATTGGAAGGACTGCGGGTACATGAACCCGACGCCGTCCGGCGCATCGAGATACTTGGCCGGCCACCCCATGAAGTGACCCGAATCGATCGTGACGGTACGTTCCACCGGCAGGAGTTCGTTGAGTGCCACGGTGAGACTGCGCGGATCCAAACCGTTGGTGCCGTCGACCGGCGTGAACTCCGAGGACGGGTCATGATTGGCCAGCCGCTCGGCGAGTTCCTCCGTTCGGAAGCCGGTCTGCCGCCAGTCGCTGCTGGCGAGTTCTTCGGCGAGTGCGCGCGCAGTCGCGGCCGCGTCGCCCTGCAGCGCAATCGCCACGGGCCTGTGGGCGCCGATGGCGCTTGCGTCGACGTCCACCTGGATGATCGGCACGTCCGCCCGGATCATCTGGCTATTGCCGGTCGTCCAGGCGTTCAGGCTAGCCCCAAATGACAACACCAGGTCGGCCTGCGTCAAGATCTCCGCGGTCAGCGGCGAGGCAAAACTGCCCGCGATGCCCAGGTCAAACGACGCCCCCGCGAATATTCCCTTGGCGGGAGCGGACACCGTGAGCACGGCGCCGATCCGCTCCGCGAGCGTGACAAGGGAGGCGCAGGCCCCGGAGCGGATCGCCCCGCGACCGGCGACGACGACGGGCCGGCGAGCTGAGCGGATGAGATCGGCGGCGGCCGTCACCGCCGGGGGCGACGGCCACGGCGGGTCCGCCAGCGGCATCGACTCGGGCGCGGCGCTGTCCGCGGGGACTTCGGCGTGGATCAGGTCCAACGGCACCATCAAGACGATCGGGAGCATCTCCGCCTGGGCCCGGTACAGGGACCGGGCGAGGTCCTCGACCGCGGTGCCCGGGGCGCGCACCATTTCAACGCCGGCTCCCAGGGCGTGGCAGACGGCGGCCTGGTCGATGTTCAGGTTGCCGTGCCGGGACGTCCTTGGCGTGTCGATCACCACGACGACCATGGGCGTACGACTCTTGATGGCCTCCGTCAGTGCCGTCAACCCGTTGGTCAGTCCGGGGCCTTGGGACAGCATGGCGATACCAACCTGGCCCGTGGTGCGTGACCAGCCGTCGGCAAGACCCACGGCACCCGCCTCGTGATTCGTCCCGCAATACGTTACGCCGGCCGCACGGGCGGCATGGACCAGTTCGTAGTTTCCGCTGCCGGGCAGGCCGGCCATGAACGACACGCCAAGTTTCGGCAGGGCCGCTCCCATGGCTTCAAGGACCAGGCTCATGCCCCCACCTCGTTTCTCCGGGCAACGGCCCTGTCCCGGTTGACCAGCGCCAGCGACTCGGGCACGGTCGACCCCTGGGCGGGGAAAAGAGGGCTCGGCACGCAGCAAGAATGTGTCGTATTGGCGCATCCCAACGGGCCGGCCGGGCACGGCGAACGGCGGCCGTCCGTGAGGACCTCCCCGTAAGTTTTGGATAACTGAGCGACCTCGAGCATCTGGAGTCCTCCGGTAGTTGCGGTATTGGGGATGCTGGACATGGAGTGCTTGGCCACGTCGTTCCCGACCTTTTCATTAACTCTTCACCATGGTGAAGTGTTATCAATATTGCGGGATGATTCATGCAGAGTCAAGCCGGGAACCGGCCGGCCGGGTTCACACCGTATCCATCGAGATCAGCATACGGTCGGCCGCCGTCCCGGTAAGCTCTGAGGCATGCGTCGTGAGTTCAACAAGGCAGAGACCTCCGCCTCAGCCTTTTACCGCCTGCTGACGGCCACTGTGGTCCCGCGTCCCATCGCCTGGGTGTGCTCGCGGTCGGCAGCGGGTGTCGACAACCTGGCCCCGCACTCCTTCTACACGGTCGCCTCCGTCAACCCGCCGATTATTCAGTTCACCTCGGTCGGGGAAAAAGATACTCTGAGGAACATCCGGGCCACCGGTGAGTTCACCGTAAACCTTGCCCCGGAGGAACTCTTTGAGCAGGTGAATGCCACGGGAACCGCGTTCACGGAAAGCATCAGTGAATTCGATGCCGCCGGGCTGACCCGCGAACCGAGCCTGACCGTTCGTGCGCCGCGGGTCGGGGAATCCCCGGTCGCCCTGGAGTGTCGCGTGCACCGGATTCTACCGATGGGCGACTGCACGCTCGTCTTTGGTGAAGTGGTCCATGTGGCCGTGTCGGAAGAGGTCCTGGACGGGGTGCATCCGCGGATCGATCTACTGAGGCCGCTGTCCCGGCTGGGACTCGATGAATGGGGAACCATGGGGCAGATTCGACGGATCAAACGCATCCGGGTGGACGACTGGCCCGGTCATTTTCGCCCCTGAACGCACCGCGGTCAGGGTGCCTGGACCCTGGACAGAAGCTCAACCAGCTTGGCCTCCTCGATCAGGTCCGCCCGGTTGTTGATGCCTGTGGACACCAGGATATGGTCGACAAATTCCACAAAATCGGCCACGTTGGCCGCCGTGACGCCGCTGGCCAAGGCCAGGGGGTGGTCGCCGAGCCCCTCGCGCAACGCTCGGAGCCGGGTGACGTCCACGGCCTGTCCGGTCCCGGGGCCAGAGGTCGTTGGGACATCCACGTATTGACGTGCCAGCCGCCCGAGCGCCGGCAGTTGGGCGGGCGGCACCGGCGCCTGGTACTTGAAGGCCACCCCACCAAAGTGCAGGCCCTGCCATCCCGTGTGGCTTCGGGCCGCGGCGAGGTCCGCGACCTCCTCGCCCACTCCCCCGTCCGGGGCACCTGTGAGCCTCAGCCCCGCATTGTCGGACCAGATCGCATTCAATGGAATGTCCGCCCCAAAGCGCCCCGCGAGGATGTGGAGCGCGGTTGCCGCCGATCGGTGGATGAAATTGACGCCCAGGAACGCCTCGGGGTAAATGTCACGAACGGCATTGATGCTGTCCATCAACCGTGCGTCATCGCTGTCATGGTCAATGAGAAAGACGCCCGCGATCTCGTGCGCAAAGGCGACACGCACCTGCTGGACCACCTGCGCGGTCCCGGCCACATGAATGACGGGATACACCCGGGTCGTCGTCGTCGCCCCCACTATCGGACGCCTTTATCAAGGGCGGTGATCAGATCGAAGTGCCGCTGGGCCGGCTCCCTCAAGCCGCCATAGACGCGGTGGAAAATTGCAATCGCGTCTTCCCGCTTGGACGTCACGGGGAAAAGCGCGCCCCCCATGCCTGGATCCAGGAAGGGAAACTGCCGGAAGTTGTGCATGATCTGGGTGCGGTTCAAGAAGGCCTCGGCATCGGAGGCCGGGGCCAGGGGATCGATGGACCCGAACATCTCGACAAACTCCTCATAGCGACGATTGAGGGCCGCAAGGTCCCATGCCCGTTCCACCAGGGACGAAAGTTTCGGATTCCGCGAGAGATGGCCCACCACGAGGCTGCAGTACCCGGTGATGCCGAGCTCCGTGGCCAAGCGAAGAACTTCCTCCTCCCGGTCCCCCGGGGCGATCCACGTTCCATCCTGAACCGTTCCGAACCCGCGGAATCGCAGTCCCCGGGCCAGCCGGCTTCGCTCCAGCCGCATGTCTTCGGGCAAGGTATGCAGGAGGACGGTGATGTCGTCGTCGAGATACTTTGATTCGCGGTCGCCGAAAAGCTTGGCGTCGCCCTCTGCCAGGAGCCGCTCCAGGCGATCGGAGAGTTCGTACCTGACCACTCGGCCCTGCTTGCGCGGGGCAATCAGGCCCCGCCTGGCCATGCGGCTCAACGCGACCCTGGAGGCGCCGGTCGAAAATCCGAAGTCACCGAGCAGCCGGACCAGCCCGCCGGACCACACGCTCTCGGCGCGATGGCGGACGTTGTCGGCCAGGACCGTGAGCATCAGGTCCTGGGGCTGCGGCGGTTCCAGCCAGCCGTCGACCGATATGGCGCCTAAATCCGCAGCTGTCTCTTCGCCGACCAATTGTTCACCCATGGGGGAATATTACTTCCGAGCGGAGAGGGATGTCGAATGAATCGCCGCGGCGGCGGCGGGCGACACCCACACGAGGGGCGCACAATCGCCTTCCCGCCCGTCCCTGGGCGCGGGGTTGACAAGTCCAAAGGCCGAGGCCCATGATTGTTTACACCTAACGCTGGTTAGTGGTTTACTATTAGTTCAAGATCCAGGCCGAAGGCAGTCCTGCTGCCGACGGACAAGTGAAAGTGGCGATGTCTGTGACGTGGAAAATGCCGGAGTCGGCGGGTATCAAGCGACATCCAAAGTTCATCGCCGCGGCCGTTCAGGCCGCCCCGGTCTTTCTCGACCCGGACGCCACGGTGGCCAAGGCGCGCCGTTTGATCGCCGAGGCGGCCGGCAACGGCGCCCGCCTGGTGGCCTTTCCGGAAGTGTTTGTGCCCGGCTACCCGTACTGGAACTGGACCATGAATCCGGTACAGGGCGGCAAATGGTATGAGCGCCTGCACAGTGCCTCGATTGAGCTTCCCGGCCCGCACGTGGACGCGCTGTGTGCGGCGGCCCGGGAATTTCAGTGCCATGTGGTGATTGGCGTCAATGAGCGCGGCGGCCCCGGGATTGGGTCCTTGTACAACACGGTGTTGGTCATCGACGACACCGGTCAACTCATCGGGGTGCACCGCAAGCTCGTGCCCACCTGGGCCGAGAAGCTGACCTGGGCCCAGGGCGATGGGAGCTCGCTGGAAGTCTATGACACCGAATTGGGTCCGCTGGGCGTGCTGGCGTGCGGCGAGAACACGAATACGCTGGCGCGTTTTAGTTTGTTGGCACAGGGTGAACTCATCCATGTTGCCAACTACATCGCGCTTCCTGTGGCACCGGCCGAGTACGACATGGTGGAGGCGATCAAGGTACGCGCCTCGGCCCACTCGTTCGAGGGCAAGGTTTTCAGCATTGTCTCGTGCTCGACGGTTTCGGAAGAGATTATCGAGGCGGTGGCCGGCGAGGATGCGCAGGCCCGCGAGCTGCTTTCGCGGTCCAATAGTGCGTTTTCCGGAATTTTTGGCCCCGACGGCCGCCTGCTGACCGAGCCACTGATTGACGTCGAAGGCATCGTCTATGCCGAAGTTGACCTGAGCAAGTGCATCCAACCCAAACAGATGCACGACATCGTCGGTCACTACAACCGCTTCGATATTTTCGATCTTCGGGTCAACAAACGCCCCAACCGTCCCGTGAGGATATTGAACGAAACCGGTCCTGCGGACCGAAATTATTCCGGCACTGAACCAGAGCAGGAATCCGAGAATCTAGTGAATGACATTGGCACGTCCGGCAATTCACAGCTGTGGCGGCCCATACGGAGGAGGAGCAATGAGCACAACTACTGACGATCAGATCGGTCGCGCCCGGGTGAAGAACACCGCGGAACTGGAAACCTTCTATTCAGAGCTCGAGGCCATGGATGCCGGCGCCCTGTGGACGGTGGCCAACGACATCGAACCGTGGCAGCCGAAGCCAAAATCCGTGCCGATGCACTGGAAGTACGCGGAGCTCCGCCCCAAGGTGGTCGAGTCCGCGGCGCTGGTCACCGGTGACGATGCCGGCCGGCGCGTGGTCTACCTGGCCAACAAGGGTCGCAGGGACGTCAGCGCGGCCGTCGGCCTGCTGTATACCGGCCTGCAGATCATGAATCCCGGCGAGTCCATGTCCGCGCACCGTCATGCCGCCTCGGCCCTGCGTTTT
Organism: Specibacter sp. RAF43; assembly: GCF_052114065.1. Lineage (NCBI taxonomy): Bacteria > Bacillati > Actinomycetota > Actinomycetes > Micrococcales > Micrococcaceae > Specibacter > Specibacter sp. RAF43. The sequence goes on along the minus strand of NZ_JBFREA010000010.1, from coordinate 88,367 downwards.
GTCATCGAGGGCGAAGGCGCCTGGACGATCGTGGAAGGCGACCGCCTCAAGGTTGGCCCGCGGGACTTCGCCATCACCCCGCGCGGCACCTGGCACGAACATGGAAACAACTCCGATACCAGCCAGGTCATCTGGCAGGACGGGCTCGACATCCCCCTGATCAACGCCCTTGACGCGGGTTTCTACGCCGTGCACCCCGAACTCCACCAGGTCCCCGGCAAGGTGCTGAACACCACCTTGATGAAGCACGGGGCCGGCACTCTCAAGCCGGTGGGCTTCGGCTGGGACAAGAAGTACTCGCCGCTGCTGGCTTTCCCGTGGGAAAAGACCTACGAGGCACTGCAGAACCTTGCCACGGTTTCCGACGGGACGCCCTACGACGGCGTCATCATGGAGTACGTCAACCCGGTGACCGGTGGTTCGGTCATGCCGACCATGGGCGCCCACATGCAGCTGCTCCAAGCCGGGCAGGGCACCTTGTCCCACCGCCACACCGGCAATGTGGTCTACACCGTGGCCAAGGGCGCCAAGGGCCACTCCATCATCAACGGCCAGCGCTTTGACTGGACGGAAAACGACATCTTCGTCGTTCCCTCCTGGGCCTGGCACGAACATCACAATGACGACGCCAATGATGACGCCTGCCTCTTCTCCTTCAATGACTTCCCCACCATGAAGTCACTGGACCTTTGGGTTGAAGAAGGCTACGACGCAAACGGCGGCTCACAGTACCTGGACTTCTAGACCCCCATCACCAACTGCTCCGCCCGGCGCCTATTCGCCGGGCGGAGCAGCCCTGTAGAAACACGGAGTACCAAATCTTGAAACTTTTAACTTTCACACCCGCCGGTGCAACTGCCCGGGCCGGGGTTCTGGTGGACGAGTCGACCGTCATCGACCTTCAGGCCCTGGGCCAGGCGGTGGGAAGGGAACTGCCCGACACCGTGCTCGCCTATGTGGCGGACCCGTCATTGCTCGCCGAGGCAACCTCGGCATTGCAATCGAGTGCCGGGAACTGGCCCCGCGAGAGCGTCCACCAGCTCGCCGATGTCACCCTCCAGGCACCCCACCGCCCGACTAAGATCGTAGGCGTGGGATTGAACTATGTGGAGCATGTTGCCGAGTCGAGCCGCACGCTGGACACCGACAAGGACCTGCCCACCCGGCCGGTGCTCTTCTCCAAGCCCGCCACGGCCGTCATCGGCCCGGGCGAACCCATCTTGCACAACGCGGAACTGACCAAGCAGCTGGACTGGGAATGCGAGCTGGCGGTGGTCATCGGCAAGACCGCCACCAAGGTCACGGTGGAGAACGCACTGGACCACGTGTTCGGCTACTCGATCACCAATGACATCAGCGCCCGGGACCAGCGCCGCTCCGGCCAGTGGTTCTACTCCAAGGGCCAGGACTCCTACGCGCCCCTGGGCCCGTGGATCGTCACCGCCGACGAAATCGGCGACCCGCAGAACCTGGACGTGCGGCTGACCGTCAACGGCGTGGAAATGCAAAACTCCAACACCCGCCACATGCTCTTCCCCATTGCCGAGCTGATTGCCGACATCAGCGCCGGCATGACCCTGGAGCCCGGGGACGTCATCGCAACAGGATCCCCCTCCGGCGTCGGCGCGGCCCAAATGCCGCCCCAGTTCCTGGAGCCCGGTGACGTGGTGGAGCTGACCATCGAGAAGATCGGACGTCTCACCAACCCCGTCATAGCGGTCTGAACAATCCGGCCCCGTCCGCACCCAACCCTGAATCCTCGAAGGAGTATCCCATGCCACGCAAGATACGCATCGGACAAATAGTCCCCAGTTCCAACATCACCATGGAATCCGAAATCCCCGCCATGTTGCATGCCCGTGAACTACACGAGCCGGAACGGTTTACCTTTCACTCCAGTCGCATGCGGATGACGGAGGTGACCAAGGAGCAGCTCGAGGCTATGGACGACGATTCCCAGCGGTGCGCGGTGGAACTCGCCGATGCCCGGGTGGACGTCATGGGGTACGCCTGCCTGGTTGCCATCATGAGCCGCGGAAACGGCTATCACGAAAAATCCCAGGCCCAGCTTGAGGCACGCGCGGCCGACGCCGGGTCCCCGACGCCGGTGGTCACCAGCGCCGGGGCGCTGATCGAGGGCCTGCGCGCCCTCGGCGCGAAAAGGACGGCGATCATTGCCCCGTACATGGAACCGCTCACCCGCGCGGTTGCCGAGTACATTGAGAACGAGGGCATTGAGGTCACAAACTACATAGCGCTGGAGATCCCGGACAACCTGGAAGTCGGCTCCCGGGATCCGCTGGCGCTGGTGGAGATCATCAAGGACCTTGACCACAGCCGGGCCGACGTCGTGGTTTTGTCGGCCTGCGTTCAGATGCCCTCCCTGGAGGCCGTCCAGCAGATCCAGGATGCGATCGGCAAACCGGTCATCACCGCCGCCATCGCCACCACCTACCAGATGCTCACCCCCCCCCCCACGCCTTGGTTCGCCTATGCTGGCTACACAACCGTCCCAGGAGAACCATGACTTTTACCACGGCAGATCTGTACGATGAACGCGGTCCCGAGCTGGCCTCCGTCGCCCTGCAATTCCGCACCTTTGGCACGGTCGCCGCGTTTCGCGGCCCGGCCCGCACCATCCGCTGCTTTCAGGACAACGCGCTGGTGAAGGCCACCCTGGCCACGCCGGGGCACGGCGCCGTGTTGGTGGTCGACGGCGGCGGCTCGCTTGAGACGGCCCTGCTCGGGGACATGATTGCCCAGGCGGCGGTGGACAACGGCTGGTCCGGGGTGATCATCAACGGTGCCATCCGCGACAGCGTGGTGGTGGACACCCTCCCGCTCGGGGTCAAGGCGCTGGGCACCAATCCGGCCAAGAGTTCCAAGACCGGGGCCGGGGAGATTGACGTCCCCATCCGGCTCGGCACCGTCACCATCCGCCCCGGCGCCATGATCTATGCGGACGCGGACGGGATCCTCGTCGACGCGTGACGCGGCCGACCCCAAAATCAGATCAGGCGGGGCGCCCTGGCCAGGTTGGCGGCAAGTTCCGCGGCGTTTTGCCGCACCACGTAGGCGGGGCGGTCACGCTCCACCCGCCAGCTTTCGGACAGCGGGCCAATGTTGACGGTGTCAAAGCCAAATTCGTCGTAGAGCCTGGTCACCAGCGCGGCGGCGTCGGCATGGTCGCTCGCCGTGGCCAGCGCCCGCCGGTTCGCCGTGCCGGCCACGGAGCCGGTGGTGGTGATGTCCGCGGCCGGAATGTGATTGAATCCCTTCGCCACGCGGGAATCCTTCAAATGCTCCGCCAACAGCCCGGAGACGGTGGCCTCGCCCTTGTCCAGGGCGGGAACATGGCCGTCGCGCTCCCAGTAGTAGTTGTTGGTGTCGATCACAATCTTCCCGGCCAGCGGGGCTGCCGGCACGTCGCGGTAGTTCTTGAACGGGATGGTGACGACGGCGAAATCGGCGGCCGCCGCGGCCTCCGCCGCCGTTGCGGCCCGGGCCCGCGGCCCCAGCTCCGCCGCCAGGGACGCCAGGGACTCCGCCCCGCGTGAATTGCTGATGACCACGTCATAGCCAAGCTGGACGGCCTTGCGGGCGATCTGGCTGCCAATGTGTCCTGCACCGATGATTCCTATGGTTGTCATGCCTGTGCAACGGTTGGGCGGGCCGGGATATTTCGCCGCCAAGTGGCGCCCCGGCAAAACTAGCGGAAGTTCGCGGGGCCGCGCAGCGGCTCCAGCAGCGCCTTCTTGGTCGCGGCAAGGCGCATCAGGGAACCGGACCCCTCATCGAAGAAGGCGAGCACGGTTTCGGCGATGACGCACCGGGCCCCGGTGACCGGATCGAAGACGGCATAGGCAACCGTGAAGCTGGCGCCCTTGACGGCGCTGATCCAGACCTCGATCCGCGCCGGGATGTTGCGGTAGTTCAGGGGGGTCAGGTACTTCACCCGGTGCTCCACCACCAGCGCCTGGGTGCCCTCGGGCAGGTCGGTGAAAACCGGGAGGTCCACTTCCACGCCGGGCATGCCGGTGCCGGCGGGCGGGCCAAACGCGTGGACGCGGGCCTCCTCCAGGATCCTGAGCACCTCAACGTTGTTGATGTGCCCGTAGGCGTCCATGTCTCCCCAGCGCATGGGGACGTGCACGGTCAGCCGCGCGGCGCCGTCGTGCCCTAAACCATCAGCCAAATTGCTTCCCCCTCGGCCCCTAGGTTACCTCGGGCGGGTCGCGTGCATCACATGGGCGTGTTGGGGCCCGGAATTTGTCCCGGGCTCGCCGTACTGTGGAGCTTGCACGTTTTCCTCCCCGCCCTGAGGGACGGCACCACTGCCCTTGGGGTGAACGCCCGCAAGGTGAAAGGACCTGCCGCCATGATGGGAGCCCACCACGCCGCCTGCGGTGCCGCCGTTTGGCTGGCGCTGACCACCCGGTTCCACGTGGACCCCGCTGCCGCCGCCCACCTGGCGCCGTTGGCCACGCAGGGATTTGACCTGGGGCTGGGGCTGCTGGAGGTCAGCCCGGTCGGTGTGCTGACCGGCGCAATCGTCACCGCGGGGGCCGCGCTGCTTCCGGATGCGGACCACCGGCATGCGACCATTGCACATTCGCTGCCGCCGCTGTCCAACATCATGTGCATCCAGGTGGGCAGGTTGTCCGGCGGGCACCGGCACGGCACCCATTCGCTGCTGGGGCTGGCCGTCTTTGTGGTGATCGCGTTTCTGGCGGGCCTGTGGACGGTGCCGTTGGAGCCGTTCGGGGTCATCTACCCGGGCGCGGGCGTGCTGACCGTGCTGCTGGGCTCGTTTGCGGCCAAGGCGCTGAAGGTCATCCCCGACTCCATGCGGAAGTTCCCGTGGGTGTTGGGGCTGGGCCTGGGCGGATTCATCACGTTCTTCGCCCCGCAGGAGCAGTTTTGGTTCCCCCTGGCCATGGGCCTGGGCGTGGCCGTTCACATCCTCGGTGACATCCTCACCACGGGCGGGTGCAACCTTTTGTGGCCGCTGCGCGTCAAGGCGCCCCGGCTGGTGCGCGCCGTCCCCGGGCTGCGGCATGTATGGAAGCGCAACGGCAACCTGGCCGTGCCGGTGCTGGGCAACGCGGGCTCGTGGCGGGAATGGCTGCTGCTGGTCCCGGTCAGCCTCTACGTGGTGGCCGGCATCGGCGCCACGTTCCTGACCATGGGCACGGGCGGATTCCTCAGCGCCGTCCCGTCCCTGCCAGGGTGACCTCCGGCCACTCCCGGCCCAGGATGGCGTAGTGGCGCAGGGACACCCACTCGCCCTTGAACCAGTCCGACTCCACAAAAGTCGCCTCCAGCCGCATGCCCAGGCGCGTCATCAGGGCGGCCGAGCGGCCGTTGCGGTCATCGCAAATCCCTTCCACCCGGTGCCAGCCGAAGCCGGTGAACGCCAAGTCCAGGGCCGCCGCGCATGCCTCCCGTGCGATGCCCCGGCCCTGTGCCGCCGGGCTGAACACAAACCCGATCTCCCCCAGCCGCGGGTCGGCGCCGTCCCACTTCAGGAGCACCTCACCCACGGGATCGGCACCGTCACCGTATTCCACGGCCAAATCCAGCCACTGCCCGGGCTCGGACAGGGCGGCCTGGGACATCATGGATTTCACCGTCAGCTCGGTGTCGGCCACGGTCTGCGGCGGGTGCGGCAAGTACCGGACGACGTCGGGTCGGGAACGGTAGGCGTTGATGGCCGGCACGTCCCCGGCCCGGACGGGACGCAACCGCAGGCGTTCGGTGCGGAGGGGGTAGTCGGGCTGGGTCGGTGCGGAAAACTCGGGGGCGGGCAGCGGCATATGCCGATCCTAACGCGGGCGGAAAGCGCGCCCGAACGCACGCACGGGGTCGGGGCCTTGAACAAATTCGCGGGAAACCTCCAGACCCGTTCGATACGATGGCAAAATGCCCGTGAAGTCCTCATCCCGCCGCCGCGTGGAGCTGGTGGTCATCCCCGTGATGGCCGCCCTGTGCATGGCCTTCATCATCGGGGCGATCGTCCTGGACCGGGACGCGGGGTCCTGCCCGCCGGCGTCGTGGCATAACCACGTCTCCGTGACCCTGGCCGGCAACCACGACGCCGTGGCCGCGGCCGCGGCGGTGACCGCCTGCACGGGCAGCGCATGCATTCCCCTCTCACCGACATTCGCCCGGAATTCCGCGGGCGGGACCGGTCTGCTGGCCCACCAGCCGGATGGTTCGTGGGTTCTGAGCGTGGGCAGCAAGCCACCGGCGCACGTCACGTTCAGCGTGTTTGACGCGAGCGGCACGGTCCTTGCAAGGGCGTCCAATGCACTGAACTGGACCCGTGTTGCGGGCACCGAGAAATGTGGCGGACCCATGGCCGAGGTACGCGTGCTGCTTCAGCTGCCCTAAGGCCGCCCGGAGGCTCGCCCCGCCCGCCGTTCACCGGTTCAGAAAGTAGACCAGCACCCCGGCCGCCCACGTCCCGGCCGCCAGGGACGCACACCCGAATTCGGCCAGCATGCCCAACCCGGTCGCCTTCAGCGCGGCCATCGAGGACGAGACGGCCGGCGCGAACGACCTCTGTCGCTGCAGCTCGGAGAGGAACAATCCCACGGCAAACCCGAGCAGGAGCCCCACCACGGGGACCACGAGGAACCCGACAACGCCCAACACCAGCCCGGCCACGACGGACCGGCCCGGAATGTTGCGCCGCCTCATCGCGCGTCCGGTCAGCATGGCGCCCGAGAGCATTCCGGCGGCAACAAGCACCGCGCCCACGCCAAATACGATCCAGCCCACCGGCCGCCCCACCGCCAGGGCCCATCCGAGCAGGCTGGCGCCGATCAACAGGCTGCCCGGCAGCACCGGCACGATCACGCCCGCAACGCCCACCAGGATGGCGAGCCCGCAGATGATGGTCCAGGCGACTTGTGCGTCCATGCCGCCATCCTGCCATGGGCGCGGTGCAATTGTGACGCCCCGCCACGCCAATTCGACGCCGGCCGGCCCCGTTCGGCGCGATGGCGCACCCTCCGCCCGGGGCGGCGGCGCCGGTGACACTAGACTTCGTAAGGCCCCTCCTAAAGTTTGCGGACTCCCCCTGACTGCGAGCGGGCTGGACAGCTCACAGGCGGCGGCCCAGGCGACGGCCGTGCACGGAATCGGGAAGGGTGGCCCCATGCTGGAGGCGGCGGCAATATTTCTGGCGGGCTTTTGGGCCGGAATGATCAATGTTGTCGTGGGATCCGGAACGCTGGTGACGTTTCCGGTGCTGCTGCTCTTTGGCTACCCGCCCCTGACGGCGAACATCTCCAACAACATCGGGCTGGTGGCCGGCGGACTGTCCGGCACGTGGGGCTACCGCCGGGAGCTGGCCCCCAACAAGGAACTGATCAAGCGGCTGCTCCCCGCCTCTGCCATTGGCGGGCTGGTGGGGGCCCTGCTGCTGCTCGTCCTTCCGCCGTCGGCCTTCAACACCATTGTCCCGGTCCTGATCGTCATCGGCATCTTGATGGTGGCGTTCGGACCGGCCCTGCAACGCCGGACCGCCCGGCAACAGGCGATCATGGCTGCCAGCGCGGGCGAGCGTCCCGGCGGGGCGTCGCGCAGCACGGTGGGGCTCATGGCGGGGATTTTTGTGCTGGGCATGTACGGCGGATATTTCGGCGCGGCCCAGGGCATCCTGGTTGTGGGGCTCATGAGCATCATGACGACCGTGGCCCTGCAGCAGATCAACGCGGTCAAGAATGTCCTGACCACGGCCGTCAACGGGATCGCCGCCATCACGTTCATGATTGTCGCGTGGCACTACATTGACTGGAAGGTCACCGCGCTCATTGCCTGCGGCGCACTGCTGGGCGGGCTCGCCGGGGCCAAGTTCGGGCGAAAATTGCCGCCGATGGCCCTTCGCGCCACCATCATCGTGGTCGGCGTCGCCGCGCTGGTCAAGATGCTTTTCTTCGCCTGAGCGGCCCTCAGGCCACGCCCTTGATCTTCACCACGAACACGGCACCCAACAGGCCGATGACGGCGGCCACCACGTACAAGGTGACGTAGCCGCCCAAGAGGGTGACCAGCGGCCACGCAATGATGGGGGCGATGACCTGGGGCAGCGAATTGGCCACGTTGATGACGCCCAGGTCCTTGCCCCGGCTGGCGGCCGACGGCAACACCTGGGTCAGCAGGGCAAAATCCACGGCCAGGTAGGCGCCGTAGCCGACGCCCAGCACGGCCGCGCCCACCAGCGCCCCCGGCCAGGTGGGCGAAAATGCCAGGATCAGGGCCGCCAGGGCGATGATGGCCGAGGAACCAATGACAAAGGGTTTGCGCTTGCCCACCCGGTCCGTCCATTGGCCGCCGATCACCGCCGTCACCAGGGTCAGGACGGCGTAGACGCCGGTCAGGATCAGCACCCCGAATTCCGGATTCTCAAAGCCGACCGCGTCGCGCAGGAAGAACAGCAGGTACAAGGTGACGAGGTGGTTTCCCACATTGACCAGGAAGCGGGTGATCCACGCCCAGCCAAAGTCCGGGTAGAGCCGCGGGGAGATCCAAAAGCCCTTGGCGAACTCCGCCCAGGAAAACGGCGGGCGGTCGCGGGCCGGCAGCACCTGGTCGTTGGAGAGGAAGAGGTACGGCAGGATTCCGGCCACCAGCGCCGCCGCGCACAGCACGTAGCCCAGCGCAAAGTTGCCCGCGACCACGGCCCCGAAGGCGGCCCCCACCAAGATGCCGACCACGGTCCCCATGGAGGCCAGGCCGCCGATCCGTCCGCGCTGCCTGATCGGGACCTGGTCCGGGACGGCGGCCGTGATGGCGGCCAGGGCCCCGTTGCAGCCGAGCTGGACCAGGCACCACAGGGCGGTCATGGCGGCCACGGTGGGCGCCACGGTGAGCCCCAACAGGCCAATGGTGCCCAGCAGGGCGCCGATGAAGACCCACGGAACGCGGCGCCCGAATTGGGAGATGGTCCTGTCGCTGAAGGTGCCGAACAGGGGGTTGGCCACCAGCGAGACGGCGGCCCCGGCACCCGTGACCAGGGCCAGGATGCCTTCCTTATCCGCGGCGCTGAAGGCAATGGCCTGCTGCCCCAGCAGCACCTGGAGGGGGCCGAAGAATGCGGCGTTGATGCCCACGTTGACCAGGACGACGGACACCGTCCAGCGATGCCGGACCGTCTCGCTCGGCTCGGCCAGCGCCGCGCTCCCCGGCGGGAGTACATTCCCCGACGTTGTCATTCCCCCAGCTTTCCCACGTTGTGCCTTCACATTCCTGGCCATAGCTTACGTCCGTACGGCGCCCTCCGGCGGCAGAATTCGCCCGTGCCACCCGGGTGGCCGCGCCCGGCGGCTACCACACCACCTGCTGGGCCCGGACCTCCTCGATGATCCGCAGCGCCGCCACGGAATCGGCCGGGTCCACCGGAACCGGCCCGCCGTCCAGGAGCGCGGCGGCGAGGAGCTCGTAGAATTCGGCGAAGTTGCCCGGTTCGGTGGGAACCGGCACCAGCGACCCGTCCCGGCCCAGCAGTCCCCAGTCTTCCTCCCGGTCCACCCCGTAGCCGGGCTGCCCGGGCAGGATGCCGGCCCGAAGTTGGCCCTCCTGGCCGTCGGCCCGCTGCTTCACATAGGTCGCCTCGGAACCCACAACCCGCAACCGCGGACCCGCCTGCGCAGCGGTGAGGTTCATCCACAGGTGAGACACCACCCCGCCGGCGTGTTCGAGCGCAACGAAGGCGTCGTCGTCGGCACGCTCCGCCGGCCGCCTGGCCGCCAGCTCCCCGTAGACGCGCACGGCCCGGCCGAACAGCGCCAGGGCCTGGTCGATCAGGTGCGTGCCAAGGTCGTACAGGACGCCGCCGCCCTCGGCCGCGGTGGCGCGGGCCTTCCATTCCTTGGTGGTCTCGGGCGCCCAGCGTTCCAGGCGCGACTCGAACCGGCGCACCTGCCCCAGCCGTCCCTCCGCCAGCAGCTTTTTCAGCGTCAGGTATTCCCCGTCCCAACGCCGGTTTTGGTAGGTGGCCAGCACCTGCCCGCATGCCCTCGCCAGGGCGATCAATTCCTCCCCCTCCACGCTGGTGACGGTGAACGGCTTGTCCACCACGACGGCGCACCCGGCTTCCAGCGCGGCGCGCGCGTGCGCCGCGTGGGTCGCCGGCGGGGTGGCCACCACCACCAGGTCCACGTCCCGCCGTGACTCCGCGTTGGCCCACTGCGCCGGATCCACGATGGCGGCCTGCGGATGGGCGGTGCGGGCGGCGGCCCGGCGCGCCGGGTCCCCGGTGACGATGACGTCGAGCCGGAAGCGCTCCAGCGAGGCGATGGCGGGGGCGTGAAACACACTTCCGGCCAGGCCAAATCCCACCAGCGCGGTGCGAATTTTTTGTGTCATGGCTCATACCCTACCCGTCGCGCAGGGACGGGCAGGGGGTGAACTTTTGGCATGCCCGACGCCGGACCGGCCGCGGTCCGGCGCGCAATAACCGGTCAGGAGCAGTGCTAAATCGCCTGTAATGTATACACAAACACGTGTTGTCTAGGTCACTTTTGTCTTGCCTTTAGGGGTTTTTTAATGCAGCAACATAGCTCCACCGCAACGGTCGGTGCCACCCAAAACGGTGGTCACGACGCTCCACAGCTCACCAGGGCTCTTTCCAATCGGCATATCCAGCTGCTCGCCATCGGCGGGGCCATCGGCACCGGCCTGTTCATGGGGTCCGGAAAGACCATTTCGGTGGCCGGCCCGTCGGTCATATTTGTATACATGATTATCGGTTTCATGTTGTTTTTCGTCATGCGGGCCATGGGGCAGCTGCTGCTCTCCAACCTGAACTACAAGACGTTTAGCGACTTTGCCGGGGACCTGCTCGGCCCCTGGGCCGGGTTCTTCACCGGCTGGACGTACTGGTTTTGCTGGGTCGTCACCGGCGTGGCCGACGTCATCGCCATCGCGGGGTATTCCCGCGAGCTGATCCCCGGCATCCCGCTCTGGATGCCCGGGGTCGCCACCGTGCTGATCTTGCTCCTGCTGAACCTGCCGACGGTGGCAGCGTTCGGCGAGACCGAATTTTGGTTTGCCCTCATCAAGATCGTCGCCATTGTCGCCCTCATCGTCGTGGGCCTGGTCATGATTTTCACCGGCTTCACCTCCGACGCCGGCACCGCCTCCTTCACCAACCTGTGGAGCCACGGCGGCCTCTTCCCGCACGAATTCATGGGATTTGTGGCCGGCTTCCAGATCGCCGTCTTCGCGTTTGTCGGCATCGAACTGGTCGGCACGGCCGCGGCCGAGACGAAGAACCCGGAGAAGAACCTGCCCCGGGCCATCAACGCGATTCCGATCCGCGTCATGCTCTTCTACGTGGGCGCGCTCATCGTGCTGATGTCCGTCACCCCGTGGACGGGCTTCAAGGCCGGGCACTCCCCGTTCATCGGCATGTTCGCCCTCGCCGGGCTGGGCATCGCCGCCACCGTGGTCAATCTGGTGGTCCTCACCTCGGCCATGTCCAGCGCCAACTCGGGCATCTATTCCACCTCCCGCATGGTCTACGGGCTGGCCAACGACGGCGACGCCCCCAAGATCTTCGGCCGCCTGTCCCGCCGCAAGGTGCCCCGCAACGCCCTGTTCCTCTCCTGCCTGCTGCTGCTGGGCGGTGTCGTGCTCCTGTACGCGGGCGAGGACGTTGGCAAGGCGTTTGACATGGTGACCACGGTGTCCGCCGTGTGCTTCATGTTCGTCTGGTCGATCATCCTGGCCAGCTACCTGGCCTTTCGCCGGCGCCGGCCCAAGCTGGCCGCAGCTTCCACGTTCAAGACGCCCGGCGGCAAGCCGATGGTGTATGTGGTGTTTGCGTTCTTCGCCTTCATCCTGTGGGCGCTGACCACCCAGCCGGACACGTTGCTGGCGTTGCTGCTGACGCCCCTCTGGTTTGTGGTGCTCGGGGTGGTCTACGCGGTCATGCGCAAGAACCCCAACCATCAGGCACGGATTGCCCTGTGGCAGCAGGAGACGGCGGATGAGTCCGCCGCGCTGGGCACGGCACAATCACGCTGATGATGCGCACCATCCTCTAAACACCGCCGCACCGAACACCGTGGGTGGCACCCGCCTGACGCGGGTGCCGCCCACGGTGTTTGGTGCGACCGTTGATAGGATCCCCCCATGACACTTGTTGCGCCGCACGTGAGCGCCCTTGGCCCGGCCGACCGGGCCGCCCTGGCCAGGACGCTCTCCGGCAGCGACGACGTCACGGTCTTCGTGGACGGCACGGCGCACCGCCTGGCACCCGAGGCCAGGGACGCGGTCCTGGACCTGCTGGGACGCCTGGCCCGGGGCGACGCCGTCGCGGTGGCCAGCGTGGCAGAACTGCTGACAACCTCCCAGGCGGCCGAGTTGGCCGGAATCTCGCACACGTTCCTGCGGAACATGACCGACCGCGGGGAGATCCCGGTCCAGTACCGCGGCTCGCACCGGCGCATCCGCCGCGACGACATCACGGCGTGGCTGGCGGGGCAGCGCAACGCGGCCACCGGCGATTAGGCGCCGGCTGGATCACCAGGGTCAGCCTTCCAGCACCAGCAGCTGCGCCTTGTCCGCGTCCCAGCCGACGTGCACGGGGCCCGCTGCCCGGCGGCCAGGGGCCTCGGCGTCCGAACTGAGCTCGCGGAGCTGGAGGTCGTGGCCGCCCACGCTGAGCCGGTGTCTGATGGTGGCGCCCAGGTTGGTGGAGGACGTCAGCTCGCCGGTGCCGCCGTTTTCCGCGACCGGCGCGGTACGGAACTTCAGGTGCTCGGGCCGAATGGACACCGCGTACTTCTCCCCCTGCGCTCCGCGGTCCCGGACCCGGCCGACCCCCAGGGAGCCCAGATCCACCACGGCCAGGTTGCCGTCCCGCTCCAGGACTGTTGCCGGGATGAGGTTGGTGTCGCCGAGAAAGCTGGCCACCCAATCCGTCAACGGGTAGTTGTACACCTCCTCGGGCGGGCCGGACTGCATGATGCGCCCGTCCTTCATCACCACGATCCGGTCGGACATGGCCATGGCCTCGTCTTGGTCGTGGGTGACAAAGAGGACCGAGATGCCGAGGCTTTTTTGCAGCGTCTTGATCTCCTCCTGCATGTGCTCGCGGAGCCGCTTGTCCAGTGCGGCCATGGGCTCATCCAGGAGCAGGGCGGCCGGGTTGAAGACCAGCGCACGGGCCAGCGCGACGCGCTGCTGCTGGCCGCCGGAGAGCTGGCGCGGCCGGCGGCCGCCCAGGCCGGCCAGGCCCACCCGGTCCAGCGCAGCCTCGGCCCGCTCGCGGGATTCGGCCTTCGGCACCTTGCGCATCCGCAAGGCAAACTCCACATTTTCCCGGGCGCTCATGTGCGGGAACAAGGCGTAGTTTTGGAATACGACGCCTAGATTGCGTTCCCGCGGCGGCAGCGAGTCCACGGGCCGGCCGTCGATCAGCACGGACCCGGAGGTGTGGTCCTCGAAGCCGGCCACCATCATCATGGTGGTCGTCTTGCCGGAGCCGCTGGGCCCCAGCAAGGTGACGAATTCCCCGGGCTTGATGGACAGGTCCAGCCCGTCCACGGCGACGACGTCCCCATACGTCTTGCGCACTTGGCGGAGCTCGATGGCGCCCTTGGCCGCCATCGTCCGGGGGTCCAGTGCAGTTGCGGCTATTACTGAAGTTGTCATGGGAAAACCTTTCCAGGCGAAACTAGACGGCCAGCGGCATCATGCGGGCGGTGGACCGGCGCTTGAGCACGTACACGACCTGGAAGAGCAGGCCGATGGTGGCGACGGTGACCAACAGGGCGGAGGAGACGGCGATCTTGGGGGTGAGGTTGAACTGGATGTCGGTGAACATCTTCACCGGCAGCGTTGTGGCACCCRGCGACTGCATGAACAGCGACATCACGGTCTCGTCGATGGAGACCGAGAAGGCAAACAAGGCCCCGGAGATCAGCCCCGGGCGGATGACGGGCAGGTAGACGTGGCGGAAGACCGACAACGTCCCGGCGCCCAGGCTTTGCGCCGAACGCACCAGGGCCGGGTTGAGCCCGGCGAGGCTGGCGCGCGTGGTCAGGTATACGTAGGGCGTGGCAATGACCGCATGGGCCAGGCCGATGGGGATAATGCTGCCCACCACCCCCACGGAAATGAAGAACTGGTAGAACGCCAGCGCCAGGACCACGGTCGGGACGATCATCGGTGCCAGGATCAGCCCCACCACGGCCTGCTGGCCGGGAAACTTCCGCCCGTGAAGGCCGATGGCGGCGCTCGCGCCGAACACCACGCCCAGCAGGACGGCGATCACGGCCGCCTGCATGCTCGCGGATAACGCGGACGTCCACGCACGGTCTTCAAAGAACCCCTGCACGGCGGCCAGCGAGATGCCCTCGGGCGGGAACGTGATGTAGCGGCTGTTGTTAAGGGCCACCGGGACCACGATCAAGGTGGGTACCACCAGGAACGCGAACACCGGTAGGGACAGCAGGGACAGCAGCCGGCGCCGGCGGGCGGTTTGCGGCGCTTTAGAGCGGTTCATGGTGGCCTCCGGCCTTGAGGACCCGTTGGTACACGGCGGCAATGACGCTCACCAGGACGGTCAGGATGACGGCGAGCGCCGCCGCCCCGGAAAAGTCGGTGAGTTGGCGGGCGTAGTAGTCGATTTCATTGGCGATCATCATGTCGCCGGGTCCACCCATCACCACGGGTGTGATGAAGAAGCCTGTGCTGATGATGAAGACCAACAGGCCGGCGGCGGAAATTCCCGGCGTGCTCAGGGGAAGGGTGATCCGCCGGAAAATGGACATCTCCCTGGCGCCCAGGGAACGGGCGGCCAACGCCAGGCGGTCGTCAATGGCCGTCAGGGACGAGAAGATCGGGAAGACGGCGTATGGGAGCAGACAGTGGACCATGCCGACGATCACGGCGAAGCGGTTGTGCAGCAGCCCGATGGGCGCCCCTGTCAGCCCGATGTTTTGCAGGACGCCATTGACGAGTCCGTTGTCCTGGAGCAGGACGGCCCAGGCGAAGTTCTTGACCAGGATTCCGGTCCAGAACGGCAGCAGGACCACGGCAAAGAGGATCACCCGCATCACGGTGCCGCTGCGCCACAGCACCAGGGCAATGATGTAGCCAAGTACTACGGTGACGATGGTTGACGTCAGCGCAATCGTGAGCGTATTGATCAGCGATCGGCTCACCAGGGGGTCGGCCAACACCCGGGCGTAGGCGTCGCCTGTGAAGCTGGAGCCGACCAGCTTGCCCAGCGGGGTCAGGAAGAGCAGCAGGTCGAAGGCGAGGATTGGTGCCAGCAACAGCAACCAGCCGGCGCGGCGGCGTTGGGGTTTGTGCCGGGCGCGGTCGCGGGCATCACCGGCGCCGGGCCGGGCCCTTTCAAGAGTGGCGTTTGTCATCTCAGCTGGCCTGCCACAGCTTGAACTTCTGCTCCGTCTCCTTGAGGTTGGCGGCCCACCACTTGTCGTCGCGGACCAGGATCTTATCGGCCAGACGGGGACTGGTGGGCAGGGTGTCCGCGATCTCCTTGGGCAGCTTCGACAGTGCCGCGGTGTTGGCCAGGGTCAGGTTCGTGACCTTGTCAAAGGCGGCCCCGGCCTCGGCGTCGTTGGACATGAAGTTCATGAGCTTGAAGGCCGCTTCCTTGTTCTTCGCACCCTTCGGCACCACAAAGTAGTCGCCGGCCAGCACGGCGTTCTCGGGCGAGAAGTTGAGCTTGGCGCCGTCGGACCGGGCCGCGTTGATGCGGTTGTTGAAGCTTGTGGACAGGGAGACCTCCCCCGAGGTCAGCTGCTGGATGGGCTCCTGATTGGCGGAGTGGTACAGCAGCTTGTTCCGTCCCGGGTGCGCCGCCAGCACGCGCAGGGCCCGGTCCACGTCCAGCGGGTAGATTTTCTCGAACGGCACGCCGTCCGCCAGCAGGGCCGCCTCCAGCACGGAGCTGTCCGAGAGCTGGTTGTAGATGGAGCGCTTGGTGTTGTACCGGTTCTGGTCGAAGAACTGCGCCCAGTCCTTGGGTGCCTTGCCGTCCGGGATGACCTTTTCATCCCACGCCATCACGAACAGGAAGCTCAGGTATTTGATGCCGTACTCGGCCTTCGCGTAGCCCGGCAGGCCTTTGTCGCTGATGATGTTGTAGTCGAACTTCTCCAGCAGTCCTTCCTGCACGGCCGTCTCGTACTCGGGGGCGGTGATTTCCACCAGGTCCCATTGGACGTCGCCGGACTGCACCTGCGCCTTGAGGGCGGCAAGACTGGTATTGGCCAGCAGCGTTGGCTTGATGCCGCTCTGCTTCGCAAAGGGATCGAGGATCGTTTGGGTCAGCTGGTCATTGTAGGAGCCGCCGTAGGAGGTGACCGTGACCGTCTTGTTCGCGGAAGCGCTGGCAGATGGCTTCGTGCTGCAGCCGGAAAGCGCCATACCGGCCAGTGGCGCGAAGGCTGCGGCCTTCAAGAGGGATCGGCGATTGAGCAGGGGGGAACGAGTATCGGTCATGGCGAAAACTTGCCTCTCGGGCATCGGCAGCGCATGGGAATGCACGGCAACTGATGAGTGTGGTATCTGCTGCCGGCGCCTCGTCCACGGTGGATTTCACCTGCGAACGATTCACGCGGCATTGAGCGAATCTGGAGCACGAACCGGAATCCGGCTTTTCGGTGTCGTAACTGTAAACCCGAAGTTTCCCGTGAGTCAACGGTTGTATTTCACCGAGAAACAGTTTATTTTTGGTGACGTGGCTCACGGGCCGGAAAGGCGCCTAGATTGAGGGACATGACGCAGACTACGGCCGTCCTACTGGCGGCGGGGGCGGGAACCCGGCTCGGGCGCGGCCCCAAGGCCCTGCTGCCCTTCCACGGCGGCACCCTGGTGGAGCACGTGGCACAGGTGGTGCGCGACGGCGGGTGCGGGCGAACCGTGGTCGTGGCGGGCGCCGGTGCGCCGGAGGTGGCACAACTGCACCGGGCGGCACGGCGCCTGGCCGCCCCCCACCAGCCGGCATTTGCCGCCTGCCGGCTGGTGGTCAATGAACACTGGGCCTCGGGCATGGGCGGCTCCTTCCGCACGGGCGTGGCCGCCGTGGCCGCCGGAGACAACATCCTTGTGGCGCTGGTGGACCAGCCCGGCATCACGGCCGCACTGGTCGCCAGGCTGCTTGCCGCCCACCGCCCCGGCCGGATCACCGCCGCCGGGTACGCAGGGTCCGGGACGGGTCCGGGCGCCGGGTTGAGGCGCGGGCATCCCATCGTTTTCAGCGCTTCGCTGGCCGCCGAGGCCGCGGCTTCCGCCGGTGGCGACTCCGCCGCACGCGCCTTCCTGCGCGCCCACCCGGGCCTGCTGGACGTGGTGGATTGCAGCGACCTCTCGGACGGCGCCGACGTGGACACCGCCGAGGACCTGCACCTCTTGGCGGAGTAGCCGGCGCCGGGCGGCCCATACAGGCCTGCGCCGCCCGGCTAGATCCGGGGCCTCGCCGCCCAGCGTGCGGCCTTCAGGGCCAGATGCAGTTCCAGCCGAACCCGGCCGGCCAGCGGGTCGGCGCCGATGAGGGCGCGCACCCGGGCGAGCCGGTTGTAGACGGTGGAGCGGTGCAGGTGCAGCTGGCCGGCAATCCCGGCCACGGCGCCGTCGTTGTCATAGAGCAGCTCCAGCACCGGGAACAACTCCCCGGCCGCGTCCCGGTCCCGGATCAGCCGGTAGTACACGCTGTCCTCCGGGTCGGCCGCGCCCCCGGCCAGCACCTCGTAGACCCCGGCCCCGCGGACGTCCAGGATCGAGCCCAGCGCCGGGTCCACGACGGCGGCCTGGGCGGCTATCCGCGACTCCCGGAACGCCGTGGGCAGCTGCCGCAGCGAGCCGAACGGCTCACCGATCCCCATCACCACCCTCGACGCCGGCACGCCGGTGCGCTTGGTGAGCTCGGCGGTATAGCGCTCGAGCACCGCGGCGTGCCTGGCCCGTCCCGGCGTCGCACGGAACAGCATCACCGCGTGGGTGTCCAGGCCGGCGGTGAACAGGGCATCGTCGATGCCGACGGTGGCCTGCAGGCCGGCGCTGCGATGGACCAGGGTGGCGGCCAGCGGATCCCGCACGGCCCGGCGGTCGAACCGGGGCCCGCGCGCGGACCCGGCCGGGGGTGCGGGGATGGGGAGCGGCGGGGCAGCGGGATCCGGGTCCGGTCCCGGCGCCGCGTACACCGTGGCGGCCTGCCACGGGCCGCGCTGGCGGACCTCGGGCCATTCGGAGATCTTCTCGATCGCGTGCTTGTCGCCGTCCACGGCGGCCAGAAACTGCTGCTCCCGGGCGCGGCGGTGGCTGGACTCGGCCGTGTTGGAATCGAGCAGCAGCGTGGCCAGGAGGTCCAGGGAGTCCCGCACCTGCGGCAGCTGGGCGAGGATCGCCGTCGCACTTTGCTCCAGGACGTCCTGCTGCACCCACAGGTAGCCGACGCGGAAGCCGCGGACCAGCAGCGGCACGCACACCCGGCCCAGCATGCCCAGCCCGGGGTTGGCCGGCACCACCACGGGCCGCACCGCGGTGGCGATCCCATGCGAGAGCTGCCAGCCACTGACGTCCGCCGGCACCCGCTTGCTCAGCAGGAAATTGACCCGCACCCGGTCCGCGTGGGACTGGTTGGCGCTGTAGGCCAGCAGCAGCCCGTCCAGGTCCTCCAGGGACAGCCCGCGGCCCAGTTCCACGGCGAGCTGTTCGACAAGGTCCTCGATGTCCTCGTTGCGCATGGGCCCAGCCTAGCGGGCCGGGCAGACAGCAGGCGACAGTTGACCCGCGCGGGCTCGACAAATGTCGACCCGCGGGGGTGAAATTCACCGGATTTGAGCCCGTTTCCCCATGCGCCCGACTCTCCCGGGTATGAAGTGGACCACAATCCGGACATAGTCTGGCAGTACCAAACAACGTACCTGCCGTTTAGTCGACGACGCCCAAGTGAAGGACAAAATCATGATCATTGGTGTTCCCAAGGAGATCAAGAACAACGAGTTCCGGGTGGCCATGACCGCCTCGGGCGTGCACGAACTCATCACGCACGGGCACACGGTGCTGATTGAACGCGGCGCGGGCGTCGGCTCCAGCATCACGGACGAGGAATACGCCGGCGCCGGGGCCGAGCTGGTCACCGACGCGGCGGAGGTGTGGGGCCGGGCCGACATGGTGGTCAAGGTCAAGGAACCCATCAGCATCGAATACGCCTACTTCCGCAAGGGCCTGGTGCTGTTCACCTACCTGCACCTGGCCGCCGAGCCGGAACTGACGCGCGCGCTCATGGACAGCGGCGTCACGGCCATCGCCTACGAGACCGTGCAGCTCGGTCGCACGCTGCCCCTGCTGGCCCCGATGTCCGAGGTGGCCGGCCGGCTGTCCGTGGCCGTGGGTGCCCAGTGCCTGACCGCCCCGGCCGGCGGCAAGGGCATCCTGCTCGGCGGCGTCCCCGGCGTCCGCCCCGCCAACGTGGTGATCCTGGGCGCCGGGGTCTCCGGCACCAACGCGGCGGCCATGGCCATCGGCGCCGGCGCGGATGTGACCATCCTGGACATCAACATCGAGCGGCTGCACCAGCTCGATGACCACTACCAGGGCCGGTTGAAGACGGTGGCCTCCAACGCCCTGGAGGTCGAACGGTCGCTGCTGCAGGCCGACCTGGTCATCGGCTCGGTTCTGATCCCAGGCGCCCGCGCCCCGAAGCTGGTCACCAACGAACTGGTGGCGAAGATGAAGCCCGGCTCCGTGCTGGTGGACATCGCCGTGGATCAGGGCGGCTGCTTTGAGGACACCCACCCCACCACGCACGAAAACCCGACCTTCAAGGTGCACAACTCGGTGTTCTACTGCGTGGCCAATATGCCCGGGGCCGTCCCCAACACCTCCACCTATGCGCTGACCAACGTCACCCTGCGCTACGCGGTGGCCCTGGCCGACCTGGGCGTGATGGCCGCACTGGAGGCGGACCCCGCCTTGGTTGCGGGCCTCAATGTGGCCGGCGGCCAGGTGGCCCACCACTCGGTGTCCGCGGCCCACGACCTCCCGCTGGCCGCCGACTGGCGCCAGCTGGTCTAGCACCTTCCGGGACCACAACGAGCGGCAAGACTCTGGACGGCACGTACGCATCCGCGTAGCGTGCCGTCTAGAGCTTTTTTCAGGAGGCCCCATGTCCAGCTTCGTCACATCCCGCGACGGCACCCGCATCGCCTACGACATCGAGGGGTCCGGACCGCCGGTCATCCTCGTGGCGGGGGCCATGCAATTTCGCGGCTTCGACCCCACCACCGTCGAGATGGCCAAGCTGCTGGCCGCCCGCGGATTCAGGGTGATCAACTTCGATCGGCGCGGCCGCGGCGAGAGCGCACAGGCGCCGTCGTTCACGCTGGCGGACACCCTGGAGGACCTCCGCGCGCTCATCGCGGTCGCCGGCGGATCCGCGGCCCTGTTCGGCAGCTCCTCCGGCGGCGCCATCGCCCTGGCGGCCGCGGCCGCGGGGCTGCCCGTCTCGGCGCTGGTGCTGTGGGAGGTGCCGCTGCGGGAGGAGCTGGGCGACGACGGCGCCGATTTCCTGGACGGGCTGCGGCAGAAGATCGCGGCCGGGGACCCCGAGGAGACCATCGCCTACTTCATGAAGGACATGCCGCCGGAGTGGCTGGAGGGCGCCCGGAACAGCCCCGCCTGGCCCGTCATGACCTCGATGGGGCCGTCCCTGGAGGCCGACTCCGAGTCCCTGGCCTGGACCCAGTCCGCGCCGCACATCGAGCTGTGGGCGACCATCACGGCGCCCACGCTGGCCCTGGTGGGCAGGCAAACCCTGCCGATCATGCCCCCGGCCGCGGAATCCATCGCCGCATCCGTGCCCAACGCGCGCAAGGCCACGATCCCGGCCGCCGACCACAGCTGGGAGCCTGCTGGCATGGCGGCCGCGATCGCCGACTTCCTCAGCGAATAACGTCAGCCGACAGAAAGGACGTGCGGCCATGGGCCTGGTCACGTGCGACATCGCAGTATCGTTGGACGGCTTCGTGGCCGGCCCGCACCAAAGCGCCGAACTGCCCATGGGCGAGGGCGTGGACGGCCGCCTCCACAGCTGGATGGTCGAGCAGCGGGAGGAAAATGCGTCCGAACTTGAGGCCATCACCGCCGCCGGCGCGTTCATCATGGGGCGGAACATGTTCGGCCCCATCCGCGGGGCATGGGAGGGGTCCTGGAAAGGATGGTGGGGGCCAAATCCCCCCTACCATGGCCCGGTTTTTGTGCTCACCCACCACGCCCGGGAGCCGCTGGCCATGGACGGCGGCACCACGTTCACGTTCGTTACCGACGGGATCGACGCCGCCCTTGACCGGGCGCGTGCGGCCGCCGGCACTGGCGCCGTGTCCATCTGCGGCGGCGCCCAAACCATCAACCAGTACCTGGTCGTCGACGCCATCGACGAGCTGCGGGTCCACCTTGCGCCGGTCATCCTCGGCGCCGGGGAACGGCTTTTTGACGGTGTCGGGCCCAAGTCGTTCGAGCAGGCGGGCGCGCGGCAGACCGGCCTCGTCACGCACCTGAACTACCGGGCGCGACGCTAACACCCGCCAGGGACCCGTGACGTGGCCGAGACGTGGTCACGCTTTGGTTCCCGTTCCGCCTGCCCGATTCACATGCCGGCCGGCCCTCCCTAGGCTGGTTTGACGCGGACGGGCAGGTGCCTTGCGGACTTGCCGGCGCCCCGCAAACCCACAAGGAGGGCATCATGGCCGGCACGCGAACGCACCTCCTGCTGGCGCTGGTGGCCGGGGCGGCCCTGGCTGTGGGCGGCTGCACCGCCACCACGGCGCGCCCGTCGCCATCCGCCTCAGGCCTGCCGACGGCCAGTGCCTCAGGGACGCCGACCCCCGCCCCGGCGTCGTCCCCGCCGGCGTCATCCCCGCCGGCGTCGTCCCCGCCGGCCGAGCCGACGGTCATGCCCACCACGGCGTCCGCCACGCTGTTCTACGTCGCGATCGGCGACAACGGCGTGGCCGGACCCATGGTGGGCTGCGGGGACAGCGCCGTCGCGGTGACGAGCGCCGCCATCACCTATACCGACCCGGTGGAGGGGGCCCTGCGCGCGCTGCTGGCCAACCATACGCGCGCGGTCGGCGCGTCGGGGCTGGACAATACGCTCTGGCAGTCGCGCCTGGCGGTGGCGTCCGTGGACCGCTCCGGCGCCACCGTCACGGCCCACCTTTCGGGCACCCTGACGATGGGCGGCGAGTGCGACATCCCGCGCATTGAACAGCAGCTGATGCTCACGGCGGAGCGGGCGGCGGGCGCACCGGTTGCCATCACAATCAACGGCAAGACGTTGACGGAGGCGCTCAGCCTGAAATAACGCCCTTCTAACTAAACTTTTGATGCCTATTTAGCAACTCTGGCTGTATCCTGACACCGTGAACACTCCAGCCCCGGGCGTCAACGCCGCCGCCGAAACGTTGTCCGAAGAAGCCGTCGACGCCCTCGCCCGGGCCCAGGGCGGTCCCGCCCCGACCGAGGGCCACCGGCACGGGGCATTGCTCTCCGCCCGTGCCGCCAACATCAAGCAGTCGGCCGTGCGGGACGTGTTTGAGATTTCCATGCAGCCCGGCCTGGTCTCGCTGGCCGGGGGCAACCCGTACCTTCAGTCCCTGCCCCTGGACCGGCTGGGCGAAACGGCCCGGCGCATCATCGCCGAGCACGGATTGGAGGCGCTGCAATACGGGGGCGGACAGGGCACCTTGGAACTGCGCACCCAAATTTGCCAGGTCATGGCCGCCGAGGGCATCCTGGACGCGGACCCGGAGAATGTCGTCATCACGGCCGGTTCGCAGTCGGCCCAGGACGTGGCCGCGAAGGTGTTTTGCGACCCCGGGGACGTGATCCTGCTCGAGGACCCCACCTATGTGGGCGCCCTGAACACCTTTGAGGCCTACCAGGTCGACGTCCAGGCGGTGGCCGGGGATGAGCACGGCCTCATCCCGGCCGCCCTGCGCGCCACCATCGCAGCGCTGCAGGGGGCCGGCAAGCGCATCAAGTTGCTGTACACCATTCCGAACTTCAACAACCCCTCCGGGGTGATGCTGGCCCCGGACCGCCGCCAGGAAATCGTGAACACCTGCCGCGAGGCGAATATTCTGGTGTTGGAGGACAATCCCTACGGCTTGTTGAAGTTCGACGGCGTCCTGCCGGAGCCCCTGCGCGCCGCCAACCCCGAGGACGTGCTGTACCTGGGATCGTTTTCCAAGATCTTTGCGCCCGGGTTGCGCATTGGCTGGGCGCTGGTCCCGGCGCACCTGTTGCAGCGCTACTACCTGGCCAGCGAGGCCGTCACGCTGTGTCCGCCCACATTCAACCAGCTGCTGGTCAGCGACTACCTGCGCAACTACGACTGGAAAGGCCAGATCGCCACCTACCGCAGCATGTACCAGGAGCGCTGCTCGGCCCTGCTTGCCGCGCTGGAGGAATTCATGCCCCACGGCGTCTCGTGGACCCGGCCCGAGGGCGGCTTCTTCGTGTGGCTGACCCTGCCGGAGGGGATTGACACGTACCCGCTGCTGTACAAGGGCATCGACGCCGGCGTGGTCTTCGTGCCCGGCGCCGCGTTCTCCGCGGCCGGCGGCCCCAGCAACAAGCTGCGCCTGGCATACAGTGCGGTGCCTCCCGCCAAGCTCCGCGAGGGCGTCCGGCGCCTGGCACCGGTGCTGGCGGACGCCATCGCCGCCCGCCTCTAGCCCCGCCCGGGCATCTGACCCGCAATAGATGCCGAAAAATCGCGAATTTCAGGGGTTTTTCGACATCTATTGCGGGTCAGATGAGGTCAGTCCAGCAGCAGGGCCGGTTCCTCCATGATGGCCGCCACGTCCGCCATGAAGCGCGCGGAGAGGTCCCCGTCCACCACCCGGTGGTCGAAGGAGCCGCCCAGCGTGGTGATCCAGCGCGGGACCACCTCGCCGTCGACCACCCACGGCTTCTGCTTGATGGTGCCAAATGCCACGATCGCCACTTCGCCCGGGTTGAGGATGGGCGTGCCGGTGTCGATGCCCAGCGCCCCAATGTTGGTGATGGTCAGCGATCCGCCCGCCATGTCCGCCGGCTGCGTCTTGCCCGCCCGCGCGGTGGCCGCCAGCGCGTTGAGGGCGCTGGCGAGCTCCTTCAGGGACAGGTCCTGCGCGTCCTTGATGTTGGGCACCATGAGTCCGCGCGGGGTGGCCGCGGCGATGCCCAGGTTCACGTAGTGCTTGATGATGATCTCCTCGCCGGCCCACGTCGCATTGACCGACGGGTTCCGCGCGGCCGCCCAAATCACGGCCTTCGAGAGGATCAGCAGCGGCGAGACCCTGATGCCCTCAAAGTCGCGCGAGGCCTTTAGCCGCTTCACGAACTCCATGGTGCGGGACGCGTCAACGTCCACAAAAATGCTCACGTGCGGTGCCGTGAAGGCGCTTTCCACCATGGCCCGGGCGGTGGCCTTGCGCACCCCCTTGACCGCGATCCGCTCCACGCGCGGGTCATCGGCCGGTGACGTCCCCGCGGCGGCACGCCGCTCCTGGTGGCCGAGCAGGTCCTTCTTCGTCACTTCCCCGTGGACGCCGGTGGGCGGGACGTCGGCCAGGTTGATGCCCAGGTCCTTGGCCGCCTTGCGCACGGGTGGCTTGGCCAACACGCGGCCGGTCACCGCGCCCGCCATGCCCGACGCCGGAACGTGGGCGGCTGCCAGCGCCGCCACGGGTGCGGGGCCGACCGCGGTCGAGCCGTGGCGCGGGCGGCGCTTGACGGCGTCGGCCTTGGGGCCGGAGCCCACCAGGGGCTTGATGGCCGCGGGCTCCTCGACAGCAGCGGGGGCGGGGGCGGGGGCCGCCGAGGACGGATCGCCGGCACCGATGGCGATGATGGGCGTGCCGACGTCCACGGTGTCGCCCTCGGCCACCATCAGCTGGGCCACCGTGCCGGCGTAGGGCGAGGGCAGCTCCACGATGGACTTGGCCGTTTCTATTTCCACGATGACGTCATTGACGGCCACGGCATCGCCGGCCTTGACCTTCCAGGCGACGATCTCCGCCTCGGTCAGGCCCTCGCCAACATCGGGCAGCTTGAACAGGTTCAGGGTCGACATGGGGGCCTTCCTAATATGCGAAGGCGCGGTCCAACGCCTCCAGCATGCGGTCAATGTCCGGTAGGTAGTGCTCCTCCACCCGGGCCACCGGGTAGGGCATGTGGAAGCCGCCCACGCGGATGGCCGGGGCCTGCAGCGAATAAAAGCAGCGTTCGCCGATGCGGGCCGCGATCTCCCCGCCGATCCCGCCAAACGTGGGGGCCTCGTGGGCGACGATCAGCCGGCCGGTCTTGGTCACGGATGCCTCCACGGTGTCAAAGTCGATCGGCGAGATGGAGCGCAGGTCGATGACCTCCACGCTGTGCCCGTCCTCGGCGGCCGCGTGGGCGGCGGCCAGCGCCACCGGGACCAGGGGCCCGTACGCGACGATGGTGGCGTCGGAGCCGGAGTGCACCACGTGGGCGGCGAACGGGTCTCCGGGCGAGACGTCGGTGTCAACCTCGCCCTTGAGCCAGTAGCGCCGCTTGGGCTCGAACACGATGACCGGGTCCTTGCACGCCACGGCCTGCTGGATCATCCAGTAGGCGTCGTTCGCGTTGGACGGGGTGATGATGCGCAGTCCGGCCGTGTGGGCAAAAAGGGCTTCCGGGGATTCGGAGTGGTGCTCGATGGAGCCGATGCCGCCGCCGTAGGGAATGCGAATGACCACCGGCGCGCTAAGCAGGCCGTCGGAGCGGGTGTGGATCTTGGCCAGCTGCGTGGTGATCTGGTTGAACCCGGGGAACACGAAGCCGTCAAACTGGATCTCGCAAATGGGCCGGTGGCCGCGCAGGGCCATGCCGATCGCCGTGCCGATGATGCCCGACTCGGCCAGCGGCGTGTCGATGACCCGGTGCGTGCCGAATTCCTTCGCCAGCCCCTCCGTGACGCGGTACACCCCGCCCAGAGCGCCGATGTCCTCACCCATGAGGAAGCTCTTGGGGTCACCGGCGAGCGTGGCACGCAGGCCTTCGTTGATGGCCTTGGCCATGGTCATGGTGGTCATGCGGCACCGCCTTGTATTGCGGAAGTCTGCGGATCGGCGTCGGCAAAGGATGCCTCGTAGTTTTCGAACCAGGCGAGTTCCTCGGCGACCAGCGGATGCGCCTCGGCATAGACGGTGGCGAATTTTTGCCGGATGTCGGCCCCGCCCAAGGCCAGCGTGGCGCGCCGGACATGGGCGGCCAGTTCGTCGCCGTCCTCGCGCACCTGGGCAAAGAAGTCGTCATCGGCCAGACCCGCGTCGCGGAGGTAGGTTTCCAGGCGCGCCAGCGGATCCTTCGCCCGCCACGCTTCCTCCTCGGCCAGGCGGCGGTACTTGGTGGGGTCATCGGCGGTGGTGTGCGCCCCGACCCGGTAGGTGGCGGCCTCGACCAGGACCGGGCCGTGGCCGTCCCGGGCATGCTCCAGCGCCCACTGCGTCACGGCATACACGGCCAGGACGTCGTTGCCGTCCACGCGGATGCCGGGGAAGCCGTAGCCGCCGGCGCGGTTGACCAGGGGAATCTTGGACTGCACCTCAAACGGCACCGAGATGGCCCAATGGTTGTTCTGGCAAAAGAACACCACCGGGGCGTTGAAGGAGGCGGCAAAAACCATGGATTCGTGGGCGTCCCCCTCGCTGCTGGAACCGTCGCCGAAATAGGCCACGACGGCGGCCGGTTCGGTTTCGCTGTCGGCGGCCAGGTCCCGCTGGATGCCCATGGCATAGCCCACGGCGTGCAGGGTCTGGGCGGCCAGGACCAGGGTGTAGAGGTGGAAGTTGGTCTCCCGGGGGTCCCAGCCGCCGTTGGTGATACCGCGAAAAAGCTTCAGAACATCGGCCAGGTCCACCCCCCGGGCGAGTGCGACGCCGTGCTCCCGATAGGTGGGGAACGCATAGTCGGCCGGGCGCATGGCGCGCCCGGATCCAACCTGGGCCGCTTCCTGCCCGACGACCGGAACCCACAGCGCCAGCTCGCCCTGGCGCTGGAGCGCGGTGGCCTCGGCGTCGAAGCGGCGCACCACGGCCATGTCGCGGTAAAAGCCCCGCAGGGCGTCCCGATCCAGGGCGTCAACGTACGGGCTGAACGTGGCGTCCGTACGGAGGCTGCCGTGTTCATCCAGGAGCTGGACCATGTCCGCCTCACCGACCCCCGTGGTCCGCAGGACGCCGTGGGAGCCGCCGGGGCGCGGTTGTTGGGCGCCCGCGCCGGCGGCGGAGTGCCCGGATGATGCCGTGCGGGTTGCGGGTTGGTGGGCAGCGCCCATGCCGTCTCCTCGTCTGCCGACTCTGTGCGGGCCGCAAGCCCGGTCCGCCGACTCGTTGGTGTGGATATATGCTCCGCCGGGAATGCATTCCATGGAGTGCATATATTTCCATTTTCGATTTACCACTGTATCGGTACGCGACGCCGATTCACGGTTGGTTAACCGCTAGGAACGGCGTGGCGGCTTTGTATAGGAGGCACAGATCTCCAGGAAGCGGGTGTTGGCCTCCACCTCGCCGATGCTGACGCGCACACCTTCCTCTCCGAAGGCCCGCACCGAGAGGGCGTGGCGGTCCGCGATGGCCGCAAACTCGGGCGTATCGGACCCGAGGTTCAACCACACGAAGTTCCCCTGGGCGTCCGGGACGTCCCAGCCAAGGGCCGCAAGGCCGGCCGTCACCCGGTCCCGTTCCTCGACGAGGCTTTGTACTCTTTCCACAACCTGGTCATAGTTTGCCAGCGACACCACGGCGGCTTGTTCGGCCACGCTGGAGACAGCGAACGGAGTCGCGGCGGAGCGCAGGTATTGCGTGAGTTCGGGCCCGGAGACTGAATACCCGACGCGCAGCCCGGCGAGGCCGTGCGCCTTGGAAAACGTCCGCAACACCACGACATTGGGGTACTTGCGGTACATGGCGATGCCGTCCACGGCGTCGGCGGCCCGGACGAATTCCTGGTAGGCCTCGTCGATGACAATGACGACGTCGGAGCGGACGCTGCGGATGAACTCCTCCGTCTCCTCGGTGCCCAGCGCCGGGCCGGTGGGATTGTTTGGCGTGCAAAGGAACACGACCTTGGTGCGGTCGGTGACGGCCGCCGCCATGGCGGGGAGGTCATGTGTGCCGTCGGCGCGGACGGGGATCTGGACGCTTTGGGCCCCGGCCAGCCCGACGCAGATGGGGTAGGCCTCAAAGGACCGCCAGGCGTAGATGACTTCATCGGGGG
Source organism: Specibacter sp. RAF43 (assembly GCF_052114065.1). Classification (NCBI taxonomy): domain Bacteria; kingdom Bacillati; phylum Actinomycetota; class Actinomycetes; order Micrococcales; family Micrococcaceae; genus Specibacter; species Specibacter sp. RAF43. The sequence continues at coordinate 60,083 of NZ_JBFREA010000010.1, read as the reverse complement.
TGCCGTCGTCGTTTTGGCCCGCAAAGGCGGCGAGGATCTGGTTCAGCGCACCCAGGGAGCCGGCACCGGTGACAATGTCCTCCGCGGGCACGGACAGGAACTCACCGAGCGCAGTGCGCAGCGCCGTGCAGCTGGTGTCCGGGTAGCGGTGGACCTCCAGGCCGCCGTGGAGCAGTTCCAGGACGGCGGGCACCGGGCCCAGCGGATTCTCGTTCGAGGAGAGTTTGAAGCTCGCCAGCCCGGGCACCGGGACGGGGGGTTTGCCCGCCGCATATTTGGGCAGCCGGCCCACGACGGATCGGGGGTGGACGCCGGTATGCAGGGGTTGGGTATTGGAAGTCATGGACTTAGCCTAAATCAGGGAACCGAACGGCGTGTGAATGCGGTCACGCCAAAAGTGCCGATTTGACGCGCATGACCTGCCCGGACTGGCCCGTTTGTGGAATCATGACTCCATGGTCAGATTAGTCGTTCGAGTGCTTGTCAACGCCGTCGCCCTCTGGATTGCGACGGTGCTCCTGCCCGGCGTCACAATCGGGTACAGCGCCGGCGGCGGGCTGGATACGGGCAGTGCCACGGGGAACACCGCACTGGCCTATGTCTTCATCGGCCTGATCTTTGGCGTGGTCAACGCGTTGATCAAGCCCATCGTCCTGCTGTTGTCGCTGCCGGTCACGATCGTTACCTTGGGCCTGTTCACGATCGTGATCAATGCGGCCATGCTGTGGCTGACGTCATGGCTGAGCGCCTATACGCCCGTCCACTTCGCCCTTGACTCCTTCTTTTGGACCGCCATCCTGGCCGCCTTGATCATCAGCGTGGTGTCCATGCTGATGAGCGGACTGACACGCTCCGCCCGCAAACGCTAGGGTTTCATCGTTCCTCCCGGCCGTGCCGCCGGCTTGGGATTCCCCGGTTGGGGATCGTTGACGTCGCGGCCCTGGTAGACGAATCTCCTGACGGCAACGGGCGCCCCGGCCGTTGCGCCCAGAAAGTGACGCAGGGCGTCCCGCGCTCCCTTGATGGCCGGGTCGTCGCTGCCTTCCATGGCTGCGGCGTCATGGAGATAATTCCTTAACTCGTGCGCGTCCTTGAGGAGGGTGAGCGGATCCGCCCCGTCCGCGGCGCCCGGCCGGTGCGACGTGACGGTCACCCAGGTGGGCGAGGCGGGCGGTGGCCCAAAGTCCGTGGCCGTGACAAGGTCGTGTTCGTTTTCCAGATCCAGAACGGCAATGCCCGGGCCGACCCGCAGGTTCTTGGCCGGAGAGCCGGCAATGACAAGCATCCTGACGTTGACCGTGGCCAGAAATGCGGGATTGGCCGCGGCGGCGGCCGCGTGAATGCCGCCGCCGCTATGGCCCGTTATCAGCACGTCCTGTCCGGGGAGCGCGCCCGCGTCCGCCAACGCCGCCTTGATGAGGTCCTGGATCACCACCTGCTGCTGGGCGAACAGGGCGGCGTGGGCGGCGGTCAGGCCTTCCAGATCGCCTTCCAGATCAAACGGGTTGGCGCTGTCCACCGCGGACCAGTCCTCGGTTCCGGGCAAGTGCACCAGCCACGCCCGGCTTCCGTCGGGTCGGTCCACCCGGTCGACACCAATTGAGCCGGGCGGGTAGCCGTAGGCGTCCTGGCTGCCCGCCAGGGCCCCCTTGATGGTCGGTTCCACCACACCGGGCGCACCGCCGTCCGGTGGGTCCGGCAGGGCGTGGCCGCGCGGCCATTGTTCGCCTTGGTTGCTCCAGTTTGGGGGCGGAACCCTGCGCACGTCCAACCGTCCCGGCGTGGCCAGTCCGGACCAGTCAAAAGCCTTCCGGACCATGACCGCCGGGACCATGCCGGAGTTCGCCGGGTCCGGATACCCCAGGTGCGTCAGGAGAAAGGAGAGTCCGATGCCGGGACCCAGTAAGCCGGCAAGGTAGGCGGGAGCGTTGTTCAATATGCTCTCCGCGGCATCACGCGCGCCACCCTTGCGGGCGTTTTGCCATGCCGCCATTGCCCCGCCCCACAGCCTCAGCGGCGCGAACGACCCCCACGCCCAGGATTGCAAACCATCCCCGAGCGCCCCCAGCCTGGCCGCCTGGGCGGCCGCGGCGGCATTGTGGGCCTCGGCGGACGCATAGTCCGTGGCGGCCCTGGTCGCCTTTCGGGCAAGGGCCGCCGTGTCTGCCTGGGCTCGCATGCACGACCACACTCCCGCCCGCATCGCCTCGAGGGCCGCAAACGGGTAGCCGGCCGGCCCCGCGGGGGCCGAGCCCAGCCACGACCATTCGCCTTGCAACCGGTCCACAAGCGGCTCCAGCCCCTGGGCCAGCCGGCCGAGTTTCACACCTGCCGCGGAAATCTCCTCCAGCGTGTACCGAATGGATCCGACACCGCCGGTCGTCGTGAACGTGGCTCCGGGTCTCGGCGGCTCGGGCATTGCATCGCTCCTTTCCGACCGCCCCGCACGGGAGCGGCCAAGCCCCCTCAGCCGGGGAACCGCCCAGGGTCCCCGGCATCCGCACCGGCGTCGGGACCAGGCCAAGGGGCGGCACCCGGGCCCAGACCTGGCCAGAGTGCCGGACCGGCACTTGCCGGGGCGGCGGATCTCAGCCGCCGCGCATGGAGCTGCACGGCCGCCGCGGCGGCCTGGACGTCCCGCACCGCCCCGGCCAGGGCGTCGTTGCGCTCCAGGAGGCGCTCACGGAACGCGGCGGCCGCCGGCGAGCGCCAGTCCACCCCCCACAGCGGGCCAAGTTCCAGCCGAATGGCGTCAATCTCCTGGGCGATTTGCCTCACGCGCAGGGCCACCACGTCGACGTCATCGGGTGCCGGTCCGGCCCGCACCACCCCACCAATCCCTGCCACGGGTCCCGCCATCCGGTCGTCCATGTCCTTTTCCCGTCTCTCCTCCCTTTCAACGCTAGGCGCGCCGGGCCACCTCGGCGCGGCCGCCGGGACAGTTGTCAATGACCTGGCCGGGGGCCCCCGCTGTGGAGGACCCGGCGGTTCATGAAAGAATTGGGCCATGTCTGATTCCGCATCCGCCACCGCCCGCATCCCGTCCGGCCGCCTGTCGCTGGCCGCCTCCCCCGGGCGCATCGCCCTAGGTCCCCTCGACGGCCGTTACTCGGGCGCCGTGGCGCCGCTGGTCGACTATCTCTCCGAGGCCGCCCTGAACCGCGACCGGGTGGGCGTGGAGGTCGAATGGTTCATTCACCTGACCAACACCAACGTGCTCCCCGGCACCAAACCGCTGACACCGCAGCAGCAGGCCGGCCTGCGTGCCATCGTCACGGAGTTTGACGCACAATCCATTGCCGAGCTGGCCGCCTTTGAAAAGGTCACCCTCCACGACGTCAAGGCCGTGGAGTACTTCATCGGCAACCATCTGGCGGACCTCGGCCTGGAGCACCTCAAGGCATTGGTGCACTTCGGGTGCACCAGCGAAGACATCAACAACCTCTCCTACGCCGTGGGCATCAAGGGCGCCGTGGAGGACGTTTGGTTGCCGGCGGCCCGCGCCCTGGTTGCCAAGATTGCCGCGATGGCCGAGGAAAACCGTGCCGTGCCGATGCTCTCGCGCACCCACGGCCAACCCGCCACCCCCACCACACTCGGCAAGGAACTGGCCGTCACCGCCCACCGCCTGACCCGCCAGCTGGACCGGATTGCCAAGACCGAGTTCCTGGGGAAGATCAACGGCGCCACAGGTACCTATGCCGCCCACTATGCCTCCGTCCCGGCCGCCGACTGGCAGGACGTTGCCAAGAGCTTCGTCGAGGGCCTGGGCCTGAGCTGGAATCCGTTGACGACGCAGATCGAATCGCACGACTGGCAGGCCGAGCTGTATGCGGACATGGCCCGCTTCAACCGGATCCTGCACAACCTGTGCACGGACGTGTGGAGCTACATCTCCATCGGCTACTTTGCCCAGGTCCCGGTCCCGGGTGCCACGGGTTCTTCCACCATGCCGCACAAGGTCAACCCGATCCGCTTTGAAAATGCCGAGGCGAACCTGGAGATCTCCAACGCCCTGCTGGACACGCTCGGCGCCACCTTGGTGACCAGCCGTTGGCAGCGCGACCTCACCGACTCCTCCAGCCAGCGCAACATTGGCGTCGCCTTCGGCCACTCCCTGCTCGCCATCAACAACGTGCTCGGCGGCCTGGGCCGGCTCGACACGGCCGGGGCCGTGCTCGCGGAGGATCTGGACCATAACTGGGAGGTGCTTGCCGAGGCCGTTCAGATGGTCATGCGGGCGGAGGCGATTGCGGGGGTCCCGGGCATGGAGGACCCATACGAGCGCCTGAAGGAGCTGACCCGCGGCCACCGCGTGGACGGCGCCCGGATGAAGGAGTTCGTCTCCGGTCTGGGGCTGTCCACGCAGGCGCAGGACCGCCTGCTGGCGTTGACCCCGGGCAAGTACATTGGCATCGCCGAGTCCCTGGTGGACCATCTGCACAAGTAGCCGCCCGGCCCGGTACGACGGCGGCACCCGCCCAGCACGGCGCGGGTGCCGCTAGCCGCCGGCATTCCGGATGAGGGCCTCATAGTGGAGGGCTCCCGCCACGAACAGAGTGGCCGGAAGGGCTAAAACCCACAGTCCACGGCGCAAGAGCGCGCTCCCGACCGTCTGGTGGAGCAACTGGAACTGGTCGTTCAATACCTCAGGGTCCCCGTCGGTCCGCGGGTCGGAATGCCAGGTTGAAGGTTGCCGGGCCTGGGCGACGATTTGGGCAATTTGATCCGGCGCCAAGATGCGCGGCCGGCGCATGAACCAGCGCTGAAGCGTTCGGCTCTCCAGGATTTCCACGCCCGCAGGCTTCTGCTTGACGGTAAACGTCCGGGGATTGACCACAACCACCAGTCCGGTCACTGCCACCGGCGTCCCGACCGCCCGGCTCAAGATCCGGCAGGCCCGCCTCGCCTCGAACGCTGCGTTGCGGATGTGCGGATGTTTCGTGCCGTTGACCATCACCGTGCCACCGGCGACCCAGACTTTTTGCCCGGAATGGTTTTTTGTATTGAGAGTAAAGACCCCCGCCGGACAAATTACCAAATGGTCAATATCTGAGCTGCCAACTCCTACTGGAATGGCATGCAGAACAAGAAATTCCGGGCCGAGTTTCGCCAAGAGACGAGCAACTGCAATCTCGCCGAGTGCGCCTTTGAACCACGCAGACGTGTCGCCGGTCAGCGGGCTGATGCCAACCATTCGCGCCAGGAAGCCGCGCGGAGGCGCCTGGGCCTGCCGGGTCAGCAGTTCGGCGATGACCGACTGACCCGGCGTCCGGCCGCCCAGGTCGTCGGCCGGACCTGGACCGTGGGGAATGGCAATCATGTCCTCCGCCTCATCTGCAGGGTCCCTCGATGCTAGTTGGGAAGTCCACCCACCTTAGATTCGATTGGTCGTTTTGACCACATGTCCCCGGCGCCAGCCCTAGCCGGCGCGCCGGGGGATGCGCCGCCGGTTCATTCCTCGACCCACTGGAGCAGGTCACCGGGCTGGCAGTGAAGTACTCGGCACATGGATTCCAGGGTGCTCAGGCGAACGGCCTTGGCCCGGCCGTTCTTGAGCACCGCGACGTTCGCCGGGGTGAGCCCGACGCGTTCGGCAAATTCCCCCACACTCATCTTGCGTTTGGCCAGCTCGACGTCGATGCGCACCACGATGGGCATCAGATCACCTCATCCATGTCCGTGCGCAACGTGGTGGCCCGCAGCAGCAGGGCGCGCATCACCACCATCAGCAGCCCCAGGACGGCTCCGCCCACCAATATGAGAATCAATATCAACGGCCACCCGGGATCATCCCAGCTGCTCGCGAAGTAGAGGAAAACGCCGAACAGGAGCACCCAGGCGGCGGCGATGGCCCAGACGATGGCGTCCACCCATGCCAGGGCCGCCCTGGTGAAGATGCGGTCGTGTTTGACCATGGTCAACAACTTCCAGGTGCTCACGATCACGAGCTGGGCGCACATCAATTCCACCACCGAGAACGCCGTCAAGGGCCAGCGCAAGTACGCCAGCTCCGGGGTTTCCTGCGCCATGAAAGCAAATTGCCCAGGCAGGGACATGGTTTGAAACAGCACCAGGAGGGCAAAGGCCACCAACAACAGGATCCTGAGCGCCATTACCGCCAGACGAGTCTTTTGCATGTATCGAATCTTATTCGTTTTCTATCGAGTGTCAATCGATTTAACATTCTCTCGCGGGCCTCGCCTCGCCGCCGACGCGGCGAGACTCCCACAGTGCAGGTGCCGCGTGCGGGCCCGGCGGCGTAGGCTGTCCGCATGGATATCGTCCTCGTGCCCGGATTCTGGCTGGATGCCTCCTCCTGGGCGGATGTCACGCCCCCGCTCACGGATGCCGGACACCATGTGCACCCGCTGACGCTGCCCGGCCTGGAGTCGGTTGGCGCCGATCGGGCCGGGATCGGGCTGCGTGACCACATCGACGCCGTCGTGGCCGAGGTCGACGCCATCGAGGGGCCGGTGGTCCTGGTGGGACACTCCGGCGGCGGGGCCATCATCCACGGCGTGGTCGATGCCCGTCCCACCCGCGTGTCCCGGGCCGTGTATGTGGACAGCGGCCCGCTGGGCGACGGCCTGGCCATCAATGACTCCCTGGCGGCCGACGGCGACGACGTCCCGTTGCCGCCGTGGGACGATTTCGAGGATGCCGACCTCACCGAGCTCACGGACGACTTGCGGGCCGCGTTCCGGGCCCGTGCCATTCCGCAACCGCGGGGCGTTGCGTACGACAGGCAGCAGCTGGCCGATGAGCGCCGCTACGACGTGCCGGTGACGGTCATCGCCTGCGAGTTCACATCGGGGCAGCTGCGCGAGTGGGTCGCCGCGGGCGTGCCGTTCGTGGCGGAGCTGGCCCGCATCCGCGACGTCGAGTACGTAGACCTGCCCACCGGCCACTGGCCCCAGTTCACGCGACCGGTCGAGCTCGGCGCCGCCATCCTGGCCGCCGCCGACCGCGCCGAGCACGACCGCACCGCGTAGTCCGCCGCGTCACGTGGCGGGCGGGACCCCGTGCTTGCCGTAGCATTGCACCATGGCTGCCGGCGACATCACCTTTCACACGCGTAAATGGGTGCGTCCGGAAGATCTCAACGCCAACGGGACGCTCTTTGGCGGCAGCCTGCTGCGCTGGATCGACGAGGAAGCGGCGATCTACGCGATCATCCAGCTCGGCAACGGCAACGCGGTGACGAAGTACATGTCGGAGATCAACTTCGTCTCCTCGGCCCAACAGGGCGACCTCATCGAGATGGGTCTGACGGCGACGGTATTTGGCCGCACCTCCCTGACCATGCGGGCCGAAGTGCGGAACATGTTCACCCGCGAGTCGATTTTGACCATCGAGAAGATCGTGTTCGTCAACCTTGGCAGCGATGGACTCCCGGCCCCGCACGGTTACACCACCATCACGTACGACCGGGACCGCGTTCCCCACCAGCACCTCCCCCATCCGGGCCAGTAACGCCGGCCCACCACGGTCAGCCGGGTATGGTCGACGCCGCGACTGGTTCACTGCCCGCCCGGTGGGATCCAGCTTCGGTACCCGGTGTCAAAGACCATCTCCCGCCGCCACCGCCACAGCCTGCATGGCTGGGTTGAGCCGAGGCGGACCTGCAGGCAGGCCGGCACGCGCAGCGGCACACCGCAATCGCGACAGCACTCCGCGTCCCACACCTGCGGGTTGGCCACCACGGCCCATTGAATGACGTCACCGTCGCTGTATGCCCCGTGCGACATCAGGCGCCCGACCAAACCCGTCGCCCTGGGCGCGCTGGCGCTGGCATACCGGCGCACCAGGGGGAAGTCGGCCAGGCTGACGAGGTCGATGAAACGAAACAGGAAGCAAATCAGGCACTCGTGAGGGTAGGGCACGATGAGCCCGCGCGTCAGCTCCCGGAATTCCTGGTTGACCCGGCGGGCGGAGTGGCCGGGGTCGGTGTCGGTGTTGCTCTCGGTATTGTCCTCGGTGGTGTCGTCGGTGTTGTTATCCATGGACCGTCCTTTCCCTGGACCAAGGTTCCCAGTTCATCCACCCCCGCAAAAGAGGGGCCCGCCGATGCGTGGACAACCGCCCCGGGGGCTCCGCCGGTGGAGGAGCCAATGCCCCGTGGGTCGGGCGGTCAGCGGCTCGCCGCGCCCCCGGCCGGCCGGACCCGGGCCTGCTGGACCCGGGCCTCTTGGAAGTCAATGATGCGCTCCAGGCCGGCACGAACGGCGTCGAACCCGGCGGCAAAACTGAGCCGCACCGTGCTCCGCCCGCCCGCCGCGTCAAAATCCAGGCCCGGCACCACGGCCACCCCGGCGGTTTCCAGCAGCGTCGAACAATAGGCGGCCGAGTCGGCAAACCCGTCCAGGGCGGGCCCCAGGTCGGCATAGAGGTAAAACGCCCCGTCCGCCGGGGCCACGCCGCCCCAGCCCAGCCGCCCCACGTTGGCCAGCAGGTACTCCCGGGTCCGGGCAAAATCGGCCACGGACCTCTCGGCCTCCGCGTAGGACGCCTCGGTGAATGCCGCCATCGCGGCCAGCTGCGCGGGGGCCGGCGGGCACAGCGCCACGTTGCCGGCCAGGGCGTCCACCGCCCCGATGAGGTCATCCGGAACAATGGCCCAGCCCAGCCGCCAGCCCGTCATGCCCCAGTACTTGGAGAAGCTGGAGATCACCACGGCGGCGGGATCCAGTTCCCAGGCGCAGACGCCCTGGGGATCGGCGGGGCCGTGACCGTCCGCGTCCGGGCCCGGATAGGTGATGCCGTGGTAAATTTCGTCGCTGACCAGCCGCACCGAATTTTTCGCGCACCATCGCGCCAGGGCCGCCAGTTCGGTCCGGGAGACCATGGTTCCGGTGGGGTTGGCCGGGGAGGCCAGCACGAGCCCGGCCAACGGCCCGTGCTCACGGACGGCGGCGTCCAGCTGCGCGGGCGTTGGCTGGAACCGGGTGTCGGAACCGCAATCGACTTCCACCACCTCGATCCCCAGCGCGCGCAGTATGTTCTTGTAGGCCGGGTAGCCGGGCCGGGCCAGCGCCACGCGGTCCCCGGCGTTGAACGCGGACAGGAAGGTCAGCAGGAACGCCCCGGAGGACCCCGTGGTCACGGCCACGTTCCGCGCCGGGATGTCCAGGCCGTACCAGCGCCGGTAGTGCCCCGCGATGGCGCCGCGCAGCTCGGCGGTGCCCAGGGCCGGCGTATACGTCAGCGGGGTCCCGCCCGCATGCAGGGCGGCGGCCGCGGCGGACACTTCCGACGGCGCTCCCCCACCCGGCTCCCCGGCACACAGCGAAATGACGTCGCGCCCCTGTGCCCGCAATTCCGCCACGCGACGCAAAATATCCATCACCGCAAACGGCGGCACCTGGGCTCGTGCGGCAACGGTGAGGGGTCGGGTCATGGCGGTCTCCGTGGCAAGGCTGGCGGACAAATGGACGACGGCGGTGCCGCCGCCTCCCAGCTTGCCATACGCCGGCCCCGGGGCCGTGCGGACCGGCAGGCGGGCGGGGCTAGGACAATCCCGTGCCGATCACCGGGAACCCCGCCGTGGGGAAGGAGCTGGGGAAGACGGACGGCGCCGGCACCGGCACCGCCTCCAGCGGGACCGTGGTCCACTCGCCGCCGGTGACCTGGATTCTGGTGCCGCGCACGCTCAGCTCCAGCGGGGCGGTGTCATACCCGTCGCCCAGGGTAAAGCCGATCGCGTCGGGGCCCAGGTTGACGGCCAGCAGCCGGCCCCGGACGATGAGGTTGAAGGACAGGCCGTCCCAGTCGAAGGGCAGGCGCGGGTCAAAGTGCAATACCGCACCTTGGTCGCGCATGCCGGCAAAGCCGCTCACCAGGGAGCTCCAGATCCCGCCGGCGGAGGCGATGTGGACACCGTCAATGGTGTTTGCGTGGGAGTTGTCCAAGTCGATGAACACCGCCTCGGTGAAATGCCTCAGGGCGGTGTCGCGGTAGCCAACCTCCGCGGCCATGATGCCCTGCACGCACGCGGACAGGGTGGAATCGCCGGTGGTGATGGGATCGTAGAAGTCAAAGGCGCGCTGCTTTTCCTCCGGCGTGAAATCCTGCCATTGCAAAAACATGGCCAGCACGGTGTCCGCCTGCTTGAGGACCTGGTGGCGGTAAATCACCAGCGGGTGGTAGTGGAGCAGCAGCGGATACTTCGAGCGCGGGGTGGACCAGTCCCACGGCTCCAGCGTCATGAAGTCGTTGTCCTGGCTGTGCACCTGCAGGTGCGCGTCATAGGGCAGGGACATGCGGTCCGCGGCCTGGCGCCAGACAAGCCGCTCGGTCTCGCCGACGCCGGGGTGCCCGTCGAGGGCGGCGGCCGCCCGCAGGTTGAAGCGGGCCATCACGTTGGTGTACAGGTTGTCATTGACGACCGCCGTGTACTCGTCCGGGCCGGTGACCCCGTGGATGTGGAACAGGCCGTCCTTGCCGAAGAATCCCAGGGACACCCACATGCGCGCGGTTTCCACCAGCAGGTCGGCGCCGATTTCGCCGCGGAACTCGGTGTCGCCGCTGGCCCATTCGTAGCGGTTGGCCGCGAACGCGATGGCCGAGGCGATGTGGAATTGCGCGGTGCCTGCCGCGTAGTAGGCGCTGGCCTCCAGGCCGTTGATGGTCCGCCACGGGAACAGCGCCCCGTCCACGTTGAGCTCCGCGGCCCGCCGCCGGGCCTCGGGGAGCATCAGGTGCCGGGACTGGAGCACCATCCGGGCGCCGTCGGGGTTGGTGTAGGTCAGGTAGGGCAGCAGGTAGATCTCCTGGTCCCAGAAATAGTGCCCTTCATAGCCGGAGCCGCTGACCCCCTTGGCCGGGATGCCCGACACCCCGGCACGGGCCGTGGCTTGTGAGAGCTGGAACAGGTTCCAGCGCACGGCCTGCTGCAGCTCTGGCTGCCCGGTCAGCACAATGTCCGCGGTGGTCCAGTACCGCTGGTAGTGCGCGATGCTTTCGGCGAAAATGGCTCCGACCCCCACCAGGGCCGCCTCCGCCGCGGCGGCCAGCTGCTCCCCGCGGTCCTCCGCGACGCTTTGCTCGGCCGTGACGTAGCTGACGCTCTTCTCCAGGCGGAAGGTCTGGCCGCCCTCAATGGCGAAGACCCAGCGGACGGTGGACTGGTCGGGGCCGACTACCGTCTCAAACGGCTGTTGTTCCCCGGAGATCCGGTGGTCCACGGCCATCGCCACGCGCTGGTGGGACGCGGCCGTTTCCCAGGCCAGGCGCAGTGACCCGCCCGTGCCCTGCAAGTGCAGGGGCACCAGGATCCTGTCCGCGTGCCGGCCGGCGCGGCGCGGATCGTGGATGGATTGTTCCTCCACCGGCTGGTCCTGCCGGTTGATGATCGCGGAGGTGACGTCCGCGGAGACCTCCCGGTCCGCCGTGATCGAGAGTTCGATGCCGAGGGACCCGCGGGAATCGAAGCCAACGGCGCGCCGGGCGATCGTCGTGACGGTGGCCCCGGAGCGGCACGCCCACAGGACGGTGCATTGGTAGATGCCGGTGGCAAAATCGACGCTGCGCCGGTAGTCCAAAATGGTGGACTCGGCCATCGAGAGCGCCTCGCCGTCGATGGAAACACTAAAGTTTCCGGCGTCCGGGACATAGACGATCCGCTGGCCCGTGCGGGCAAATCCAAACGCATTCTCGGCGTGCTTGATGTCCCAGGTTTCGTGGAAGCCGTTAATGAACGTTCCCGGCAGCACGCCCTCGCCTCCCACGGAACGGGCGCCGCGGATGCCCAGGTGGCCGTTCCCGATCGCCATGAGCGTTTCCAGGGTGCCGTCGTCGTCGTTGGGGGCGTGCGTTGTCTCCATAAGCTGCCACGGCTCGCAGGGAAAACGCAGCCGGTCGGAGCTGATCAGTGTCATGGTGGGGAATGTTCCTTTGGGGTGAAAGGTCTTAGAGGAGTTCGTCGAGGTCGCCGACCACAAACGTGGCGCCGGCGTCCAGGAGGGTGGCCCGTCCCGCGCCGCGGTCCACGCCAATCACGGAGTGGAAGTTGCCCGCCCTGCCGGCCTGCACTCCGGAGACGGCGTCCTCCACCACGATRCAGTCTTCGGTGGCGACGCCCAGCAGTGCGGCGGCATAGGTGAACGTGGCGGGATCCGGTTTGCCCGGCAGCCCGGCCCGGGCCGCAACCTGCCCGTCGACCACCACCGGGAAGTAGCGCGCCAGCCCGGCTGCGGCCAGGACGGCGGGCGCGTTCCGTGAGGAAGAGACGACGGCGAGCTTGAGTCCGCGGGCCAGCGCGGCCTGGACGAAGCGCACCGATCCGGCGTAGGGTTCCACGCCGTTGGTCTCGACGATGTGGTTGAAGATCAGGTTCTTGCGGTTGCCCAGGCCGTGGACGGTGGTGTGGGCGGGGTCGTCGTCCAGCGGTCCTTCCGGGAGGGTGATGCCGCGGGAGGCCAGGAAGTCCCGGACCCCGTCAAAGCGCGGTTTGCCGTCGATGTAGTCGAAGTAGTCGCTGGAGCGATAATTTTCGGCGTGTCCGGTCTCGGCCAGGTAACCGTCAAAGAGTTCCTGCCAGGCCCGTTCGTGCACCAGGGCGGTGGGCGTCAGCACGCCGTCGAGGTCAAACAGCAGGGCGGCGGCCCCCGTCCAGGCGGTGCTGCTGGAGGGGGCGGGGCCGGACACGGCGGGCGGTTCGGTCGGGTTCACGGTGGTCCGTTCAGCGCTTGCGGCGCGTGGTTTTGCGTTCAATGATCTTAGTATCCATCAGATGGTGGGCGGCCTTGCCGGTGTTCGCCGGGCGTGCGAGGAGGTCATGTTCGGCCAAGGCGCGATGGAATCCCGCGAGCCGATCAGCGGAGGTTCGCACAAAATTGCCCCGCCCGGCCGGCCCGGTCAACACCGCCACGTCCCGGTGGCCCCGCTCCAGCAGGTGGGTGGTGGCCAGCCAGGCGGCGTGCTCGTCATCGATGCCCACATTGTCCCACGGTACCCGRCCCATCCCCACACTGGCCACGGCCACGCGGGGCGCCGCGGCCGGCGCCGTGTAGCCGAGCTTCCCGGCGGCGCCGGCCACCTGGCGCCGCGCCGTCCCGGACACTTTGGGCAGGTTCCGCAGCGTCCGGGAGACGGTGCAGAGGGACAGGCCGGAGAGGGCGACGTCGTGGACCGTGGCGCTCAGGATTGGCCATGYGACACCTGCCCAGCCCTTTCCAAGCGTGATGACGGTGGGGATCACGCACCGCACCATAGATTGTAAGCGCTGACAAATCTTCAATCAAGGAGGAGGGCGCCGGCTGCCGCCGRGGCCGTTGCGGCATAGGCTTGGGACGTGAGTGAGCCAGCCGAACGCATGCCCGAGGAACTTGTCCAGCCGATCGTCCTGCTCGTGGACCGGGTGGATCCGGCCGGCCGCGACGAGGGCATCGCCGCCGCGGCACTGGCGTCCGTCCAGGCGTTCATGCGCGCCCCGGAAAACCCGGATTGGCAAATCTGGGCGGCGGGAGCCTTTGCCAAATCGGTGCGCCGGGCGGACGCGAAAATGTTTGCCAAGGTGCTTGCGGCTTTCCCGGACCACGTCCTGGCCGAGGTGGGCACGGCCGGGGCCATCGGTTTGCCGCCCATGCCCGCCGCTTCCCTGCCGAAGCTGCTCGCCAAATTGCAGGTCTCCGGAACGCAGCTGCCCGGCGGGACCCCGCTGCCCGCCCAACAGCTGACCATTGTCTTGAACGGATCCCTGGGGATGTCCACCGGCAAGGCCGCCGCCCAGGCCGCCCATGCGCTCTTTGCGTGGCTGCTCGATGCCGGCCAGGCCGCCGTGGACGCCTGGGCCGCCGCCGGATTCCCGGTGGGCGTGGTGCGTGCCGGGGCCAGGGACTTCCGCGAGGGCGCCCGGCGCGCCTCCGGCCCGGTCATTGCGGATGCGGGCCGCACCGAAATTGAGCCCGGCTCCACCACCGCGTACGTCGTGGCCGACTTCGGGGGAAACTTCGGGAGGAACTGACGTCCCTGGCGGGGCTTGGCCGTCGTCCCAAAGACGCTACTCGGCGGCGGCGAGCTGCCCGCAGGCCCCGTCGATCTCCTTGCCCCGGGTGTCGCGCAGGGTGGTGGGCACACCGGCCTCGATGAGCCGGTCGATGAATTCCGCCATGACAGCCGGCTCCGAGGACGTCCAGATGGAGCCGGGGGTTGGGTTCAGCGGGATGGGGTTCACATGGACCCAGCCTCGGCCGCGCGCATTGAGCTTTTTCGCCAGCAGGTCCGCACGCCAGGGGTGGTCGTTCATGTCCTTGATCAGCGCGTACTCGATGGACACGCGACGGCCGGTGACCTTGTAGTAGTTGTAGGCCGCATCCAGGGCCTCATCAACCTTCCACTTGGAGTTCACCGGGATCAGGTCGTTGCGCAGCTCGTCGTCGGGGGCGTGCAGGGACAACGCAAAGGTCACGGCGAGGTTCTCTTCGGCCAGCTTGTAGATAGCCGGCACCAGCCCCACGGTGGATACGGTGATGCCGCGGGCGCTCATGCCCAGACCCTCGGGAGCGTGGGCCACCATGCGGTGCACCGCATTCATGACGCGCTTGTAGTTGGCCAGCGGCTCCCCCATGCCCATGAAGACGATGTTGGTGACGCGCTCGGCGTCGTGGCGTTCGGCGTCCCGGTCGGCCCCGCGCCGCCCGCCCAGCCCGCCTTCGGCGATGACCCGATTGGCCTGGACGATCTGGTCCAGGATCTCCGCCGTTGACATGTTGCGGGTCAGCCCGGCCTGGCCGGTGGCGCAGAACGGGCAGTTCATGCCGCAACCGCACTGGCTGGAGACGCATAGGGTGATGCGCCCGGGGTAGCGCATGAGCACGGACTCCACGAGCGAGCCGTCAAAGAGCCGCCACAGGAACTTGATGGTGTCCCCGCTGTCCGTGGTAAGCCGCTTGACCTCGGTGAGCAGCTTGGGGAACATGGTCTCAACAATCTCGGCGCGGCGGTCCTTGGGGAGGTCGCTCATCCGCTCCGGATCGGTGGTGTAGTGCTGAAAATAGTGCACGGAGAGCTGCTTGGCGCGGAACGCCGGCAGGCCCATCTCCTTGAACTTCGCCTCCCGTTCGGGCAGCGTCATATCAGCCAGGTGCACGGGCGGCTGGGACACGCGGGGGGACTTGAACTGGAGCAGCGGGCGTCCCCCGGGTCCCGTGGCCTGGGTCCAACCCTCGGCGGCGGGCAGAACCTGGGCCGGCTTGCCCGCGCCGCGAGGGGGGCGCGGGGCCGTCGGCGCGTCGGAGACAGGCGCGCCGGAGACAGGCGCGTCGGAGACAGGCGCGTCGGATGCAAGGGTGCTGGGAGTGCTTTTGGGGGGAGTCATCCCTCCCATTGTCCCTTACATGCCACCGCAGCGGGCGATCCTGGTGTTAATATCACATCGGCGCGCGTGCCGGTCAGTCGACAAACTCCGATTGCGTTTCTATGAAGTTCCATTCCCGCACGGTCAGCGTGCCGTTGACCACGTCGCCGCCGGAGGCGACCACTGCGGCCAGGACGGGCTCCGGCAGCGTCTCGGCCTCCAGATTTTCGCGCAGCCACTCCTTCGCCGCCAGGTCCAGCTCAAGCCACCACAGATGTATTTCCACTTTGGCCACCCCCTTGGATGTCCTTAAACGCTATGCCTGCCGGCTGCCGGATTCAATGGCTTTATCCGGCCAGCCACAGTGCGATCAGTACGACGGCGACGAGCGGCGGGGCGAGCTGCACCAGGGCCGCCTTGGCCTTGGCCGGCGAGGAGATCAGCAGCACCAGCCCGGCCAGGACCATCGACCCGGCGCCGGCAAGGATCAGCGCGGCGCCGACGCCGCGGTGCCCGGCGGCGRCCGCGATGATGCCCGCGAGCGCCACCAGGGCCAGGAACAAGTTGTAAAAGCCCTGGTTGAACGCCAGTTCCCGGGTGGCCCGGGCCTCCTCGCCGCTGATGCCGAAGATCTTGCGGGTCGCCGGGGCGGTCCAGCGCAGCGATTCCAACACAAAGATGTAGACATGCTCCAGGGCCGCCAGCCCGGCAAAGATGAGTGCGATGGTGAGCATGGGACGTCCTTTTCCTCGATGGCGGCGGCTTGTGGATTACTAGCCGCGCGGGATGTTGCGCAGATTGCTCCGGGCCATGCTGACGGCCTCGCCGGCACCCTTGTTGAGCACGACCTTGGACATGGCCGTCGCGAAGCCGATGACCTGGCCGCCCTTGAGCTTGGGCGGGATGGACAGCGCATTGGGATCGGTGATCAGCTCCACCAGGGACGGGCCGTCGTGGGCAAAGGCGGCCCGGTAGGCGCCGGCAATGTCCGCCGGATCGGTGACCCGGACGGCATGGAAGCCCAGTGCGGCCGCGACGGCAGCGTAGTTCACGTCCGGGACGTCCACGCCAAAGTCCGCCAGGCCGTCAACGAGCATTTCCAGCTTCACCATGCCCAGCGTGGAATTGTTGAACACGACCACCTTGACGGGCAGCCGGTGCGCGGCCACGGTGATCAACTCGCCCAGCAGCATGGACAGGCCGCCGTCGCCGGAGACGGAGATGACCTGCCGGCCCGGGTAGGCCGCCTGCACGCCGATGGCCTGCGGCAGGGCATTGGCCATGGAGCCGTGGAGGTAGGAGCCGATCAGCCGGCGGGTGCCCAGCGGATTGATGTAGCGAGCCGTCCACACATTGCACATGCCGGTGTCGGCCGTGAAGACGGCGTCCTCGGCCGCGATTTCATCCAGCAGCGAGGCCGCATATTCGGGGTGGATGGGCACAATCTTCTCGGCCTTGCGCGTGTAGGCGCCCACCGCCTTGTTCATCAGCCGGTCATGTTTTTTCAAGATTGCGGCCAGGAACTTCGAATTCTTCTTCTCCTTGACCAGCGGCAGGAGCGCCTGGAGGGTGGGCAGGACGTCACCATGGACGGCCACGTCCACGTCCGTGCGCCGACCCAGGTGCTGCGGGGCCCGGTCCACCTGGGCGGTCCGGGTGGCCGGCAGGAATTGGTCGTAGGGGAAGTCCGTGCCGAGCAGGATCAGCAGGTCCGCGTCCGCTATCCCTTCCGCCGCCGCGCCGTAGCCCAGCAGCCCGGTCATGCCAATGTCAAAGGGGTTGCGGTATTGGATGAAATCCTTCCCGCGCAGGCTGTGGCCGATCGGGGCCTTGATCCTCTCGGCCAGCGCCACCACCTCGTCATGGGCCCCCTGGACGCCGGCGCCGGCAAAAATGGCCACCTTCTCCGCCCGGTTGATGGCCTCGGCCAGCTCGGCGACGCTCTCCTGCGCCGGCACCAGGCTGGCCGGTCGCAGCGGCCGCAGCAGGGGCGACGGCGCGGCGGCCGGCAGGCCGGCGACGTCCCCGGGAAGCGTCATGACGGCCACGCCGCGCAACCCCACCGCGTGCTGGATGGCGTTGTGCAACACGCGCGGCGCCTGCTCGGCCGTGCTGACCAGCTCCGAATACACCGAGCATTCGTCAAAGATCCGGTCCGGGTGGGTCTCTTGGAAGAAGTCGCTGCCGATTTGTTTGCTGGGAATGTGCGAGGCGATGGCGAGCACCGGGGCGCCGGTGCGGTTGGCGTCGAAGAGGCCGTTCATCAAGTGCAGGTTCCCCGGTCCGCACGAACCCGCGCACACGGCCAGCTCCCCGGTCAGCTGCGCCTCGGCCCCGGCGGCAAACGCGGCGGCCTCCTCATGGCGGACGTGGATCCAGTCGATGCCGCCGTTGGACGACCCTCCGGTCTTGCGCACGGCGTCCACCAGCGGGTTGAGGCTGTCGCCCACTATCCCGTAGATGCGCCGCACGCCGGCGGTTTGCAGCGCTGCGATGAGTTGGGCGGCTAGTTCCTTGGCCATGGGCACAACTTTCTGCGGTTGGGGACACCTCAAGAACGCTTAGCTGCCAATATAGTCCGGCCTGCTCACTTAGGCAGTCTGGGCAATCCGGTGCAGCCATTCCAGGAACAGTTTCAGCTCCGTGCCGGAGAGTTGCGCCGGGTGGGAGAACTCCAGCGCCGCATTCAGGGCAATGGCCGCCACCACCACGGACGAGGCGCCGACGGGGGTTTCGGCGGTGGCCAGTTCCGCCGCCGAGGAAACGGCCGAGATCACGGCCTCGCGGGTCATGACGGACAGCTCAAAGTTGCGTTCGGCGGCCGGTTCCGCCGTCAACATCAGCGTGACGCCGACGTTGGCCGCCAAGATGCTTCGCGCGGCCTCACGGGGCGGAACGCGCAGCTGGCCGGCCGCGGCCGCCTTCTCCAGCATTTCCTCCATGAAGCCTTCCGCCTCGGCAACCCGGGCGGGCCGGCTTTCCGGGCGGATGTTGCCGAACATCACCGAGTAGAGCTGCGGGTTCTCGAGTCCGAAACGGAGGTGGTTGTCCCAAATCTGGCGCACGTCCGCGAGCGGTTTCCCGGTGGGCACGAAGTTGCGCTCACCGGCCACGTACTCCTTGAAGCCCTCGTCGATGACCGCATTAAACAACCCCTCCTTGTCACCAAAGTGGTGGTACAGGGTGGGTGCGCTCACCCCCGCCAGCTCGGTGATCGCCCGGGTCGAGACCGGCTCCCCGGCCGAATGGGCCAGCAACTCGGCCGCCGCCTTCAGCAACCTGGCCTTGGCTGGAAGCTGGCCGTCAAAGTTCATGACTGCTACCCTAACACCTATAACAACGCTATATGAAGTACGCCACACGAGTATTTCGACTCTCGCGGCGGCGCCATTACAGGAGCAAAGGACCTTCTATGCGGAATTTCCTCGGAGTGGGCGTCAGTCCCGGACGCATCGTGGGGCCCGTCAGGGCGATGCCCCGTCCGGTGGCCGAGCCGCCCGCGGGCGAGAAGCTCGCGGCCGGTACAAGTGCCGATGAGGCCGTCTCCGCCCTGCACGCGGCGGCCCAAGCCGTGCAGGCGGAACTGCGGGAGCGGGCCGCCGCGGCCCGGGCCGACGCCAAGGCGGTCCTGGAGGCCACCGCGCTCATGGCCACCGATCCCATGCTCATTAAGGCGGCCGCCAAGCTGATCACCGCGGGCTCGTCGGCCGAACGCGCCGTCTGGGACGCGGCCGAGGCCGTTGCGGCCATGCTGGTGAACCTCGGCGGCTACATGGCCGAGCGGGCCGCTGACGTCCTGGACGTCCGGGCGCGGATCGTGGCCGCCCTGCGCGGTGTGCCGGCGCCCGGCATCCCCGTATCCAACACGCCCTTCATCCTGGTTGCCGAAGACCTGGCGCCCGCCGACACCGCCACCCTCGATCCGGCCAAGGTGGTGGCGCTGCTCACCGCCGGCGGCGGGCCCCAGTCGCACACGGCCATCATCGCCCGCTCCCTCGGCCTGCCCGCCGTGGTCGCCGCGCCCGGCATTGACCGGCTGGCGGACGGCACGGAAGTCTACGTCGACGGCGCGGCCGGCACCATCGCCACCGAGCCTTCGGACGCCGATCGTGCGGCGGCCGCGGCGTGGGCGGCCAACGCCGCCAACCTGGCCGTCTTTGACGGGAACGGAACGACGGCGGACGGCCGCCGCATCCCGCTGCTCGCCAATGTGGGCGGTGCCGCCGATGCGGCGAAGGCCGCGGCGGCCGGCGCCCAGGGCGTGGGGCTGCTGCGGACCGAGTTCTGCTTCCTGGACCGGGAAACCGAGCCGGACCGGGCGGAGCAGGTGGCGGCGTACAAGGGCGTCTTTGACGCGTTCCCCGGCAAGAAGGTGGTGATCCGCACGCTCGACGCCGGCGCGGACAAGCCCCTGCCCTTCCTCAGCGATGCGACGGAGCCGAATCCGGCGCTGGGCGTGCGCGGCTTCCGGACGGACACGGCCTCCCCCGGCGTTTTGGCCCGCCAGCTGCAGGCCATCGCGGAGGCGGCCCGGACGTCGGCGGCCGAGGTGTGGGTCATGGCGCCCATGATTTCCACCGCCGCGGAGGCGGCCCGGTTCGCGTCGATGTGCGCCGACGCCGGGCTTCGGACGCCCGGGGTCATGGTCGAGGTGCCGTCCGCGGCGGTGACGGCCGGAGCCATCTTGGCCGAGGTTGAATTCGCCAGCCTGGGCACGAATGATTTGACGCAGTACACGATGGCCGCCGACCGCCAGCTGGGGCCGCTGGCCGCCCTGAACAACCCGTGGCAACCGGCCGTGCTCCAGCTGGTCGCCCTGACGGTGGCCGGCGCCGCGGCCCAAGGCGGCGGAAAGCCCGTGGGGGTCTGCGGTGAGGCGGCCGCGGACCCGGCCCTCGCCGTCGTGCTGGTGGGCCTGGGCGTGTCGTCCCTGTCCATGACGGCCCGGGCGCTGGCCGCCGTGGGCGCCGTCCTGGCCACCGTCACCCTGGAAGAGGCCCAGGAAATTGCCAAGGTGGCCCTGGCGGCAACCGGTCCCGCGGAGGCGCGGGAGCGGGCACGGGAGAAATTGCCCATCCTGGCCGAGCTCGGCCTCTAGAGTATTCTTCAGCCGTGGACCGGATCGCCGGCCCGCCTCGGCCCCACCCCGTCCCACAGGAGGAACCATGTCCGAACGCACAGCGACCGTTGCCAGCAGCTCCGGCCTGCACGCCCGGCCCGCCGCCCTTTTCGCCGCGGCGGCCGGCGAGGTAGGCGTGGAGGTCACCATCGCCATGGCCGGCGCCCCGGCCGAGGACGCCATGGATGCCAGCAGCATCCTGTCCCTGATGACTCTTGGCGCGGAGCACGGCAGCGTGGTGGTGCTGCGGGCCGAGGGCGACGGGGCCGACGCCGCCCTCGAGACGCTGGTTGCGATGCTGGAAACGGACCTCGACGCCGTCTAGGCGGTTCCCGGGGCCTCAGCCGCCGGCCACAGACTGAATCACCATCAGCTCCCGGCCGGCGGCCACCTGCGTTTTCAGCCCGTCCAGCCGGCGGACGTCGTCGCCGTTAAGGTAAATGTTCACGAACCGGCGCAGCCCACCGGTCTCGTCCCGTACGCGCCGGCCAAACAGCGGAAATTCCGCGCCGATGACGTCCAGCAGCTCCGCCACCGTGGCGCCCGCCGGCTCCACGGCCAGCCGCAATTCGGCGCTGTCCCCCACCAACGGCCGCAACAGGCTGGGAATCAACACCGTCACCTCGTGTGACACCGGTCCCTCCCTCAACTTTTGGCGGCTTAGCGTGCGACGGCGGCGGCCCGGACGCACAGGACGTCCGGCAGGTGGGTGAGGACCTCGGTGAAGCCGGCACCCTCGTCGGCGCTGGCATAAACGGAACCGCCGCGCGTGCCAAAGTACAGGCCGGTCGGCTCGGCCGTGTCCACCGCGGCCGCATCCCGGAGCACCACGTTGTAGTCCGGCTGCGCCAGACCGTCGGCCAACCGTGTCCAGGACTGGCCGGCGTCGTCCGTCCGGTGCACGGCCAGCTGCCCGTCCGGGGGGATCCGCTCGCCGTCGGCCTTGATCGGGATCACCCAGGCCGTGCCGGAGCGGCGCGGATGGGCCAGGACCGTGAAGCCGAAATCGGTGGGCAGGCCCGCGGCGATCGACGTCCAGGTGTCGCCGTTGTCATCGGTGCGGTAGACGCCGTGGTGGTTTTGCGCATACAAGGTGTCCGGCGTATTGGGGTCCCGGGCGATCTTGTGGACGCACTGGCCGAATTCCGGGAGCGGATCCGGCATGAAATACGCCGTGATCCCCTTGTTCCGGGCCTCCCAGGACGCGCCGGCATCCGTGCTGCGGTACACGCCCCCGGTGCTCATGGCCACATGGATGGTGTTGGGGTCCGCCGGGCTGGGCAGGACGGTGTGCGCCGCCGCGCCGCCAAATCCGGCACCCCAGTCCGGGCGGTGGGGGTGGTCCCACAGTCCGCGGTTCAACTCAAAGTGCTCGCCGCCGTCGGTCGACTTCCACACGGAGATGGGCTCGCAGCCGGCCCAGACCACGCCCGGGCGCTCCGCGCTGTCCGGCTGGATCTGCCACACCCGTTCCAGCGCCGCCCCGGTGTCTTCCGGAAAGGTGATGGCGCCGTGCTCCGGCTCCTGCCAGGTTTCACCAAGGTCGTCCGAGTGCGCCACGGTGGGGCCCCAGTGCTCGCTGCGCAGGCCGACCAGGATGCGGGTGCGGCCGTCGCGGGTGTCGATGCCGATGCTGGGGATCTCGTGCATCAAAAAGTGCGGGCCGGTGAACGTGAAATTCACCCTGTCGGTGCTGGTGCCAAGCCACAGGCCCTTCTTCGTGCCCACGGCCAGCAGGAAATTGCCGGACTTTGCCTCTGCTGGTGCTCCATTGCTTGCCATCCCTAAATTCGACCACCGCCCGGGCCGCGCGGCAAGGGGTTTGGGCACGCAACTTCCCCGCGTCGGCCCTTCACGACCGGCGTGAAGCCAAGGTGTACGATGTACTCTTGTTAATACGGGAGACGGACGTCGGCAGGAAGTGGAAGTGGCTCAGCGCATCGAAGCGAAACGACGGGTACGGCTCAATAGGGAGCGCGTGCTGGAGGCGGCAGTTTCGCTTGCCGACCAAGTGGGCATCGGCCCGCTGAGCATGCGCCGGCTGGCCCAGGAGCTCCACGTGGTGCCGATGGCCCTCTATAAACATGTAGCGAACAAGGAGGAACTCCTCGACGGCATGGTCGAGACCATCGTCGGGGAGATCGATCCCGCCGTCCCCGATACCGACTGGAAGAACGCCGTCCGGCTCAGGGTGCTCTCGGCGCGGCGCATGCTCCAGCGCCACCAATGGGCCCGGCAGGTACTCGAGACCCGCACCAACCAGTCCCCTGCCGTTCTGGGCTACATGAACTCGTTCATTGGTATGTTCCTCGCCGGCGGCTTCTCCGCGGACCTGGCCCATCACGTCATGCATGCCATCGGCAGCCGGATGTGGGGATTCACCCAGGAACTGTTCACCACGCCCGCCGACCCCGCGGCCGAGGTCCCGCCGGAGGTCCGGCCGGAGGTCCGGGAGGCACTTTTCAAGGAGATGGCCGCGCGATATCCGAACGTCGTTACGCTGGCCATGGCAGCCCAACACGACGACGGCTCGGTTGTCGGGCATGGCTGCGACGATCAGTTTGAGTTCGAATTCGCCCTCGATCTGTTGCTGGACGGCTTCGAGCGGCTCCATCAGCAGCGCTGGTCGTCACAACAGGCCAGGCTGGACAGGGTCCAAGACCCGCGCCGATAAGCGCTGAAGAGGCCCGACTCGCCCAGGCCAAAGCGTGCCTCCACGCGGCTTGCCCAGGCCCCAAGTAACCGCCCTTTGCCTCCGCTGTCCCCCTCAAGATGCACCCATTGACAGGTGTACGGAGTACACCTTATGCTGTGAACCAAGGCGTACGTTGTACACCTGAAGGCAGGCAAACCCCACACACCGCTACAGGAGACCACCATGAAGACCACCACCCAGGCATCCCCTCCGAGACCGGCGCCGTCGAACTCGTTCCGAAGGACCTCGCTGGCCGCCGGCGTGCTCTACCTGCTCACCTTCGTGTCCATCCCGACCCTCTTTCTCTACAGCCAGGTGAAGGGCGACCCCGCCTACATAGCGGGACCGGGCCCGGACAGCGCCATCATCCTTGGCAGCGTCCTGGAAATCATCGTCGCCCTCGCGTGCATTGGAACCGCCGTCGCCTTGTACCCCGTCGTCAAGCGGCAGAACGAGGGGGTCGCGCTCGGCTTCGTCGGCGCACGGATCCTCGAGGCGGCCGCAATCTTTGCCGGCGTTGTCGCACTCCTGGCGATTGTCACGCTCCGACAGGCGGGCGCCGGGGACGAAGCGCTGATCACCGGCCAGGCGCTCCTCGCCCTGCACACGTGGACGACACTCCTGGGCCAGGGCCTCATCCCGGCGTTCAACGCGCTGCTGCTTGGCTCGCTGATGTACAAATCGGGGCTCCTGCCCCGTGTCTTGCCGGTGTTCGGATTCATCGGTGCCCCACTTCTGATCACCGGCGCCGCCGGGGTGCTCTTCGGACTCTGGGCGCCTGTGTCTGTCGTGCCGGGACTCGGCGCGCTGTTCCTGACCGTCTGGGAGTTCGGGATGGGCATATGGCTGGTGACCAAGGGCTTCAGGCCCGCCGCGGTCGCCAGGCTCACGGCCACTGACGCCACCGGCGACGTGTTGACCGAGGCAGTTCGATGAGGGCCGCCGTCTACCGCCGTTTCGGCGGACCGGAGGTCGTCCGCATCGAGGATCGGCCCAAGCCCACCCCTCGCCGAGATGAAGTGCTCGTCAAGGTTCACGCCAGTACCGTCAGCGCCGCCGACCATCGATCGCGCACCAAGGACATCCCGAAGGGGCTGAAGTTGCTGAGCTCGTTCACCCTTGGGTTTCTCAACCCGCGTCGCCCGGTTCTCGGAATGGATATTGCCGGAGTGATCGAAGCGGTGGGAGCCGACGTCACCGGGTTCCGCACCGGCGACGAGGTGATCGCCATGCTCGGTGCGAGTTTCGGCGGGCACGCCGAGTACGTCACCGTGAAGCAGGACGGCGCCATCACCGCCAAACCGGGCAACCTCACGTTCGACGAAGCAGCCGCCCTCGTCTTCGGCGGGATCACTGCCAGGGCGTACCTCAACCGGGCACCTCTCACACCGGGCGCATCGGTGCTGGTCAACGGGGCCTCCGGTGCGGTCGGAACCGCCGCCGTACAACTTGCCCACCTGGCGGGCGCACGAGTCACCGCGGTATGCAGCGGCGCAAACACCGCCCTGGTCCGCTCCCTGGGCGCGGACCGGGTCATCGACTACACCAAGGCCGACTTCACCGAGTCGAGGACCACCTACGACGTCGTCGTCGACTGTGTCGGCAACGCGTCGTTTGAGCGGCTGGAACCGCTCGTCAAGCCCGGCGGGGCGCTGCTCTCGGTCATCGCCGGCCTCGCCGACGTCATCGCAGCCCACGGCCGCAGTCGACGCACAGGCAAGAACATCACGGTCGGGAATGTCGCGCTCACCAGCGGTGATCTCGCGGATGTTTCCCAGCTGGCGGCCGCCGGACTCTTCCGCCCCGTCATCGATCGGACCTTCGACCTCGCAGACATCGCCACAGCGCATCACTTCGTCGACGCCGGCCGGAAGAAGGGCAACGTCGTCGTGCGCATCGCGGCCCCATCCGCTCGGAAGCCGCACGCAGTTTCTTAATACCCCATGGGGGTATATGTTTAAGCCATGACCACAGTTGAAGATGAAGCCGCCACCCGCGGCTACGCCGAGGAAAAACAGGCCTATCTGCGCCGGCTCAAGCGGGCCGAGGGGCAGGTGCGCGGCATCGCCAGGATGGTTGAGGAAGACAAGTACTGCATCGACATCCTCACCCAGATGGCCGCCGTGAACAAGGCCCTGCACGCCGTGAGCATCGGCCTGCTCGAGGACCACATTGCCCACTGCGTGGTCGGCGCCGCCCATGAGTCCCGGGAAACCGGCAACCCGCAGATCGTTGCCGAAARGGTCGCCGAGGCCACCGCCGCCATTTCCCGCCTGCTAAGGAGCTAGCCGCATGAGCACCCATCGCAACACCGCCGCCTTTTTCGTTTCCGGCATGACGTGCGAGCACTGCGTCAACTCCGTCACCGAGGAACTCACCGGGCTCAAGGGCGTGGAAAGCGTCGCCGTCGAGCTCAACGCCGGCGGCCTCTCGGAGGTCACCATCACCTCCACCTTGACCCTCGATCCCGCCGAAATCAGTGAGGCCGTCGCGGAAGCCGGCTACCTCGTCGTCGCCAACAACGCCTAAGGAGCGCCATGAGCGCCGCAGACATCGCCGCCGAGCGCCCCGGCACCCGCACGGTGGAGCTGGACATCGCGGGCATGACCTGCGCCTCGTGCGTGAGCCGGGTGGAGCGCAAGCTCGCCAAGCTCGACGGCGTCAGCGCCTCGGTCAACCTGCCGCTGGAATCGGCGCGGGTCACGGTCCCGGCCGGCATCACCGACCAGCAGGTCCTCGCCACCGTCAACGCCACCGGCTACAAGGCCACCCTGAAGGACACCGCCCTTCCCGCGCACGACGCCGGCCCGCATGAGGCCCGCCCGGACGCCGCGCACGCCGGCATGGGGACGGCGCCGGCGGAGCACGACCACATGGCGCATGGCGGCTCCGCGGCCATGCTGCGTCCGCGGCTCATCCTGGCGGCCAGCTTGACCCTTCCGGTGTTCCTGATCTCCATGGTCCCGGCGCTGCAATTCCCGCACTGGGGCTGGGTGGCCGGCGTCCTGTCGCTGCCGGTTGTCGCGTGGTCGGCCTGGCCGTTCCACCGTGCGGCGGCCATCAACGCCCGTCACTTTGCCTCCACCATGGACACGCTGGTCTCGATCGGGGTCACCGCGGCATTCCTGTTCTCCACGATTACCCTGCTGGCGGATCCGCAGCTTACCGCGCAGGGCGCGGCCATGGAGGGAGAGCATGCGTCGCTGTATTTTGAAGTGGCGGCCGTGGTCGTGACGTTCCTGCTCCTGGGCCGCTACCTTGAGGCGAAGGCCAAGGCGAAGGCCGGGGACGCACTCAAGGCGCTGCTGAATCTGGGTGCCAAGGCGGCCACCGTGCTGCGCGAGGGCGTCGAGGTCGAGATCCCTGCCTCGGAGCTGGCCGTGGGCGAGGTCTTCGTGGTCCGTCCCGGGGAGAAGATCGCCACGGACGGCGTGGTCACCGACGGCGCCTCCAGTGTGGACACCTCCCTCATCACCGGGGAGTCCCTGCCCGTGGACGTCGCGGCGGGCGACGCCGTCACGGGCGCCACCATCAACGCTTCCGGCCGCCTGCTGGTGCGGGCCACGCGCGTCGGGAGTGAAACCACGCTGGCCCAGATGGGCCGGCTGGTCAGCCGGGCGCAGGCCGGCAAGGCGCCGATCGCCCGGCTCGCGGACCGCATCAGCGCCGTGTTTGTGCCCATCGTCCTGGGCATCGCCGTGCTGACCCTGGTCCTGTGGCTGGTCTTTTCGGGCCCGGTGATTGGGCTGGCCGAACTCCAGCGGGCTTTCACGGCCGCCGTCGCGGTCCTGATCATCGCCTGTCCGTGCGCCCTGGGCCTGGCCACCCCGGTGGGGCTGCTGACCGGCACCGGTCGGGCGGCGCAGCTTGGCATCCTGATCAAGGGGCCCCAGGTGCTGGAGGACTCGCGCTGGGTTGATACGATCCTGCTGGACAAGACGGGCACCGTGACCGATGGCAGGCTGTCCGTGGTCGATGTCGTGAGCCTGGCGGGTCTGCCGGCTGCGGAGATTCTCCGCCTTGCCGGGGCCGTGGAATCCCACAGCGAACACCCGATCGCCCACGCCATCACGGCCCATGCCCGGCGGCAGGGCGGCCTGCCGCCCCTGGAACACTTTGCCTCCTCCCCCGGCGGCGGCGTGCGCGCCGTCGTCGACGGCTTGACGGTTGTGACGGGCCGGTCGGGCTGGCTGGCGGAAAACCAGGTGCAGACGACGGCGGCGGATCGGGCCGCGCTCGTGGAACGCCAGCGCCGGGGCACCACCGCCGTCTGGGTTGCCGTGGACGGGCACGCCGTCGGGCTGATCACCCTGGCGGACACCGTCAAGGCCGGGTCCGCCGCGGCCATTGCCCGCCTGAAGCGGCTGGGCCTGCGCCCGATGCTGCTCACCGGGGACAACGCCGGGGTGGCCGCCCTGGTCGCCGACCGGGTGGGGATCGCCCCGGAGGATGTGATGGCCGACGCCGTGCCGGAGGACAAGGTGGCCGCGGTGCGCAGGCTCCAGGCGGGCGGAGCCGTCGTGGCCATGGCCGGCGACGGTGTCAACGACGCCGCCGCCCTGGCGCAGGCCGACCTGGGCATTGCCATGGGTTCGGGCACCGACGTGGCCATCGAGGCCGCCGACCTGACCGTGATGGGCAACGAGCTCGGCCAGGTTGCCACGGCGATCGAACTGTCCCGGCGGACGCTGGGCACCATCAAGGCCAATCTGTTCTGGGCCTTCTTTTACAACGCGGTCGGGATCCCGGTGGCCGCCCTGGGGCTGTTGAACCCGATGATCGCCGGGGCCGCGATGGCCGCCAGCTCGGTGCTGGTGGTGGTGAACTCGCTACGGCTGCGCCGCTTCGGCCGGTAGCGCCTTGAGGTCCACCACATACGACGGGCCGCGCCGGGCGGATCCGCGCAGCTCATCGACCCTGACCATGACCACGCCGCCGACGATGCACAGCCCGCCCAGGAGCTGGATCATCCGGGGCAGCTCCCCGAGCAGGAGCCACGCCCACAGCACGGCAAACAGCACCTCAAACAAGGCCACGAAGGATGCCACCTTTGAGCCGAGCCCGCGCGTGGCGATGATGCCGGCCACGTACGCGAA
Source organism: Specibacter sp. RAF43 (assembly GCF_052114065.1). NCBI lineage: Bacteria > Bacillati > Actinomycetota > Actinomycetes > Micrococcales > Micrococcaceae > Specibacter > Specibacter sp. RAF43. The sequence continues at coordinate 31,875 of NZ_JBFREA010000010.1, read as the reverse complement.
CACGGTGGTCACGAGCACCAGCCCCAGCACGGGTGCGAACCATGGAACATGATGGCCGGCAAAGACCGGACTGGCGCTGTTGAACGTCAGGGGCATGACGCCGCTGAGCCCCAGCGCAACGATGAGCACGGCGCCCATGGCCATGCCGCCCCCGGCCATGAGGATGGGAGGGACGTTGTCATTGGCGCGCGAGGACATGATGAAGAACACGGCCGAGCACACCGCCGCGGCCAGGCCCCACAGGATGCCCTCGACGCTGATGGATTGCCCACCGGCCAGATCCAGCACCAGCACCAGCCCGGTCATGGCGGCCATGGCGCCCACGATGGTGAGCAGGCGCGGGCGGGTCCGGGTGGTCAGCCAGGCCCAGCCCACCAGCAGCACCGGGGACAGGTATTCCAACAGCAGCGCCACGCCCACGGACAGGTGCTCGACGGCGTTGAAGTAAAAGAGCTGGCACAGCGCGATGGGCACGATCCCATAGATCGCGATGCGCACCAGGGACCCCTTGACCGCAGCCCATCTGCGGATCAGGGTCAGCAGCGCCGGAATGAGGAGGACGACGGCGGCCCCGCCAATGCGGGCGGCCACGGCGGCCCCCGGCGACCAGCCGATCTCGAACAGCGACTTGGCGAAGGGTCCGGAGAGCGCGAACGTCGCGGCCGACGCAAAGGCAAACAGCAGCGCGGGCGATCCGATCCGGGTGGGCTTGAGCGCCGGCAGGATGGACGTGGGAGTGGTCTTGGCTGGGGTCATGGGTGTATCCGTATGTCATGGGTAAAAGGCGTTAGACTAATGACATTACGCCCATGAATTGTCAGGAGTCAACGTGATCTTTACTAATGACACCGAGGTGGCCCTGGCATCGGCCGCGAACTTGATCAACACGGCACCCACCGGCATCGCCGCCGCCGGTGGCGGCGGTGAGCCGGACGGCCTGGCCACGGTGGCGGATTTGGACCGGTTCGTCCTGGCGGAGCAAGTCACCGGGCTGCGGGAGCATTCGGAGGCCGAGCTGCGTGCGGTGCGCCGCATGCGCACCGAGCTGCGGACCATCTGGACGGCCGAGGAGGATACGGCCGCCCGGCTTGTCAACGAGGTGTTGGCGCGCGCCAGGGCCCTGCCCCAACTCGTCAAGCACGACCAATGGGACTGGCACCTGCACGCCACCGCGCAGGTCGCCCCGCTGGCCCAGCGCATGGGGGTGGAGGCCGCCATGGCCCTGGTGGACGTGATCCGCGGCAAGGAGCTGGGCCGGCTGAAGGTTTGCGCGGCCGACGACTGCCAGGCCGTGCTGATCGACCTCTCCAAGAACAGGTCCCGGCGCTATTGCGATACGGGCAACTGCGGCAACCGGGCCCACGTGGCCGCGTACCGGCGTCGCCAGTTGGCCGAGAAGGCCACGCGGACGTGAGGCCGGCCGGCTACTTCATGGTCCCGGCGGAGACCGAACCCTGCAGTTGGCGCTGAAAGAGCACGTAGGCGATGAGCACGGGAACCACCACAATGACGGCGGCGGCGAACAGCGAGCCGAAGTCCACCGCGTAGCCCTGCTGGCCGGCAAAGGCGGCAATGCCTTGGGACAGGACATAGTTTTCGCTATTGGTGTTGATCGCCACCGGGATCAGAAACTGGTTCCACAGGCCCAGGAAGTTGAAAATCGCCACGGAGGCCAGGCCGGGCTTCGCCATGGGCAGCATGACCTGGAAGAACGTGCGCCACTCCCCGGCCCCATCGATCTGCGCCGCCTCGGCGATTTCATGTGGCAGGGCCTTGAAGAACGCAAACAAGAAGAACACGGTGAACGGCAGCGCAAACGCCACATAGACGATGATCAGCCCGGGCAGGGTATTGAGCAGCCCGATGTTCTTCAGGATGAAAAACAACGGGACGATCGCCAGGAAGATCGGGAACGTCAGGCCGGCGAGCATCAGGTAGTAGATGGCGCGCGACCCCCGGAACGCGTACCGGGCCAGGACATAGGCGCACATGGCCCCGAGCACCATGACGATGACCAGGGCGCAGCCGACCACGACGACGGTGTTGAAGAAGTACCTGCCGATGCCGGCGGTGTCCCAGGCCGTGACGTAGTTTTTGAAACTCCACTGCTCCGGAAGGCCAAATGGCGATGCGAAGATTTCCTTGGACGTCTTGAACGAGGACAGCAGCGTCCACGCCAGCGGCACCAGGACCATCAGCGCCCACAGCGCCAACAGCGCGTGGGATATGCCGGCCACGGCCTTGTCGCCCCGTGTTTCCTGGGCCTTGCGGTCAGCGTGGCCGGGCGCCACGGGGGTTTTATTGGTCAGTTTGATTGACACTATTCAGACACCTCCGTAGTGCCTCCGGTGAGGCGGTTTACCAGGAAGACAATCCCGGAGAAGATCAAGGTAAGGCTTGCCAGAACCACGCCCATGGCACAGGCCAAGCCAAATTGGCTCTTGGAGAAGGCCGTGGTGAACAGCTTTTGGGAGATGACCAGGGTCGCATTGTCCGGGCCGCCGCCGGAGTTGAGGATGGCCATGTAGACGAAAGCGTCCAGGGCCAGGATGCCCATGTAGATGTAGGCGGTCTGGATGTTGTCGCGGATCAGCGGGATGGTGATGCTGATGGCCGTGCGGAAGCGTCCGGCCCCGTCGATGCGCGCGGCTTCGTACGTTTCCGCCGGGATGCCCTTGATGGCGGCGATGAACAAGATCATGTAAAAACCGATGAAACCCCAGACGATGACAACCATGGAGGCGACCATGGCCGTGCGCGGATCGCCCAGCCAGGGAAATGACTTCACGCCGTCAAAGCCCAGGCCGGTCAGGAGCCCGTTGAGCAGCCCGGAGCTGGGGTCGTAGATCTGCATCCAAATGATGCCAATGACGATTGCCGGGATGACGTAGGGGAAGAAGGAGATGATGCGGTAGAAACCCGCGCCGCGCAGTCCCTTGATTTGGCCCCGGCTGCTGCCCCCAATGGTCACCAGCGTTGCCAAGATAAGACTGAGGATCACGGTAATCACGGGCAGGAAGATGGCCAGAATGATGCTGTTGCGGACGGCGATCAAGAAAATATCGTCGTGGAGCAGCTTGACGTAGTTCTCGAGCCCGATGAACGGCATCTCGTTGTTGAAGCYGCTCCAGCTGGTCAGGGAGTAGTACACCGCCTGGGCGAACGGCGAGATCACAAAGACCAGGTAGATCGCCAACGGCACGCCGAGGAAGACTGCCATGAAGCTGACCTTATCGAACGTGAGGTTTCTCCGGCGCCGCCGCCGGGCTGCGGCGGGGACGCCGCCGCCCGGCTGCACGCGATGGCTAACTTGTGTCACTTCACTTCAATCTTTTTCACCGAGCTGTCATTGCGGACCTTGTCGGTAATCTTCTGCAGGCCGGAGGTGAGTCCCGCAGCGTCCAGCTTGCCGTCCAGGAAGGAGTTCCACACGACCAGCTGGTCCTGGTTCATGCCGTAGAGGTCGATGAAGTTCCAGGTATAGATGTCCTTCTTGGCGGCGTCCAGCATTGCCGTCTGGGAGACCAGCGCGGTGGAGCCGAAGCCGTCCGCCGGGACGGTGCCCTTGACGATGGTCGGGGCCAGCTTCGTCTTGGCAAAGTTGGTGGCCGCCTCCTTGGAGAGCATGATGCGCAGCAATTCCTTGCCCGCCGGAACGTCGGCACCCTTGGACGGGACGATGAAGGGCTCACCAGCCGCGGAGTGCAGGCCGGTCTGGGCCATCTTCGGGCTCGCGGAGACAACCGGCACGGGGGCGCCGGTCATCTTGAAGTCGGACTTCGTCTGATCCTTCATCTCGTTCTCGATCCACGACCCCGACGGGTACAACAGCGCATCCTGGTTGTTGCTCCACTGCGCCTGGGCGGCCGTGAACTGGGTGCCGGAGCCGCCAGGCTTGAAGTACCCGGCCTTGACGATCTTCTCCAGCGCACCAAAGACGCTCTGCAGCGCAGGGGCGGACCAGCACTTCTCCGTCAGGTTCTCCAAGTCCAGGCGGACCTGGTCCCCACCCTCCTTGACGGCGGAGGAAATGGCCATCTCCTGGTAATAAGTTGCGGCTTCCTTTCCCCACACGAAGAGGTACTTGCCCTTGGCCTTGGCCTTCGCGCCCAGATCCATGGCCTCGTCCCAGGTTGTGGGGACCTTCCAGCCGTTGGCGTCAAAGAAGCTCTTGGAATACCACACGGCATAGACGGTCAGCACGTAGTTGAGGGCCGCAAGCTTGCCGCTGAACGTCCCGGGCGCCAACACGCCGTCGTAGAGGGTGTCCGCGATCTTGGTGCCCTCGAGGTTGTTCGCCTCGGTGATGCTGGTCAGGTCCTCCAGCTGGTCCAAGATGGTGCTGAAGCCGATGGCCTTGGCGCCGGAGTTGTCGATCAAGTCCGGCGGGTTGCCGCCGACAAACCGGGGCTGGAGTTCCTGGGCGATGTCCGTGGACGGGCTGATCTTCACACTGGACCCGGGGTAGTTCTTGGAGAAGATCGCCCCGGCGAAGTCGACGTAATCGATCCCGTAGCCGCCCTTGAAGATGACGGCGTCAAGCTTGGCGCTCTTGGCCACACCGAAGGGGTTGGTGGCTGATTTCTCGCCGCCGGCAGCGGCCGAGGTGGAGGTGCTGCCGCCGCCGCCGGCGCAGGAAGCCAGGGAGCCACCCAGGGGGACAAGCACGGCGGTAGCCAGTGCGCCGCGGAGAAACCCGCGACGCTGGAGCGGCTTGTTCAAAATACTCATTTTGTATACTGCCTTCCATTGATGGTGCGAACTATAGAGTCATGCGTCGCGCCTAAGCCGGCCGGCATAGCGGCCCACCAGTGCGGCGTTGTGTTCGTCCCCGCCCGGGATGTTTGCTGAAACATAAATGGGCGGTTTCTCCCCCGCGTCAACAAGGCGCCTGACGGTCTCAATCGTGAGCATTTGAGCTATGTACGCACCCGTGATCGACGAGACCGCACCAACACCTCCTCCGCCGGAAACTTCCAAGGTCGTGTCGCCAAACGGCGCCCTATTGTCGATGACAAAGTCGGCAATTTCACTCAGGCGCAGCCCGCTGGGGTGTTTTGTTTCCACGGCGTTCGTGTGTTCGAGGCTGGTGACGGCGATGATCTTGTGCCCCCGCTGCCTGGCCAGCAGGGCGAGTCCGACGACGGAGCCGTTGACCCCGGAATTGGAGGCGATGATGAAGATATCGCGCGGATCCACCAGTGAGACGTCAAAAAGTTCCTCGGCGATCCCCGTTTCACGTTCCAGGATGGAGGTCTCCAGCGAGTTCAGGGAGGATGCGTCCCGGGAGCCGTGCAGTACCAGGTCCCGCAGGGCGATCTTGCTGGTCGGGATCAGCCCCCCGGCGCGGCCGGCTATTTCCATGGCGAACGCCTCGGAATGCCCCGTGCCGAAAACCTGGATAACGCCGCCGGCGCCCAGTGCGTCCACGAGCGCGGCGGCGGCACCGTCCAGGCCGCCGGAGACGGCCCACCGGGTGAGTTCGTCCAGCCGCGCGGAAACCTCCAGGGCGAAAGTCGCCAGATTCTCAGACATTGTGGCGCCGCCCTCCCGTGCCGCCGGATCCACGGTGATTGAGTTCCATGCGCGCCGCCCGCGTGGGCCGACGGTGCGGCGAGACCGCCAGGGCGGACGCTGCCAGCTTGGAGGTGGTCTGGGAGAAGTTCACCTGCGCCACCAGCAGGTAGATCAAATCCAGGACGAGCAATTGCACGTGCTTGGCGGAGAGATCGTCCGGCTGCAGGAACTGCTCATGGACGGAGGTGATGATGGCCAGGTCGGCGCCGGCGGCCAGCGGGGAGTGGGGATTGTTGCTCAGCGCGACGGTCAGGGCTCCGGCCTCACCGGCCTCGCGCAGCATTTGGATGGTCTCCTCCGTGCGTCCGGTGTTGGAAATCCCGATCGCCACCGAGTCCCCGTCCTGGATGGCCGCGCTTGTCAGGCCGGCGTGCACCTCGGACCAATGGTGGGAGTTCACCCCGATCCGGTACAGCCGGGACTGGAGCTCCTTGGCCATGACGGCGCTGCCGCCGATGCCGTAAATGTCCACATGGGAGCTCATGGCGATGCGGCGGGCAATCTTGTTCATCAGCGCCAGGTCCATGAGCGTCGCGGTTTCCTGCAGCGACCTGGTATGCGCATTGACCAGGGTGCTCAGGACATCGCGGGCCGGATCGTCGGGGCCAAAGGCGCGGCCAATATCCGCCTTCCAGGACTCGCGGGCATCGCTGCGGCCCAGGTCGGAGGCGATGCTCACCCGGAAGGGGACGTACCCGGCGTAGCCAAGGAGCCGGCAGAAGCGGGTCACCGTGGCCGGGGAGGTCCGGGTTTGCTCCGCCAGGTCCATGATGGACAGCTCCAACGGAGCCTGCGGATGCTCCAGGAGGTAGGCTCCGATCTTCGCCATGGCAGCCGGCATATCAGGTAGTTTGGCCTGAATGCGGTTCACCAGCCCGGCAGCCGGAGCTGTCGGTGGACGCGGCGCGATCGTTGACATATGAAAATCCATTTCTTCCATAACGCAAGTAACTGAAAACTATTATCATCAGAAGTGTAAGTCAAGTCACAGTCGAGACACGGAATGGTAACGATGCTCAATCACCTTGCGATAGACGCCGGGGGCACGTCGACGCGGGCCGTGTTTCTCACGGCCGCCGGGCAGTGCCTGGGCTACGGCGTGGCAGGCGGCGGAAACCCGGTTTCCCGGGGATTTTTGGGCGCGTTGGATGCCCTGGCGGAGGCCGCCGGGAAGGCCCTGGGAGATGGCCCGTCACCGTTCGCCACCGTCACCGTGTGCATGGCGGGCGCATCCTTGGACCTGCCGGAGCATTTGCTCGGTGAGCGATTCGCGCCGCTGGGCCTGGCCGGCCACGTCATGATTGAAGCTGATTTATTGGGTACCTTTTATTCCGGAACCTTTCACGATGATGGCTACGCCTTGATCGCGGGCACCGGGGCCGTGGCGGGGCGGATTGCGGGCGGGCAGCTCGCCGCGGTCGCGGACGGTTCCGGCTGGCTGCTCGGCGACAAGGGGTCCGGATTCTGGCTGGGCCGGGAGGTGGTGCGCGCCGCGGCGGCCGCCCTGGACGGGCGCGGGCAGCCCACGGCCCTGACCGCCCTGGTCCTGGCGGAGTTCGGCATCACGCTCGATCCGCTGCAGCGTTCGCACGGCCGATCCGGCGCGCAGCAACAATTGATCGCCGAGACCTACCGGCTGCGCCCCRTTGAACTTTCCCGCTTTGCGCCGCTGGTCTTCTTCGTGCCGGGCGACGCCGTGGCCGGCGCCATCATCGACCGGGCGGCTGACGAGCTGGCCAGGACACTCACGGCGGTGCTCGATGCCCGCACGCCCGGCCCGCTGGTGTTTGGCGGCAGCGTCCTGACGAAGGGCGGGACGGTGGCCGCCGAGGTGGTGGCGCGGCTGTCGCCCGGGGCCGCGTTCGACGTCCCGTCAGGGGCGGGCGGGATCCCGCACCCGGTTTTGGTGGACGACGGCGTGGTGGGGGCGGCGGTCCTGGCCCTCAAACGCAGTGGAGTCGTGGTGGAGGCGACCGTCTTTGAGCGCATCAGCTCAACCCTGGCGGCGTTGCGCGGCTAGCCGCAGCCATCCCTCCCGCCACCCGCAGCCGGCCGCGCGCCGGGGGTGAAGATCAGGATCCGGCGGGGTCGCCGTCGTCCTTTTCGGCCTCGGCCTTGGCTGCGGCGTCCCGGGCATCCTTGCGGAGGTGGGCCAGGCGGTCGGAGGACTTGCGGTTCACCCCGGATCCCTCACTGAGGTAGGCGGGGTTTTCCTTGTGCCCCATCACCAGCAGGGAGGCAATCAACAGCGTGGCAATGAAGGCTATGCCGAAAGCGATTGCCGCCAGGTCCCAGCGCAGCCCGTGTTTGGTGCCTCCGGCGGAGACGACCAGGGTCACCACCCCGGCCACCGCCGCCATGGCGACGGAGAAGCTCAGGGGGAACTTGATGGAGTTGGACGATTCGGGGTTCTGTGGCTTTTGGCTGCCCACGGCTGATCCTTCGCATTGGTCGTCACCCGCGGGTTGAGCGGGGGGTCGTCCTGGTGGCGGCGCGGCAACTTCCGCGCCCTGCAATCTGATAGGACTCACACTTCTACATTAAGTAGAACGGTTTCCCCTAGTTTACTTGCCTTTTCGGCTTCGGGCGTCATGGCGGAGCGTCAGCGCCGAGAGGAGCCACAACGCACCGGTCATCAGCGCACCGCCGCCGCTGACGCCCAGCAGCGCGTGCGGGCCGGCGGCCGTGAAGAAGGGCAGCAAGATCCCGGTGCCCAGGCCCAACACACCGGAAATCAGCCAATCGCTGCGCAGCGCGGACCTGCCGGCCTTCCCCGCCGGGCCCCGCAGCGCGGTGAACAACTCCGCCGCGCCGGCCAGTGCGAGCGCCGCGCCACCCACCCAGGCCGCCACGGCCGTGCTGACGGCAATGAAAATCACGACGCCGGCCACGGCCAGGAGCCCCGCGGCGGCCAGGAGCGCCAAACGTTTAGGATCGGTGCGCGGCAGCGCCAGCCGGCGCACGAACCAATAGTGGGCCGCGACCAGGGCCAGGAAGTACCAGCCCAGGTTCAGGCACAGGCCCACGACGTCCGGGGCGCCCCAGAAGACCGTGATGATGCCAAAAAGCAGGGTGATCATGGAACGGAACAGCACCGGCTGCCACAGCCGGGAAGCCGGGGTGGCACTGATGCTGCCATTGACGGTGTTGGGCACGGCTGTTTCTCTCACCCATCAAGTCTAGCGGGGACGGGCTCCGGCGCCGACCTGCACCCACCGCCCGGTCCGCGCGCGCAGGCCCAGGGTCAGTCCGCGGGCGGCCATGTAGGCCAGGCCAAACGCCGCCCACAGCCAGGCCAGCCCGGCCGGGTCGTCCCCCAGTGACGCGGCCTGGACCCAGAACAGCACCGGCAGGTATACCGCCAGGTTGACCAGCCCGGCCAGCGCCAGGTACCGGGCGTCCCCGGCGCCGATCAGCACGCCGTCGAGCACAAAGACATAACCGGCGAGCGGTTGTCCCAGGGCCGCCACCACCAGGGCGGCGGCCAGGGCCTGGTGCACGCGGACATCGTTGGTGAACAGCCAGCCCACGCCCTGCGCGGCCGCCCACAGGCCCAGCCCCGTGACCACGCCGAACCCGACGCCCCACCACGTCATGGTGCGGGTGAGCGCCCGCACGGCCACGGCGTTTCCGGCGCCCAGCTCCTTGCCGATCAGGGCCTGGGCGGCGATGGCCAACGCGTCGAGGGCAAACGCCAGGAACGTAAACAGCGTCATGGCCAGCTGATGGGCGGCGAGGTTGACGGGGCCCTGGGCCGTGGCCACCAGGACGGTGGCCAGGATGGCCACGCGCAGGGAGAGCGTGCGGACCATCAGCCAGCTGCCCACCCTGGAGACCATGCGCACGCCGGCCCAGTCCGGGCGCAGGCCCACGCCGTCCCTGCGGGCGGCCCGGACCACGATCACCAGGTACACCCCGGCCATGGCCCACTGGGCCAGGACGGTTCCCAGCGCCGCCCCGGCCACCGACATTCCCAGCCCGTAGACCAGGACCACGTTCAGGAGGATGTTCGCGCCAAAGCCGGCTCCGGCCACCACCAGCGGTGTCCGGGTATCTTGCAGGCCCCGCAACACGCCCATCGCGGCGAGGACCAGCAGCATGGCCGGGATGCCGGCCATGGACACCACCAGGTACTCGTGGGCGAAGCGCAAGACCTCGCCGCCGGCGCCCATGGCGGACAGGAGCGGGCCGGCGGCCAGCCACCCGGCCGCGGCCAGCACCGCGCCCAGGATCAGTGCCAGCCACAGCCCGTCCCGGCCCACGGCCAGGGCGTCGGCGCGGCGCCCGGCTCCCAGGAGCCGCGCCACGGCGGGGGTGGTGGAATAGGCCAGGAACACCATGAGCCCCACCACGGTTTGGAGCACGGTGGCGGCCAGCCCCACGCCGGCCAATTCCGGCACACCCAGGTGGCCCACAATGGCGGAGTCGGCCAGCAGGAACAGCGGCTCGGCAATCAGCGCGCCAAAGGCCGGCACGGCCAGGCGCAGAATCTGCACGGAGGTGGAGGGGCCGGCGACGGAGCCCGCACTCACCGGCGCGGGAGCACCGGTCGCGGGCGTGCCGGTCGCGGGCGTGCCGGTCGCGGGAGTGCCGGGGTCAGGGCTTGTGGGCATGGGACTAGCGTATCGGCGTGCCGGGGCCGGCGGCGTCCACCAGCTCCGCCATGACGGAGCGCAGCGCCGCCACCACCTGCTGCACGCCGCGACGCTCCAGCGCCTCGGGCCGGGCCAGAATGTCGATCCGGCGGCCCAGCTGCGGTACGCGCAGCGGAATGAGCACCAAGTGGGGAAAGAGCCGGCGGTTCACCGTGTAGCGGGGCATGAGGGAGACACAGTTGCCGCGCTCCACCACCGACGCCGCGACGAAGAACTCATTGATCCGATGCCCGATGCTCACTTCCTCCCCCGCCAGCGAGCCGATCATTTCAATGGCCCCCTCCAGTGGAAACCCCCGGTGCACGGCGATCCACCGCTCGCCGCGCAGGTCCGCCGGGGTCAGGCGGGTGCGCCGGGCCAACCTGTGCCCGGCGCCGACGGCGACGTCGAGCGGCTCAAAGGCCAGCGGCGTCACGTGGACCGCGGGCGGCCACACCGGGCTGCTGGCCAGCCGGTGGGCGATCACCAGGTCGTAGTCGGCCGTCAGCGCCGGAAAATCTTGTTGCGCCACGTCCTGGTCGGCGAAGCCGAGCCGGGGGCCGGCGGCCTCCGTCACCGCCTGTTCCAGCCGGCTGAACAGGGCCAGCCCGGCACTGTGGAAGGCCGCGACGCTCACGGGGGCGCCGGCGTCGTCCCGGAACCGTTCGACGGCGGCGTCCGCCCGGGCCAGGGCCACTTCGACGTCCGCGGCCGCGCGGGACAACGCCAGCCCGGCGGGGGTCAGGGCCGTGCGGCGCCCCAGCTTGTAGGTCAGCGCCGTCCCCGCCTTGCGCTCCAGTGCCGAGACTTGCTGCGAAACGGACGACGCCGTGACGTGCAGTGCCTGGGCGGCGGCGGCAATGCTTCCCCGCGCCTGAACCTCGCGGAGGGCCCGCAACTGACCGATTTCCATTAGTCCAAACTAATGCATAGCTGATGAAACTGACAGCTTGTTCTGATGCTTCCGGGGGTCAAGCATGGAGGTGTGAAGAATTTTCTCAATCGTTGGGGCGTGGACGTGGCGCTGCTGGCCGTCGCCGTCGTGTGGGGCGGCAGCTATCTGGTGGCCAAGGACCTCACGGTGGTGGCGTCGGTGCCGGCGGTGCTGGCGTGGCGGTTCGTGCCGGCGACCGCCGCCTTGGGGGCGCTGTGGGTGTGGCGCGTGCGGCGGCGGCCGGGGCGGGCGGAGCTGTGGACGGGCGTTCTCCTGGGCCTGACCCAGGCGGCCGTGCTGTTGCTGGAGACCTACGGCGTGGCGCAGACGCGCGCCGGCAATGCGGGACTCATCATCAGCCTCACGATCATCTTCACCCCGCTGTTGGACGCCGCGGCCACCCGCCGCTGGCTGCCGCGTGGGTTTTTTGTGGCGGCCGCGGTGAGCGTGGTGGGCGTCGCTCTGCTGGTGTCCGGGGACGGGTTCCGGGCGCCCAACCCCGGCGATATCCTCATGCTGGCAGCGGCCGCGGTGCGGGCCCTGCATGTGACGTTGTTGGGGGCGCTGACGCGGGATCGGCCGTACAGTTCCATCACGGTCACCCTCATCCAGTCGGGAGTCTGCGCGTTGCTGGCGGCGGCGCTGGATCCGCCGGGCACTCTCGCCGCGGCCGCGGCGTTTGGGCCGGCCGACTGGCTTGGCGTGCTGTACCTGGGCCTGGCCGCCGGCGTGTTCGCGTTCCTGGTCCAGTTGTGGGGCGTCCGGCGCACGTCGGCGTCCCGCGCCAGCCTGCTGATGGGGACGGAGCCCGTTTGGGCCGTGCTCGCGGGCATTGTCCTTGCCGGCGAGCGGCTGGGCTGGCCCGGCGCCTGCGGGGCCGTGTTGATTCTGCTCGGCTGCCACGCGGGCCGGCGCATCGAGGCCCGGTTCCGGCAGTCGGAGTCCGGTGTGGGATCCCCGCTAGTACCCGCCGCCACCTGAGTCGTTGGCCATGTTGGCAAACCGCGAGTAGTGCCCCTGGAAGGCGACAACGATCGTCTTGGTCGGACCGTTGCGGTGCTTGGCCACGATGACGTCGGCCTCGCCGGCGCGCGCCGACTCCTTGTCGTAGATGTCCTCGCGGTGGAGCAGGATCACCATGTCGGCATCCTGCTCGATCGATCCGGATTCGCGCAGGTCAGAGACCATCGGCTTCTTGTCGGTTCGCTGTTCTGAGCCCCGGTTGAGCTGCGAGAGGGCCACAACGGGCACCTGCAGTTCCTTGGCCAGCAGTTTCAGCGCACGCGAGAACTCGGAAACCTCCTGCTGGCGGGACTCCACCCGCTTGCCCGAGGACATGAGCTGGAGGTAGTCCAGGATGACCAACTTGAGGTCGTGCTGCTGCTTGAGGCGGCGGCACTTGGCCCGGATTTCCATCAGGGACATGTTCGGGGAGTCATCGATGAACAGCGGTGCGTCGTTCATCCGTCCCATCGTGGTGGCGATCTTGGACCATTGATCGTCCTTGACCGTGCCCTTGCGGAGATCTTGGAGGCTGATGGTGGCCTCGGCGGAAAGCAGGCGCATGGCGAGCTCGTTGCGGCCCATTTCCAGGGAGAACACCACGGTGGCCATGTTGTGGTCAATGGCCGCCGAGCGGGCCCAATCGAGTGCGAACGTAGAATTGTGCGTAGGAATGAAGGAGCGACCGGCGAGGTACAGATGGCTCTCGTGCGCAATCTGGATGCATCTGACCGGCACCGACTCCACGGGACGTACGGCCGTAATGAAACGCTGGGTGCGCTTGGGGGTCGGCCGGGCGTCGCGTTCCTTGTGCAACAGCTGCTTGCGGTAGAGGCCAAAGACGACGTCGTCGGTGGCAAACGTGATCGTGTAGGCCGTCGAGGATTCCTCGCTGCGTCCGTGCACCCGCCTTTCCGACCACCCGGACCGGTACCCGAGGCTGTGGATCAGTTCGCGGGCATCGTCGGCCAAGCGACGGCTCGTCACGGTGAATTGGGCGCATCCACTGGACGTGACGGTGCCGTCGGTGTCGAGCAGTCCGGCCAGCAGCGCTCGGCGTTGGGCCGCGCTGGCCCGCAGGTACGCCGCTGGAATGTGCTTATGGCCCAGAAGTGAGTTGGAACGGAGCAAGGCCTGCAATGAGCCGTGGTCAAGTCGGCACGGCTCACAGCGCAACCCACCGGAGCAGGCAACCCCGCAATCGATGCACGTCGGCTGCGGCACGGCGTCCGTGGTCCAGCGCGCCCTGCGCCCACAGTCCTGGGAACAGGTGCGAACCTGGCGCAGCTTGTTGCTGAACGGCGTACCGCAGACCACGCAAACGCCGGCGAACACGAATGATTCGACGGGCAAATGGATGCTGTATGTCAGGTTCGCAACCGGCTTGAGCACGTAGCCCTCGCCGGAAATCCGCATCAGGACTTCCTCGTCCATGTTGGTGATGCGTGCGGACGCCGATGCGCCGTCGCCCAGCCAGGCGCCCAGCGTATAGGGACCGATGGGCAGTTCCGCGGTGGGCAGGTCCAGGGCCGCCGTGTTTTGGATCGAGTGGTTCAGCCGCTGATCGGCGGTGGCACATCGCAATGTCGCCGCGATTTCGGCTGTCGTGCGCACCCTCGGGGCGATCCGCGGATTGGCGGCCCGGGCGGACTTGCGCGAGGACCGGGTGTCGGTGAGCCATTGGTGCTCGGCGTCGGCAATGAGGACGCTGCCGTCATCGAACGTCACTTCAAAGCAAGGCCGACCCAGCATCACCTCGGTAGCGGCCACCACCACGGTGGGCGTGCCGTCAGCCGCCAGCACGGAGTCGCCCACGCTGACCTCGCCCATGGTGGTCCACCCTGTAGGGGTGGCAAGCAAGGTGTCCAGTGCCAGGGCCTTCCCGACGGCCGGCCGTGCCGCGATGACGATCATCTGCCCCGGGTGCAGTCCGTTCGTGAGCTCATCAAATTCGTAGAAGCCGGTGGGGACGCCGGTCAGGCCCTGCCCCTTGTGTCCCGACGCCTCGATCTCATCAACCGTGGACTCCATGACGTCCTTGAGGACCACATAGTCTTCACTGGAGCGCCGCTCGGCAACCTTGAAGATCTCGGCCTGGGCGGCGTTGACCACGTCCTCGACCTCACCGTCCTGGGCGTAGCCCATCTGGACGATCTTGGTGCCGGCGGTGACCAGCCGGCGCAGCACGGCGCGCTCGGCCACGATCTCGGCATAGAAGCCGGCGTTGGCGGCGGTGGGCACGGATTGGATGAGCTGGTGCAGGTAGGCGGCGCCGCCGGACTTGGCGATTTCACCGCGCTTGGTCAGCTCGTCGGCCACGGTGACGGCGTCGGCGGGCTCGCCCCGGCCGTAGAGGTCCAGGATGGCCTCGTAGATGCTCTCGTGGGCCGGGCGGTAGAAGTCGTTGCCGCGCAACACCTCCACGACGTCGGCAATGGCGTCCTTCGAGAGCATCATGCCGCCCAGAACGCTTTGTTCCGCGACAAGGTCCTGCGGCGGGGTCCGGGCAAAGTCCGGCTCGCGCGGTGCACCGACCGCTTCAACCATTTGCGCTGACATGCTTTTGTGTCCTCTTTCTGCCTGCTGGCCTGACATCGTCGAAACCCCATGGTCCCGCCTGGAATGCTTGCTCCCGTCCTACCAGCAGATAACGACATTGCTTGCCGTTTGCAGAGGGGATCGTGTGCAACGTTAGACGGTCTGTGGACAACTACCAACCCCGCCCTGTGGATAACTTGTGCATTAAGTGCCATAGCTTGTGCACAGGATGGGGATAACCATGTGGATAAGAGCTGGGCCGCCGCCCAAAACCCGCTCTGACCTGCGTAAACACTGCACACCGGCTGTGGAGAAAAAGAATCTTTGTGGCAACTCTCACCCACACCCCGCCTCTTGACAAGGCGACAAAACAGGGATATCGCTGGCGGTATCCTAGCGATATCCACAGATTCACGCCCCACCTGTGAATTGTCAGCCGGCCCGAACACGCTGACCTGCGCTTATACGCGCGCCGGCATGTTCCCCACCCCTGGATGGGCCGTGGCCGGCCGGTCCGCCCCCGACCCACCGAGCCCATGCACCCACTAGGCTTGGGTCAACCAGAAGGAGGCAGGCCATGAGCGCACCGCAAGCCGGGGTGTCCAAACCGAGCAACGCCAACACGACGGAGGCCACCGCGGCGGACGTCGTCGACTTCATCAACACCGTGGACACGTCGGCCGTGCGTCGCGCGGACGCCCACGTGCTCCTGCGCATGATGCAGGAGGAAACCGGGCAGCCGCCCGTCATGTGGGGGCCGACCATCATCGGTTTTGGCGCCTATCACTACAAGTATGCGTCGGGGCGGGAAGGCGACGCGCCCGCCGCGGGATTTTCACCCAGGAAGGCGAACCTGGTGATCTACGGCCTGACCTACCCGCCCGCGGCCCGGCCGCTGCTGGAGAAGCTGGGCAAGTTCAAGAGCAGTGTCGCCTGTGTGTACGTCAACAAGCTGGCGGACATCGACCTGGACGTGCTGCGCCAGCTCATCAGCATGTCCTACCGCCATGCGACCACCTCGGACATGCAATCGCTGCAGTCGCAAAAACACTGATTAAGACCGGAAGGGCCGGATTCCTTGCGGAACCCGGCCCTTCCGGCTGACGCGTCGGGCGGGCTGTTAGCCTGCCACCACGTTCAGGTCGATCACGGCGGCAACGTCGTCATGCAGACGAACGTTGGCCGTGTACTTGCCAACCGACTTGATGTGGGCGGGCAGTTCCACCTTGCGCTTGTCGATTTTGCCGAGACCGGCAGCCTCAACGGCCTTCGCGACGTCTTCGGCCTTGACGGTGCCGAACAGGCGTCCGGACTCGCCGGCCTTGACGGTCAGCGTGACCGGCTTGGCGGACAGAGCGGCAGCCTGCTCCGCGGCAGCTTCCACGGAAGCGTGCTCGCGGGCGACGCGGGCAGCCTTGATGGACTCAACCTGCTTCTCGCCGCCCCTGGACCAGGTCAGGGCGAACCCGCGGGGCAGAAGGTAGTTACGTGCGTAACCGTTCTTCACCTCGACGAGGTCACCTGCGGCACCGAGGCCGGTTACTTCTTGGGTCAAAATGAGCTTTGCCATGTGTATTTATCTCCCTTAACCGCGGCCAGCGCCGGAGTAGGGCAGCAATGCAACTTCGCGGGCATTCTTGATTGCCTGGGCGATCTTGCGCTGCTCCTGGACGGTGACGCCCGTGACACGACGTGCACGGATCTTTCCCCGGTCAGAGATGAACTTGCGCAGCAATGCTACGTCCTTGTAGTCGATGACGGTGACGTCAGCAGCCTTCAAGGGGTTGGACTTTGGTTTGGGCTTACGGAGTTCAGCCTTAGCCATCGTGGAGCTCCTTAGTATTCGTGGAGCCCGTGGATATTAATCCGCGGGATGGTGTGCGTGCGGCGGTTGCCGCACATGATTTGTTAGAAGGGAGGCTCGGAGCTATCCGGGCCCGCACCCCAACCGGACGAACCGCCACCGGGCGTGGCCCAGGGGTCGTTGGCCGGTGCCGCCTGGGGCTGCTGCTGGCCGCCATTGCCGCCGAAGTTTCCTCCGCCGGAATTGCCGCCGTAACCGCCCTGGCCGCCGGCAGCGTTGCCGCCGCCGAAGGTGCCGCCTGCATTGCCGCCGCCGAAGCCGCCGCCCTGACCGCCGGAGCGCTGGGTGCGGTTGACTTTTGCGTTGGCGTAGCGCAGCGAGGGGCCAATCTCGTCGACCTCAAGCTCCATGACGGTGCGCTTTTCGCCTTCTTTGGTGTCGTAGGTCCGCGACTTCAGCCGGCCCGAGACGATCACGCGGGTTCCCTTGGTCAGGGACTCCGCCACGTTCTCGGCCGCTTCACGCCAGATCGACGCACGCAAGAACAGCGTTTCGCCGTCCTTCCACTCGTTGGACTGGCGGTCAAAGGTACGCGGAGTCGACGCAATGGTGAAGTTCGCCACTGCTGAACCGCTCGGTGTAAACCGCAGTTCCGGATCACTGGTGAGATTGCCAATGACCGTGATGGTGGTTTCGCCTGCCATCTTCTCCTACTTCCTGCTTGGTGGTTTCCTACGGGGTAAGAACTGTGGAGTTGTTGACCGAAATTACTCGGCAACCACTTTCTGCTCTTCCGGACGGGTGATCTTGGTGCGCAGGATGGTCTCGTTGAGGCCAAGCTGGCGGTCAAGTTCCTGAGCGGTAGCCGGAGAAGCAGTGAAGTTCACTACTGCGTAGATACCTTCAGACTTCTTCTGGATATCGTAAGCCAGGCGGCGACGGCCCCAGATGTCAACCTTCTCGATGGTTCCACCATCGGTGGTGATGACATTGAGGAACTTCTGAAGCGACGGCTCAACGGTACGCTCGTCGACCTCGGGGTCGATGATTACCATCAATTCGTAAGGACGCATATGTGAACCCACCTCCTTTGGGCTAGGCGGTTACGGTCTTTCCGTAACAGGAGGTTCATTTGCGGTGTCCGTGGACCCACGGACCGGATCTTGCGTTCCGGCCCGGCGCCAGCACAGACTTCTCCATCTTACCGTAAGCACGACGACGGCACGGACCCGGTCCACCGTGGCATGATCAGCTCATGGACTCCCCACGCTCGCAGCGGGCCCGACACCGCAGACTCCGCCTGGTCGGCATGCTGGCCTGCGGCGTGGTGGCGGCCGCCGCGACCGGAATCTTTAGCGCCTGGGAGTACGCGCCCGCCGCGGGATGGGCGGTTGCCGCGCTGGTGTACAACGTCTGGGTCTGGCTGGCCATCGCGCCCATGGACCCCGCCCGCACCGCAGCCCACGCCCAGGAGGAGGACCCCGGCCAAAGCACCTCGGACCTGCTGATCCTGCTGGCGGCGATAGGGTCGCTGGCCGCCGTCGTGCTGGTCATGGTGGGCAGCACGGACGTCGCCGGCGGCGGCCGGCTGCTGCTGGCCCTGCTGGCCCTGACATGTACGGGGATGTCGTGGCTGCTGGTGCATACCCTGTTCACGCTGCGCTATGCGGAGGTGTACTACGCCGGCACACCCGGGGGCATCGACTTCAACCAGGATGATCCGCCGCAGTACACCGACTTCGCGTACATGTCGTTCAGCGTGGGCATGACCTACCAGGTCTCGGACACAAACATCTCCAGCCGCGCCATGCGATCGGCGGTGCTTCGGCACAGCCTGCTCGCGTTTCTCTTCGGCACCGGCATCCTGGCCACCACCATCAACCTGGTGGTCAGCCTCGCCCATTAGAGGGCGGTGCGGAAGAACGTCTCCGCCACGCGGGCCAGATGGAACGGGTCCTCCACCCCGCACAGCTCCCTCGCCGAGTGCATGGACAGCAGCGGCGTGCCCACGTCCACGGTGCGGATGCCCAGGCGCGTGGCGGTGAGCGGGCCGATCGTCGAGCCGCACGGGACGTCGTTGTTGGAGACGAACTCCTGGTAGGGCGCCCCGGCGGCGGCGCACAGCCCGGCCCAGATCGCGGCCCCCGTGGCGTCCGTGGCATAACGCTGGTTGGCGTTGATCTTCAACAGCGGACCGCCGTTTAGCACCGGCACGTTGGCGGGGTCGTGCCGGTCGGAGTAATTCGGGTGGACGGCGTGGCCGGCATCGGCGGAGACGGCGAAGGAGTTGGCGAAGGCCCGACGGCGCTCGCTCACCGAGGCGCCCAAGCCGTCCGAGACCCGGGTCAGGATGTCCTCCAGGAAGGGGCCGCACGCCCCGGAGCGGGATCCGCTGCCGATCTCCTCGTGGTCAAAGGCGGCCAGGACGGAAATGACGGACCCCGTGAGGGCATGGGTGTCGGCGGCATTGATCAGGGCCGTCAATCCGGCATGGACGGACGTCAGGTTGTCCATGCGGCCGGCCGCAAAAAACTCGTTGGAGGCGCCAAATACCTGTCCCGGCTGGGTGTCGGCCACCAGGATGTCGTATCCGCCAATGCTGGCCGCCTCCACCCCCGCCTTCGCGGCCAGGAGCCCGAGGAGGTCCTCCCGGCCGGGATGGCCCTGGCCCCAGACCGGATTCATGTGGTGTTGCTTGTCCAGCTTCAGGCCGTCATTGACGGCCCGGTCCAGGTGGATGGCCAACTGCGGGAACCGCAGCAGCGGCCCCGTGGCCACGAGGGTTTCGGTGCCGTCCAGGTCCACGAGCCGGCCGGCAAATTGGAGTTCCCGGTCCAGCCACGAGTTCAGCAGCGGCCCGCCGTACACCTCCACGCCGGCCTGCAGCCAGCCAAAACGGCCCGTGGTGGGCTTGGGCTTGAGCTTGAACGACGGCGAGTCGGTGTGCGCGCCGACAATGTTGAACCCCGTGGTGGCCGTGGCCGCCTCCGGCACCACCCAGGCGATGATCGCGCCGTCGCGAATGACAAAGTGGCGCCCGCGCGCGGGCCACTCGGCGGACTCCGCCAGCCGGGTGAATCCCGCCGCGGTCAGCCGCCGGCCGGCCTCGTGCGCCGCGTGATAGCTCGACGGCGAGGCCTCAATGAAGGCTCCGAGGTCCTGGATGTGTTCAAGGGAAGTCATACCTCGATTCAACCATCATCGGCCGCACGACGCGGCGCCCGCGTCAGTAGTCCGGGTTGCTCGGGGTGACCAGGCCCGTTTCGTAGGCGTAGACCACCACCTGGACCCGGTCGCGCAAGTGCAGTTTGGTCAGGATCCGCCGCACATGGGTCTTGACGGTTGCCTCGGACAGAAAGAGGCGGTGCGCGATTTCGGCATTGGAGAGGCCCTGGGCAATGGCGTGGGTGACTTCCAGTTCGCGCGGCGTCAGGTCCGCCAGGAGCGGATCGCGCGGTGCGGGGGCCCGCTCCGGCTGCGAGCGCACAAAGTTCTCCAGCAGCAGCGCCGTGATGCGCGGGGCCACGACGGCGTCGCCGCTGGCCACGAGCCGGACGGCCTTGACCAGTTCCGTCGGTGCCACGTCCTTGAGCAGGAAGGCGCTGGCGCCGGCCCGCAGGCCGGCAAAGGCGTATTCGTCCAGGTCAAAGGTGGTCAGGATGATGACCCGGGCCTCGGAGTCCGATGCGCCGATCTTCGCGGTGGCCTCGATCCCGTCCATGACGGGCATGCGCACATCCATCAGCACCACGTCCGGGTCGAGGCGGTCCACGGCGGCCAGCGCCTCGACGCCGTTGGCGGCCTCCCCCACGACGCTCAGGTCATCCTCGCCCTCCAGGATGAGCCGGAATCCCATGCGCAGCAGGGGCTGGTCGTCCACGAGCAGCACTGAAATCGGTGCGGTCACGTTCATCGCGTCACTTTCGCTGGTCATGGTTTTTCGGTTCCCTCGGACAGATGCAGCAGCGCCTCGACCGTCCAGCCGCCCGGGGAGGGCCCGGCGTCGACCGTCCCGGCGAAGATGCCGGCCCGTTCGCGCATGCCCACGATTCCCTGCCCGGCGCCCACCGGCGCGTCGACGGAGCCGTGCCCGTCGTCGGAGACCTGAATGCGCACCGTCCCGGCGTCGAGGCCGATCACCACCTGCACCCGGGAGACGGAGGTGCCGTAGCGGAGCACATTGGTGAGCGACTCCTGGACAATCCGGTAGACGGTCAGGGCCAGTGCGGGGTCCTCGGGCAGGGACGGCCCGGATTGGGTGACCACCAGCGGCAGCCCGGCCTGCCGGAACCCGTCGACGAGGGTGCGCAGGTCGCTGTGGTCCGGTTGCGGGGCGCGCCGGCCGTCGCTGCCGGCGTCGTCCCGCAGCACCCCGAGCACCCGGCGCATGTCGGAGAGCGCGGTCCGCCCGGTTTCGGAGAGGCGGCCCAGCACCTCCCCCGCCTGCTCGGGGTTGCGCTTGACCGCGACGGCGGCCCCGTCGGACAGTGCCACCATCACGGTCAGCGAGTGGGCGACGACGTCGTGCATTTCCCGGGCGATCCGGTTCCGTTCGGCGACCGAGGCAAGCTGGGCGTTCCTGATCGCCCAGGAACGCAGTTCCGCCTCGTGTTCGCGGCCGCGGCGCACCGACGCCCCGACGCCGGTGGCGACGGTATTGGTCAGCAGCAGCACGATCACGCTGATGATGTTGCTTGCGGTGGCGGAGGGACCGTCCGCGAGCAGGTATTCCCGGGGATACTGGTAGAAGAAGAGCATGTAGGCGACCAGTGGAAAGCTGGCCAGGGCGGCCATGACGAAGCTGAAGACGGAGCGGTACGTGACGGCCACCGCGTATAGGCCAAACCACAGGCTGGTCCCGATATTGCCCGAGGTCGGGACCAGGATGATGCTCACGACCTCCAGCACGGACAGGGCGGCCAGGACGGTGAGCGGCCGGCTGCGGCGGAACATCAGCACCACGGCCCCGGCCAGCATCAGGGCGGCGTGCACCGGCAGCCGGGCCGTGAGCGGGCTTAGGAACGTGGCGGAGCCGGCGAGCAGGTACGCCGCAACCACCATCAGGTCCATGACCCTCGGGTGGTTGTACAGGTAGCGGCGCATCAGGCCGCGGCGGCGGGCCGAGAATTCCTCGGCGCCCCTGCCTGCCGCGGGCATCTCGGAGGCCGGGATGTCGGCGGGGGTTGCGGCCGTTCGTTCCGCAGCCCCCGCCTGGCTGTGTGTGCGCATGGAAGCCAGTCTAGAAGCCTTGTGGCAGCCGGACTTTTTTGGCCGTCCTAGATGTCACGGGTCTTGAGGGAGATGACGGCCGGGACCGTCAGTGCGGTGATCCAGGCCAGGAAGATCAATCCGCCGGACAGCGGGCTGATGTAGGCCGCCTTGTCGCCGATCTCCAGCATCCGGCCGCCGGCCGCGCTGGGCACGTACTGGCCCACGTACTTCCAGAAGTCGCCGGGGACCAGCCCGAGCAGCGACGTGCCGATCTCCAGCAGGAAGAACAGGGCCACCAGCACGACGATGCCGCCGGCGGAGTTGCGGATCAGCGTGCCCAGGGAAAGCCCCGCCAGGGCGACGCCGGCAACGTACACGCCGCCCATGAAGATGCTGTACAGCACGCCGTCACGGCCCAGCGACATCTCGATGCCGTAGGAGTTCAGGATCGGGATGGAGATCAGGAACGTGGCAATGGCGGCCAGCAGGGTCACCATGTAGGAGACCACCACCAGCACGATGGCCTTGGCGAAGAACGCCGGGAGCCGCTTGGGCACGGCCGTCATGGTGGAGCGGATCATCCCGGTGCCGAACTCCGAGGCGATGAGCAGCACGGCCAGGGCGCCCAGGACCAGGATGCCCAGTTGCAGCCCGGCAATGGGCACCCCGTAAATGGTGATGCCCTGGGAGTTGGCCGCCTCAATGGCCTGGTCCATGGTCATCTTCGGACCGGCCGGGGCGCCGGATTCGCGCGGGCCCCCGGGGCCGGATTCCATCAAGGTTTCGATGATGGTTCCGCGCAGCCAGGCGGCCAGCGTGCCAACGCCCACAACGGCCACAAAGGTGAAAAGCAGCAGCAGCCGGGTGGACATGAGGGACCGGAACTTGATCCACTCGCTGCGCAGGACCCCCGGGAAGGACAGGGAGTCCGCGCCGGCCCGCGACGGAGCGGGAATCGTCGTCGTGCTCATCATCTTCAGTGTCCCTTCGTGACAACGGGCGCGGGTTCGGCATCCGCGAATTCATGTGATTGGTACTCCACGGCGTCCTTGGTCAGGCCGAAGTAGGCCTCCTCCAGGGAGGTCGTGAGGGGGGTCAGCTCATAGACGAGCACGCGGTTCTCCAGGGCGATCTGGGCAATCTGGCGCGAATCCAGCCCGGCAACCTCAAGGGTTTCGTTTTCCAGGCTGTCAACCCGCACGCCGTCCCCGGCCAGCAGCTGGCCCAGCCGCACGACGTCGGCGGTCCGGACCCGGGTCTTGGCCTGTTGGGCGCCGGCCAGGATTTGCTCGATGGGTGCGTCGGCGATGATCCGCCCGCGCCCAATCACAATCAGGTGGTCGGCGGTTTGCGCCATTTCGCTCATCAGGTGGGAGGAGAGAAAGATCGTTTTGCCCTGGCCGGCCAGGTGCTTGGCCAGATTGCGCACCCACAGCACGCCTTCGGGGTCCAGGCCGTTGACGGGCTCGTCCAGGATCAGGGTTTGCGGATCCCCGAGCAGGGCGGCGGCAATCCCCAGCCGCTGGCCCATGCCCAGCGAAAAGCCGCCGGCCTTCTTCTTGGCCACGGCCGCCAGCCCGGTCATGTCGATGACGTCGTGGACCCGCTTGGTCGGAATGCCGTGCGTGGCCGCCATGGCCAGCAGGTGGTTATAGGCGCTGCGGCCGGTGTGCACGGCCTTCGCGTCCAGCAGCGCACCCACCTGGTGGAGCGGATCGCGGTGCTCGGCATAGTGCTTGCCGTTGACCCGCACCGACCCTGCGCTGGGCTTGTCCAACCCCACGATCATGCGCATGGTGGTTGATTTTCCGGCGCCGTTCGGGCCCAAAAAGCCCGTCACCATCCCGGGGCTGACGGTGAATGTGACACCGTCAACCGCCGTCTTGGCACCGTAGTGCTTGGCGAGGTTTACTGCCTCGATCATGTGGATACCCCTTCAGGCGACTGTGGAAAGCTGCGTGCGGCACATTGGCCGCGGCCTACCCTCCACGGTACGGTGCGCCGGGCGCCATTGCGTCTCTCTCAGGGATGAATCAGGGTTGATTCAGGGTCGTCCCTTGGGATGACCGGCGGGTCAGCGGGTGCTGATGGAGGCGAACTTGCGGATGCACAGCGGGACAAAGATGCACAGCATCACGATGGCGCCGATGACCACCGTGGGGACGGCATGTTGGATGGTCCACGCGTCCGGGACGGGGGCGGTGCCCTGGTTGCCAAAAAGCGTCCGTGCGGCGTGGACCAGGGCGGAGACGGGATTCCAGTCCGCAAAGATGCGCAGGGGCGTGGGGAGGTTGCTGGACTGCACAAACGCATTGGAGATGAACGTCAGCGGAAACAAGATCATGAATGAGGCATTGTTGATCACCTCCGGGGACCGCACGCTCATGCCCAGCAGCGCCATCACCCAGCTGAAGGCATAGGCGAAGAGCATCAACAATCCCAAGCCGGCCAGGAAGTGGGACCAGGGCGTGGTGACCCGCCAGCCCACGACAAACCCGGTGGCCATCATGATGACCATGGATATGGCGTTGAGCACAAGGTCCGAGTTGGTCCGCCCGATGAGCACGGCGGAGCCGCTCATCGGCAGGGTCCGGAACCGGTCAATGATGCCGTCCTTGAGGTCCTGGGCCATGGCCGCCCCGGAGAACGTGGCCCCGAAGACCACCGTTTGGGCGAAGATTCCGGCCATCAGGTACTGGGTATAGTCGGTGCCCTGGACGGAAATGGACCCGCCATAGATTTGGCTGAACAGCACCACGAACATGATGGGCTGCAGCACGGCAAAAATGACCATGTCCGGGGAGCGGCGCATCTTGATCAGGTTCCGCCAGGTCATCATCCACCCATCGGAGAGCCACATGGCGGCCGCGCCCGGCGCGTGTGGGCTCAGGGCCTGTGCGGTCACGGGGACACCTCCACGTCTTCTTCCTTCTCCGCCACGTGGCCGGTGAGCTTGAGGAAGACGTCGTCCAGCGTGGGGCGCCGGATGCCGGCGTCGTGCAGTTCAATGCCGGCCGACTTCAAGTCACCCAGCACCCCGTGCAGGGCATCCGGGCCCGATGCCACCCGGACGTGCGCGGTCCGGGCGTCCGATTCCTCGGCCGGCTCCCCCGCCGCATAGCGGGTCAGCACGGCGACGACGGCGCTCATGTCCCGTTCATCAACAGCCGTCACCTCCACCCGGTGCCCGCCAATTTGGGCCTTGAGCTCGTCAACCGTCCCGTTCGCGATGACCTTTCCGTCGTCCACCACGGAAATGTGGTCCGCCAGCTGGTCCGCTTCCTCCAAATACTGGGTGGTCAGCAGCAGGGTGGTTCCGTCCGCCACGAGCCGCTTGATGACGTCCCACATGGCCAGCCTGCTGCGCGGGTCGAGTCCGGTGGTGGGCTCGTCCAGGAACAGCACGCGCGGGCGGATGACCAGCGCCCCGGCGAGGTCCAGGCGGCGCCGCATGCCGCCGGAGAACCCCTTGACGGGCCGGGACTGCGCCTCGGACAGCTCAAACAGCTCGATGAGCTCGGCGGCACGGGTTCGGGCGGTGGCCCGGCCCAGGTGGTACAGCCGGCCAACCATTTCCAGGTTTTCGAATCCCGTGAGGTTTTCATCGACGGCCGCATACTGCCCCGAGACGCCGATGAGGCGCCGGACGGCCTGCGGATCGGCCCTCACGTCGATGCCGTGCACAAACGCCGTGCCCGCATCCGGGCGAATCAGGGTGGTCAGCACCTTCACCACGGTGGTCTTGCCCGCCCCGTTGGGCCCCAGGATCGCCTTCACGGTGCCTTGCTGGGCCGTCAGGTCCATGCCGTCCAAGGCATGAACGGCGCCGCCCCTGGCCTTGTACGTTTTGCGCAGCCCGGACGCTTCAATCATGTCCATCGAATGCCCTTAACCATTAGGGGGTCCCGTGGCGGCGACCCGCGTCCACGTGTCACCCCGCCAGACTATGTGCCCGGCCCAGTTGCCGGAAGAGGTCGGCCCACTTTTTCCGTCATTGGAATGGTTGGATGCGCCTTTCCCTTCCTGCGGCGCCGGCGCCCCGGCCGCTGCGATGGTCGCTCCGGACGTTATTGTGGGCCAGCCTGCCCGCGCTGGCCCTGCTCATCCGGCATCGCCGGCTGGCCTTGTTCACGGCCGGCGCGAACCTCGGCACCCTGGGAGCCACCCACCTGATCAAGTTCACGGTGGGACGGGTGCGGCCGCGGGAGTGGCTGGTCCCGGTGGATTCCGGTTCATACCCGTCCGGGCATGTTAGTGCCACCGTGGCAGCGGCGGTGACAACCGCCGTCGTACTGGGACGCGTGTGGATCTGGATCAGGGGTGATTCTCAGCGTTGCCATGATGTACAGCCGCAGGTACCCGGGTGCGCACTGGCTCCCCGATACGATGGCCGGGGCGCTCCTCGGGGCCGGGCTGACCCTGCAGCTCTGGGCCATCGTGGGCAATAAATGCCTTGAGCCGTATATAGGCGGCTTACGCGCCCGCGCCCTCGTAGGCCGACTTGGGCAGCGGCCTGGCCGCCGGGGCCGTCAGGAGGGAGGCGATGATGGCCACGCCGATCGCCAGCAGCGCCCAGCGGACCGTGACCTGGTCGCCAAGGAAACCCAGCAGCGGAGGACCGGCCAGGAACGCCACATAGCCGACCGTTGAAACCACGGAGACGCGGGCGGCGGCGCGCGCCGGGTCGTCAGCGGCGGCAGACATGCCCATGGGAAAGCCCAGCGCCGCGCCGGCACCCCAGAATATGGCGCCCACCCCGGCCAGCCAGATGTTGGGGGCCAGCACAAAGAGCACCAGCCCGGCCAGCGCCGCGCCCAGGCTGCCGTACAGGACGGCAACGCGCCCGTACGCGTCGATGAAGCGACCGC
Organism: Specibacter sp. RAF43; assembly: GCF_052114065.1. NCBI lineage: Bacteria > Bacillati > Actinomycetota > Actinomycetes > Micrococcales > Micrococcaceae > Specibacter > Specibacter sp. RAF43. The sequence goes on along the minus strand of NZ_JBFREA010000010.1, from coordinate 5,307 downwards.
CCAGGAATCGAACGGTGGTCATGGCGGCCACAAATACGGCCAACATGATGGCCCCGGCGGATTCCGTGGCGCCGATCCCGTCCACCGTGGCCTTGGCGATCCAGTCATTGGCGGCGCCCTCGGTCAGGGCGGCGCCCAGGACCACCAGTCCCACGAGCAGCGTGCGGTTTTCCGACCACGCGCTGCGCCCCCTGGCCGCCGGGGGTTTCGGCGCCCCGGTATCCACCACCACAGACGGCTTGGTCCCGTAAATACCAGGGAGAAAGTGGCGGGGCACCGTGAACATGACGACGATTACCAGCCCCACGATGGCGAACAAGTGGCCGGGCAGGCTGACATTCATGGCCGACAATCCGGCGCCCAGCACGGCGCCGACGAACGCGCCGGCGCTGAATCCGGCATGAAACGCCGGCATGATGGTCCGGCCGAGGTGGCGTTCCACGTCCGCGCCCTCGATGTTTTGCGACACGTCCCACACGCCGATCCCCGCGCCAAAAAAGAATAGGCCCACGGCCGTGGCGGGAACTGAGCCGAAGACCAGCGCGGTCGCGATGACCAGCCCGCCCACCGAAGACGTGAGGCCGCCCACCCGCACGGCGTTGGCGGTGCCGATCTTCGCCACCACCGTCCCGGCCAGCGGAAGGGCAATGACGGAACCGGCGGCAATGGTCAACAGGAGCCAGCCCATTTGCCCGGCGGTCAGCTCCAGGATCCTGGTGACGGCCGGGATTCGCGCCGCCCAGCTGGCAAAGGCCAGCCCGTTGACGCCGAAGATGACAAATGTGGCAACAGTGGCGCGGCGGACCGCGAGCTGATTCATGGCGGGATTGCCCTTCACTTCCGAGAGGGTCATGGGTTGTTACTGCCACTCTAGTGTTCGTGGCGGCCGCGTTTGTGGCGGCAGTGTTCGTGGCGGCCGCACGCCCTCGACCCCGCGGCGCGGGCTGCCGTTTTGCCTAGCGGGCCCGCTCCACGCGTTCTTCGTCCCAGACGGGTTCATCGGATTCGTAGACCTCGCCGTTGGTGCCGAAGACCAGGAACCGGTCGAAGGAGCGGGCAAACCAGCGGTCGTGGGTGACAGCGAGCACGGTGCCCTCAAACGAATCGATGGCCTTCTCCAGCGCCTCGGCGGAATGCAGGTCCAAGTTGTCCGTGGGCTCGTCGAGCAGCAGCAGCGTGGCGCCGGAGAGCTCCAACAGCAGGATCTGGAAGCGCGCCTGCTGGCCCCCGGAAAGCGAATCGTACTTTTGCTCGGAGCTGGATGCCAGGCCGTAACGGTCCAATGCCCCGGCGGCGGCTTCGCGGCCCAGCCCGGACCGGTGCTCGTCGCCGCGGTGCAGAATATCCAGCAGTGACCGGCCCAAAAGATCCGGCCGCGCATGCGTCTGGGCAAAGAAGCCGGGCCGGATGCGGGCGCCAAGTTTTACGGAACCGGTGTGCGGTACGTGCGCAATGTCGACGTCGGACACGGGTTCGTGTTCCTTGTCCGGATCCGAGCCACCGGCCGCGAGCAGGCGCAGAAAGTGTGACTTCCCGGACCCGTTGGACCCCAGGACGCCGACACGGTCGCCAAACCACACCTCCGTGCTGAACGGCTTCATCAGCCCGGTTAACTCCAGCTTCGTGGCCACAACGGCGCGCTTGGCCGTGCGCCCGCCCTTGAGCCGCATCTTCACGTTCTGCTCAATGGGCAGGGCCTCCGGCGGCCCCTTCTCCAGAAACTGCGCCAGGCGCGACTGCGCGGCCTGGTAGCGATTGGCCATGTCGGAGCGGAACGCCGCCTTGGTCTTGTACATGATGACGAGTTCCTTGAGCTTGACGTGCTCCTCGTCCCAGCGCTTGCGCAGTTCCTCGAACCGGGCGTTGCGGTCGTCGCGGGCCTTCACGTAGGAGGCAAAACCCCCGCCGTGCGTCCAGCTGGAGGCGCCGTTGATGCCCGGCTCCAGCGTGACGATCCTGTCGGCGGCGTTTGCCAGTAGCTCCCGGTCGTGGCTGACGAACAGCACGGATTTCTCCGACTCCGCCATTTTTGCTTCGAGCCAGCGCTTGCCCGGGACGTCCAGATAGTTGTCCGGCTCATCCAGCAGGAGCAGTTCATCCGGGCCGGAGAACAGTGCCTCCAGGACCAGGCGCTTTTGCTCGCCGCCGCTGAGCGAGGAGGCCTTCCGGTACTGGGCCGCGTAGAAATCCATGCCCATCGCGGCCATGGTGACCTCGTCCCACGTGGTCTCCATCTCGTACCCGCCCACGTCGCCCCAGTCGGCGATCGCCTGCGCGTAGGCCATCTGGGTGGGTTCGTCGTCGCGCTCCATCATTGCCAGCTCGGCGTCGTCGACGGCTTTTCCGGCCGCGGCAATGGTGGCCGAGGCAACCGACAGGAGCAGGTCCCGCACGGTGCTCTCGTCGCGGACCTGACCCACAAACTGACGCATCACCCCCATGCTGCCGGAACGGGAGACCACGCCCTCATCGGCCTTGATGTCCTGGCAGATGATGCGCAGCAGGGTGGTCTTGCCCGTGCCGTTCGGTCCGATCAGGGCCGTCTTGGTCCCGTCGGAGACGCGAAAATTCACCCCGTTCAGCAGCTGTCGGCCGTCGGAGAGAAAGTAGTCAATGTTTGCCACGTCGATATGTCCCACGCATCAATCCTCCCATCATTGCGGGTCCTCCATGGAATGGCAGACGAGCATGAGGGCCGCGAGGGTGGTGGCCGGGGAAGTGATTCTGCGAGGTGCCGGAAACTATTGTGTGGCCGCCCGCTGCGCTGCGTGGGTGGACGCGTATGAGGGCGTTGGTGACGCCTCGGCCGGCTCGGTGGCCGCAGGGGTCGGCGACGCTGTGCTATCCATCGTTGCGGTTGGCGACGGCGTTGCCGTTGCCGTTGGCGTTGGCGTTGCCGTTGCCGTTGCCGTTGGCGACGGTGTTGCCGTGGGTATTGGCGACGGAGTTGGCGTTTCAGTTGGTGTCGGTGTTGGCCTGGGTGTCGGTGAAACCGTAGGAGACGGCCCCGACGTTGCCGTTGCCGACGGCGTGGGCGTTGCCGTTGTTGTTGGCGTTGGTGTTGGCGTTGGGGTTGGCGAAGCCGTTGCCGTGGGTGTTGCCGTTGCCGTCGGGGACGGAGTTGCCGTGGCCGTCGGCGAGGGCTGGGACGCAACGCTTGGCGACTCCGTGCGGTTTGGCGTCGCCGTCTTGGCGTTTGGGTCAGCCGTCGCCTGGGCCGACTTGTCCGTAGCCGACCTATCTTGCGCCGCCTTGTCCTGGGCCGCAAAGCCGGGCATCGTGAAGTACTTCCAGGAATTGCTGGTGGCTTCGGGCGTGTGCAGGATGGTGCCCACGGATGGGTTGAGCGCGCTGATCATGTGGCCGTTGCCGATGTAAATGCCGACGTGGGACCAATGGTTGGGTCCGTCGGGGTTTTGCACCACCAAGTCACCCGGCTGCGGGTTGCTGGTTTCCACCATGGGCAGCCACTGTTCCGTGCGTGGCAGGGCGACGCCCGCCTGCGCATACGCCCACTGGACAAACCCGGAACAGTCCCACCCGTTGGCAAAACTCGTCCCACCCCAAACGTAGCYGTGGCCCAGCCCCCGGTAGGCGGCCGCCACAATTTCCTGGCGCACCAGGGACATGGCAGCGGTCGAAAGTTCCGTTCGGACCCCGGGGTCGCGCCCGAGGGACCAGGCGAAGTTCAGTGTGTTCCCGGGCCCCGTCAGATCGAGCACCTGCCTGACCGGCGGCATTTTGGATAGCAGCAGCGAGCTCGCGAACTGCACTTGGAATTGGAGATCCCCTGCTGCGAGGGAATCAGGAGTAGATGAACCGGCCGGGCTGACCCTTGGAACGGACTGCAAAGTTCGGGCAGCGGCGGCCGCATCCGCAGGGGACGTGTCGACCAAGCCGGCCCCGATGAATCCGCCGGCCGCCAACATTGTGCACGCTACGGCCAGCCCGACTTGAAATGCGCGCCCCGGCACCGGCCCGGATTCGGAAGCCGGCGGAACCAAATCGGCCGCAGCCGAACCGCTCGTACGCTCCTGAAACGCACAATTCCGGGGAAGCTCATCTCGTGAAGTCGGCACGTGGAGTTCTCCTGCAACTTTGCAAACGGTATGCCAGAGCCTACGCCCGGGGGCAGGCTTGGAACAGTGGTTCGCGGGCAAAAAGTTGCGTCGATGGAGCCCTCGCCGGTCGGCCCTGTTGATCCGCCGGCCCCGTTGAGCTGGCAGCTCCTGCGGGTAGGTGCGCCTGCCGGGATCCGGGACTGTTGAGCTGGCAGCTCCTGCGGGTGTGCCGGATGTGTCGGTCCCGGCGGGCAGAATCGATGCCACCGGGTTGTCGACTCCGGGGGCCGGGCGACGCCACAACCCCGGGGACCACGGACGGGGCCGGGCCGGGGAAACAGCAATATAGAAGATAAATACGTGAAGCTATTCCATAACTAGAACAAAGTGGGTAAGGTGGGATCATGGGCACGACGGATCGGCCCGGTAGCAGCGGGGACTCCACCCCCACCGGACCGTCGCATCTGGATCAACACCCCGGCCGCCGGCCGGAGGACGATGAGCCACGGCTCACCGATGATCAGTTGGCCGCCCTGATCGCCACCGACCCCCTCGCACACGAGCCCTGGGCCGGCTTCAGCGCCGCGGAACTGGCCTGGCACCTGGCCGCCGGCTCCTTCGCCGAGGAGGACCCCGGCGCCGAACTCAGCGACGCCGACATCGCCCGCCTCATCGCTACCGCCCCGCCGACGACTACCCCGCCCCCGCCGACTACCCCGAGACCGCCGAGGACGTCCCCGACGCCGTCCCTGTTCCGTCCGTCCCCGGTGCGGGCGCGTCCGGTGAGGGTGGGTCGGTGTTTCCGGTGCCGGTGATGCCCGCGCCGTGGGCGGATCCGGGCCAGGCTGACCCGGCCCTCTCCCGGCCCGGGCCCGGGGTGGGAGCCCGGGTGCGGATGCTGCGGGCCGCGGTCCCGGACCTGCCCACCGCACCCCGACCGCACAACCCGGCCGGGGTGGTGTGGTCCCCGGTCCCCGGGGCGGACGCCCTGGCCGGCCTGGACCCGGCGGCCCTGGGCGAAAACGACCTGCTGGACTACGTGCACGCGGCGAACCGGCTCGCGGCCTGGGCCCGGGGCCGGGAAGCCACCGCCCTGGCCGTCTTCGCCACCCGCCGCCCGCCCCTGGCCGGGGAAGACCCCGCCACCGACCCCGCCTACCGCTCCCGCTACGCGGACGCGGAAATCATGGCCCTGTACGCGATCGGCCGCGGCCGCGCCCACACCCTCCTGGACCATCCTGGACCA